>JBFRWC010000436.1:0-8056 GCA_051439365.1 Leptolyngbyaceae cyanobacterium
CCCAACCCCTAGAGTTCTCAGATGAGGCGATCGCCAGTCAACACCGGGGGGCGGTGCATCCAACTCGGTTGAATGGTTGGCTGATGGTGGGACCGCTGCAATCCCTGGCGGGGGCGCGATCGCGGGATGATGTCATTGTTCAGTTGGAAGGCTCTGTGAGTGTCAGTGCCCTGGATCAGCTTGGAACCGGTGGCCTGATCCCAGAGCGCCAAACTCCAGCGCTACAAATTGAACAGATGCCGACCCAAATTGGTGGCCATTGGTACGGGTTGGTGATGATTCTGGGTCCGGTTTCTCCGCCGTCGGGGGCGGGTTCATCATCACGATATTTTGAAGTCCAGCATTTCAATCCCCAAACCCAGAACTTTGATGGTCCCGTTGAAGTGGTCCGAATTCCAGAGAGTATCTCCGATCGGAACGGGATTCCCCGCACCAGTCTGGATGGAATTGAGCGATCGCCCCTCAACGCGGATGGTTGGTACATCTATGGTAATTTCGTGGCTGATCATGCTACGGCTGACCCTGTTGCGGTTCGCAATGGAACGCCGAGACGACCGGATCAATTTGTGGTGCAAGCGTTGGAACCCCGTGCCATGGTGAGGCTCCAGCCAACCCGCATCCTCACCAGTAAAACAGCGGGTAAAACCTATCTTTACACTGAAAACTTCAATCCGGCGATGGCCCAACAAAACACTGCTGCGACCGTGTGGGTCCGGCCCACCGAAACCTCACCACCCGTCTCCGCCAATTCCTCAGGCCAATCCTCCAACGGGGCGATCGCACCCCCAGACATGATGGCTGTTCTGGAACAGGACTGGCAGGAGGGCGATCGCGCCCTGGTGATCCACCTATTTGGCGGGATTGGGGGCGACCAGGGAGAATCGACGATTCTGGGGGTGACACCGGGCCATTTTTCCTTTGGCACCGCTGAAGTGATTCGTGATCCCCTGAGCCAAGACCTGCGCTTTCAGATTGTCCACCACCAAGTCTATGCCCATAACGTCGATGGGATTGTATCCGGCTCGGTGCAATGGGCCGAATACATGGGCAATATCCAGCGGGGTTGGCAGGGCACCCGTCCCGTTTCCGATGTCGTCATCCAGTTTCCACCTGTGACCCAGGACTATGACTTTAACGGCATCATCTTGTCTCCCTTCGAGACCTTTGTGCAACAACTCACCATCACGATGGCCCGCTACCGCGTGGGCGATGGCACCGGATCAGCCATTCTCAGCCCTATCACCTCCTGTGTACAAGACTCCAACCAAGCCCTTTACGCCACCATCCGCCGAGTCGAACAACAGGTGGAGGCCTCTCCCGCGATCCAGCAGTGGTTGGCGGATCATCCCAACCATCCCCAAACCCTTCGGTTTCAACAACTGGTGGCCCTGGGGCGATCGCTAGAACGACAATTGGTACCCCTCGGCATCATCCGACGCGACTGGCAGCAACGGCTAGACGAAGTGACAGCTGCCCTCAATCAGGCAAGGAACACCGAAAATGTAGACCAGATGTACTCACTACCAGAGCTATCGGGCGTTCCATCCCATCATCGCCTTTGGAGCAAACAACGCCAACTGCTGATGGCTTTATCTAGCTGGCGCACCGTTCTGCCCCGACGCAGCCATGATGAATTGACCAGTATTCTCTTGGATCAGGGGGCACAGCTTTGGTTTATCCGCACCAATCAAATTGGAGGTGAAAATCCGGCGATCGCCCCCCGTGTCCCCAATACGCTCTTGGGTTCTTAACTGGATCTTGACAATCTCAACAAGTTTGTGTGCAACCACGGTAATCTAAGTAATGATACGGTATTCGTCACCGTGAATATTCGGGATGCTAGGGGCATAGGCTTAAAAATAAGTCTGCAAATAATAAGTTTGAAATTAAGTTTGAAATTAAGTTTCATAACAGAACACGAGTGTCAGGGAGCTATCGACAGGGTGTGGGCCTCCTATCGTGACAGTTTGGGCGTACTTTGAGTATTCGTGACCAGTGGCCAGTTCATCAATTTCTAATCAGGACTCTCAGGATAACTCGGCTTATCCTGCCCAAAACCGTCCCCTCGTCGGTGGACGTTATGCGGTGCTGAAGCAGCTCTCTGAAGGCGCGTTTGGCCATACATTTGTGGCGGAAGATACCCACTTACCAGGGCGACCTCAATGTGTGCTGAAGCAGCTCAAACCACAGTCGGGGCGTAAAGCTACCGCGATGGCCCGACGCTTGTTTGAGCAGGAGGCCGAAGTTCTCTATACGCTGGGCAATCATCCTCAAGTTCCCCAATTACTGGCCCACTTTGAGGATCGGAATGGGTTTTATCTGGCCCAGGAATATATTGAAGGGCGATCGCTTTCTGAAGAACTCAAACAATCAGCGCCGATCCCAGAAGTCCGAGCCATCCAGTTAGTGCGAGAAATTTTGGAGGTGCTGGTGTTTGTCCATCAGCAACAGGTGATTCATCGGGATTTGAAACCCGCCAACTTAATTCGGCGGCAAGTGGATCAGAAAATTGTCATGATTGACTTTGGGGCCGTCAAACAGGTCAGCACCCAGTTTTTCACCCCCAAACCAGGGGAAACTGACTACACCGTTGCCATTGGCACCGTTGGCTACATTCCCAATGAACAGTTGGGCGGTCGCCCCCGCTACAGCAGCGACATTTATGCCGTAGGGATTATCGGTATCCAAGCCTTGACGGGGGTGGCCCCTAATCAGCTCGCCGACGATGAACGTAGCGGGGAATTGGTCTGGCGCGATCGCGTTCCCAGCATTACCCCAAAGTTTGCGGATTTCTTAGACAAAATGGTCCGCTACGACTTTCGCTCCCGCTATGCCAACGCCACCGAAGCCCTCGAAGCCATTGTCTACCTTGGATCTGGGCAAGAACCGAGTTTATCCACCCCGCCTGTGGTGATGCCCGTCTCCCCAATGATGCCCCCTGCCTCGACCCAACTTGAATTTTCCCACCCGTCTTTAGCTGAGGTTCCCCACCCTGCTTCGGCTAGCTCTCCCTCTGTCCACGGGATGGGGACACCACCCTCTGGGGGGGCTACTCCATCTTGGGGGCAAACCCAGAATCGTTATCCGTCTCAGGCACCCTCTGTTCCCACGGCCCAGACTGGCAGATCTCGGTTGCAAGATCAGCTTGAAGCCGGGGGGATGGCGATCGCCGTTCAAGTTTGGCGGCGCTGTCGCTGGTTGAATCCGTGGTATGCGATCGCCTTTGTCAGCATCGTGGGGACGTTTACCGCCATTCAACGGAGTATGTGGTCCTCTCAACAAGGTCAATTCTTCCATTCTGTGGACACCGTTGCTCCACCAGTGGTCTTGGAGCGAGCCGCCCGCCTTGTCCAAAACTTAGAGCCAGAAGAATCGCCCGAGGATATCGCCAGACAGATAGATTATCAAATTACCGCCCATCAGGTCACGGCCCAAACCTTAGTCGAAGCCGAAAATTTTGAAGCCGCCCTCACTGAGTATCAGAGAATCCTGAGTTTAGATAGCAAATATCTGCCAGCCCTCACCCAAAGATGCGTGCTCCTCAATCAGTTAAGCGAACCCGAATCAGCCCTGTCGGCTTGCCAAGACTTACTGGTTGTTGACCCCAACAGCGTTGTCGCCCTGTGGGGCTTGGGTAAAGCCAATCAGGATATCGCCTTTTATGACAATGCCTTGGACTACTACAATCAAGCCCTAGCGATCGCCCCAAATTATGTCCCAGCCCAGACCGGTCGTCGCCAAGTCCAACAGGCGATCGGACAATAGCATCCTAGGGCATCGATGCCTAGGGTGAGGACGATAAGTCGGTTTTGTCGGTATGATCAGTGTGGTTGTGGTTAGTGTGGTTGTGGTTAGTGTGGTTGTGGTTAGTGTGGTTGTGGTTAGTGTGGTTGTGATCGGTGTGGTGAATGGAACGCTGCTGCGCTGGAGCTGAAAGCACGTCGTTCAGCGTGTTATGAATGGTCAGCCAGCCCTGTAATGCCCGATGGGAATAGGTGGAAAAACTGAGGTTGAGTGCTGGGTTATAAGCGTGCCACATGACCTGGTTGTGGCGATCGCACTGGCATCTCACCTGTATGGTTTCCGCCTTTTCTGAGGGTAAGCTCTGCTTTCTCAAAGCACTCAACCCTCGTTTGTAACAAAAGTAAACTTGCAATAAGAAAAGCTCTAACGTGGATGAGGGAGATTTACGATAGAGGTAATCGAGCCATTGGCGATCGGCCTGTTGTGATGGGTTCATCATTGATTCCTCCTCTAGTCGGTCGTGTCTGAATATCATATTGGTGTGATGAATTGATATTCAGATATCCACTGGGGTGATAGCATAACCCCGACAAGATCCACAAATACAACACAAATTTTGTGGTGTGCTGGATAAGAACTTAATAACGCGTCAACTCGTAGGGTGTCGTTAGTCAACTCGTAGGGTGTCGTTAGCGCCAGCGTAACGCACCGAGCAGGGTTATAGGAGGCTGGAGTCCTTCGTCCCAGCGATCAAAATAACTCGTACTTGAGCCAGCGGCACTCAATGGAACCGTTGTACACAATCATGCGTTTGGATGGCCGCAAGCCAATATGCTTTGTGAGGGTTGGATTCCCGCTCAGCACAAACGCCGTCCAGCCCTTGAACCGCTGCTTAAACACATCTCCCATGAGTTTGTAAAAGCTTCTGAGATCATCCACCTCTCCCAGTCGATCGCCATAGGGGGGGTTGCACACTAAAATTCCGGGTTGGGACGGGGGTTCAATGTCAGTAAAGTCCTCTTGGCTGAGGTGAATATGATGGGCAAGGTCGCTGTAAAACAAATTGGTCTGAGCCTCTTCCAGTACCTCAGCATCCCGATCGCTACCAATGATGGGGTGGGGCAGGTGCGATCGCTGTTTGTCTACTGCTTGATTCCGTAATTGGTCCCACAGCTTAGCATCAAAGTCCGGCCACTGCTCAAAAGCAAAGCGATCGCGAAAGATACCAGGGGCAATATTGAGGGCTTTGAGGGCCGCTTCTAGCAAAAAGGTGCCAGACCCACACATGGGGTCAAACAGGGGTAAGTCTGGGGTCCATTCGGCTAAATCTAACAAGGCAGCAGCAAAGGTTTCCTTCAGGGGAGCGGTCCCGACGGCGGGTCGATAGCCACGACGGTGGAGGCTGTCCCCAGTGCTATCCAGGCTGATGGTGGCACGATCGTCCCGCACATGCACATTAATCGAGACATCGGGCTGCTGAGTATCCACACTGGAGCGTCGTCCCATCACCTGCCGTTGCTGATCCACAATGGCGTTTTTGATTTGTAGGGCCGTGTAGTGGGTGTGGTTAAGTTGGGCATTTTTGCCCGTAGCCCGAACCGCCAGGGTTTGCTCCGGCTGCAAATAGTCTGACCAATCGATGGTTTGAACTCCTTGGTATAACTCTTCAGCATGGCGGCAGCGACAATGACCTAAGGTGAGCAAAATCCGGAACGGAATTCTGGCCCAGAGATTCACCCGGTAAAGCAGGGCGCGATCGCCCTCAAAGGCCACCCCGGCGAACTCCGGCGTTACTTTCTGAGCCCCAAGAGCCTGTAATTCCCTCGCTGCTACTTCTTCTAGCCCTCTGGCCACTGTTGCAAAATACTTGGACAATGGTTTGCTCCCCGTTACGTTTATCTATTCTTATTGTCCAAGATCTTGCGGGTCAGTTCTAACCGATTGGCGTCCCCGATTTAAGATCCTGGTTTGTCGTATGGGCAGGTCGGTGGCTTTGATTAAGGGGTGGACTCTGTGGCGATCGCCCCACCTATTGCATCACCAACCGATGACCTGCACTGGCCATCTTTGGCTCATTGATTGGCATTGTCACCACAGGTCTGTGGCGCAAAAATTGGACCACTTTCCATAAGTTTGTATTGTCCTGGCGATATTGATTAATTTCTGCTTCTTTGAAGTGCAACTGGGTCCGGTATTTTTCTTCAAGCCCTCTCAAGACTGTGTTGTATTCTTTCATGATCGACTTGCCAAGCTGGTCCTCATTGGCATTGGCAGGCAGCGGCAGATTAATCCGAAGCAGGAACGTGCCGTCGTCTTGACTCTCAATCGCCTGCAGGATGATCTCATCAGAGTGAATGAATGTCTGCAAGGTCTTAAACACTTGAGTGAACGCCTCCCAATTGATCCCATCTCGAAAAGTCAGCTTCACCGTCTTCATGCACTTTTGCACTAACTGCGCAAAGTCACCTGGGGCAAAATCATCATCCAGCGGATGACGTTCTGAGTAGTGACTGGTCCAAGATTTGTAATCTAGAAAGATATAGTCGCAGATGACCTGATCTAAGCAGGTCTGGCTATTAATGATCCAACCTTTGATGCAAGCCCCCGTTAATGTTGCCTGCGTAAACGTTGTGTGTAATGCTTGCACCGCACTTAAATTGGCATCCTTCAGTTCGGCATAGCGAAAGTCAGCAGAGTTCAGGTTAGCGTTGCGCAGATCGACCGCATTAAGGGTCGTGCCGATTAAATCAGCAGAACTAAGTTTGGCATAACGGAGATCAGCGTGATCTAGATTGGCACCAATCAGATCCGCAAAGCTCAGCTTTGCGTAGCGGAGGTTAGCTGTCGTCAGATTTGCATCCCGTAAGTTGGCCTCCCGTAAATAGGCATAGCTGAGATTACTAGCACTCAGGTTGGCAGAACTGAGATTGGCAGAACTCAAATCAGCCCCTCGGAAGTTAGCAGCACTCAGATTTGCATTGTGCAAATCCGCAGAATTGAGATGGGCCCCAATCAAGTCAGCATTTCGCAGATCCGCATTCATCAGGTTAGCACTGATCAAGTCTGTAGAGCTGAGATCCGCATAGCGCAGGTCAGCCCGGTCGAGGATCGCAGAATTCAGGCTGGCAGAGTTGAGATTCGCAGATCGCAGGTCAGCAGAGGTCAGGGTGCCTGAGTGAAGGTTGGTATCGTGTAAGTTGGCAGAGGTCAGGTTGGCATCTTCAAAGTTCGCAGAAGAGAGTTCTGCCCCACTGAGATTGGCCGAATCGAGGTCTGCGTAGTGAAAGTTCGCAGCGGTGATGCAGCTCTCGCTGAGATTCGCTCCACGCAGATTCGCCCCACTGAGATCAGCATCACGAAGGTTCGCCCGACTCAGATCCGCGTTGCGCAGGTTGGCATCGTGGAGGATCGCTGCATGAAGGTTAGCAGAACGCAAGTTTGCCCCACTCAGATCAATGAAATTTAGATTTGTATTGCTTAAATCGAGCTGTCGGTCAGAGTTCTGTTGTGCCCATTGCTCTAACGCTTCGGCTCCTTGTTTGGCGATCGCCACATGTTCTGGATTGCCCATGATTATTCACCCACCTTATTCACGTCCCATTTGCACTATTGACCAATTACCGAATCTGGCTTGGTTTTCAATCTGGGAGATGCAATCCTGTCCTGTTCATCCTAGCCTGAATCTCTTGCGTAAGTAACCTAGATTAAGTATCTATAAGAACTTTATGTACTTAGGCGAAATCAGAAGTTTAGACAAAGCCTAAATCGAAAAATGCTAATTATAGTTAGGATCTCAACCTTCAGAGGAAATGCCCATCTCTATCAGTGTAAGAATGTACGAGCAATGAAGGTGTTATTTGCTACATGAATTTCTGTTTGCATGGGCGATCGCTCACGTCAACTGTAAAAAAGGCACCCTCAGGAGAAGGTGCCTTCACGGTTCAGCTACAAGCTGCTATTCAAACGCTGTGCAGACGAGATGACTTGCTCACTCAACCCAGGATTAACCGTTGATGGAAGGAGCTTCTACTGCTGCCAAGTCCAAGGGGAAGTTGTGAGCGTTACGCTCATGCATTACTTCCATACCCAAGTTGGCACGGTTGATGATGTCCGCCCAAGTGCCAATCACACGACCCTGAGAGTCAATGATCGACTGGTTGAAGTTGAATCCGTTCAAGTTGAACGCCATTGTTGAGATACCTAGTGATGTGAACAAGATAAAGACAACGGGCCATGCTCCTAAGAAGAAGTGCAAGGAACGTGAGTTGTTGAAGGATGCATATTGGAAGATTAGACGTCCAAAATATCCGTG
>JBFRWC010000437.1:0-28324 GCA_051439365.1 Leptolyngbyaceae cyanobacterium
GTCCACAACGTTGAATTGTACCCAGGTCGGGGTGGTCAAATTGTTCGGGCAGCAGGAACCTCAGCCCAACTCGTCGCAAAAGAGGGTAACTACGTCACGCTGAAGCTTCCTTCTAGTGAAGTCCGCATGGTACGGAAAGAGTGCTACGCCACCATTGGGCAGGTTGGTAATGCTGACATGCGTAACCTTAGCTTGGGCAAGGCCGGCCGAACCCGCTGGCTGGGCCGTCGCCCCCAAGTCCGAGGCAGTGTCATGAACCCTTGCGATCATCCCCACGGTGGTGGTGAAGGGCGTGCTCCTATTGGACGCAGTGGGCCGGTAACACCTTGGGGTCAGCCAGCGTTAGGGAAGAAAACTCGTAAGGCGAAGAAGGCGAGTAGTTCTCTAATCGTAAGACGACGACGCAAGTCTTCCAAACGGGGTCGTGGTGGCCGGAATGCTTAACCTTTTCGGTAGAAGATTTGGTTTTGCTATGTTCACCAGATAGTGTACGAATCATCACATAGCCTAGTAGTTAGTTGGTCTTCTTTCAAGGAAATAATCTATGGCGCGTTCTCTAAAGAAAGGTCCGTTTATAGCCGACCACCTGTTGAAAAAAATTGAAGCACTCAATGCAAAGCAGGAAAAAAAAGTTATTAAAACGTGGTCTCGTGCGTCCACTATTTTGCCTCAAATGATTGGTCATACTGTTGCTGTTCACAACGGGCGACAACATGTCCCTGTATTTATCACGGAACAGATGGTAGGGCACAAGTTGGGGGAATTTGCTCCAACACGCACATTCAGAGGACATGCCAAAACTGACAAAAAGGCCCGTCGTTAAGCGAAGCAGTGCCGTAGGTAAACACTGCCAAAAATCATTAAGGGTTGTTTAAGGAATGTTGGTGTTAAAGGTACTTTTAGTTAGGAGAAAGCGATGGCTGTAGGAACTGAAAAGCAGGTCAAGGCAGTGGTCCGCTATGTGCGCATGTCCCCCCACAAAGTGCGTCGGGTCTTGGATCAAATTCGAGGACGGTCATATCGCGAAGCTCTGATTATCTTAGAATTCATGCCCTATCGCGCTTGTGATCCTGTCCTTAAGCTGCTGCGCTCAGCGGCTGCGAATGCAGAACATAATGAGGGCTATGATCGGGCCACTTTGGTGGTGAGTGAAGCCCGCGCAGACCAAGGGCCGTCGTTACGGCGCTACCGTCCAAGGGCACAGGGACGAGCCTACATGATTCGTAAGCCAACTTGCCACATCACCCTAGCTGTAGCACCAGGGCTAGACGAATAATCATTTACAGGTAATGTTTCGACTATTTTCTAGAAAATATCTCGGATGTTCATTTCATTGATGGCTGCAAATTGGGTTAATTTACAAGGTTGAGGCGAGGTTGTGGGACAGAAAATACATCCAACAGGATTTCGGTTAGGAATTACGCAGGAACATCGGTCGCAGTGGTTCGCTGACTCTAAGCGCTATCCAGGCTTGTTGCAGGAAGATTATCTCATTCGAGATTATGTGACCAAGACGTTGAATAATGCTGGGATTTCTAAGGTTCGGATTGAGCGCAAAGCGGATCAAGTTGATTTGGAGATCTACACCGCTCGTCCAGGGGTAGTTGTGGGGCGAGGTGGGGCAGGGGTTGATGCTCTAAGAACAGGACTCCAGAAAGAGTTAAAGGACAGTAGCCGTCATATTCGCATTAATGTTGTTGAGGTGATGCGAGTTGATGCCGATGCCGAATTGATTGCTGAGTATGTGGTTCAGCAGCTTGAGCGGCGGGTATCATTCCGACGGGTGGTGCGGCAAGCGATTCAACGGGCGCAGCGTGCTGGGGTAGAGGGCATCAAGATTCAGGTGAGTGGGCGCTTGAATGGGGCAGAAATTGCCCGAACTGAGTACACACGAGAAGGGAAGGTACCCTTGCATACCCTGAGGGCGGATATTGAGTACTCTTACCGTACGGCCCAAACTATCTATGGGATTTTGGGGATTAAGGTGTGGATTTTCAAGGGCGAAATTGTCCCTGGACAAGAGGAGAGTGCAGCCCCGGCAACTCAGCCCCGACGTCGGCAACAGCGTCGCCGCCAACAGTTTGAGGATCGGTCAAATGATGCGTAATGATGTTGTGTTTTGTCGCTGTGGAGGTTGGTATCAATGTTAAGTCCCAGACGAACGAAGTTTCGTAAGCAGCAACGGGGCCGGATGAGAGGAATGGCGACTCGTGGGAACACCATTAATTTTGGTGATTTTGCCTTGCAAGCACTTGAGCCATCCTGGATTACCTCCCGCCAGATTGAGGCAAGCAGGCGAGCCATGACTCGTTACGTAAGACGGGGTGGAAAGATTTGGATTCGCATTTTCCCAGATAAGCCTGTAACCATGCGTGCGGCTGAAACCCGGATGGGTTCCGGTAAAGGGAACCCAGAGTTTTGGGTTGCGGTGGTGAAGCCTGGTCGGATTTTGTTTGAAATGGATGGTGTTGCTGAACCAGTTGCCCGTGAGGCGATGCGACTGGCATCCCACAAGTTACCCATTAAGACCAAGTTTTTGGTTCGTGATTCTCAGGAGGTGTAGCATGGCATTACCCAAGATTAAGGATGCTCGTGCTTTAAGCGATGAGGAGTTGCAAGAAGCTATTACTGAAACGAAGAAAGAGCTATTCGACTTGCGCTTCCAAAAGGCGACACGGCAGTTGGAAAAGACTCATGAGTTTAAGCATAAGAAGCATCGCTTGGCTCAATTAATGACGGTGGAGGGGGAGCGATCGCTTGCTACTGCTCAATCAGAGCAACCTAGTGAGGATGTGCAGGAAACAGACGTTTCAATCACCGATCAAGACACCAATTCTAACCAAAATGAAGGAGGTGAGGCATAAATGGCAACCAAGGAACTGATCGGTTTGGTCATCAGCGACAAGATGGATAAGACGGTAGTGGTTGCGGTTGAAAGTCGTGCCTCTCACCCCAAATATCAGAAGATTATCGTGCGGACGAAGCACTATAAGGCTCACGATGAGGAGAATTCATGTAAGATGGGCGATCGCGTTCGGATTCAGGAAACTCGACCCCTGAGTAAGACGAAACGCTGGAAAGTGACAGATGTGATCAGTTCATCCATCTGATTAGGTTAGAAAAAACACGAAGGGCCATCAACAGGGTGGCGCGATAGGGGAGGGAAACTATTTGTCATGATTCAGCAAGAATCTTACTTAAACGTAGCAGACAACAGTGGCGCTCGGAAGCTGATGTGCATTCGAGTGCTGGGAGGCAATCGTCGCTACGCTGGCATTGGTGACGTGGTTGTCGCTGTGGTCAAAGATGCATTGCCCAATATGGCGATTAAAAAGTCCGATGTCGTCAGGGCTGTGATTGTTCGGACCAAGAAAGGACTACGGCGTGAAAGCGGCATGAGTATTCGGTTTGATGATAATGCTGCTGTGATTATCACTCCCGATGGGAATCCACGGGGCACAAGGGTTTTTGGCCCTGTGGCCCGTGAGTTGCGCGAGAAAAATTTCACCAAGATTGTATCGTTGGCACCGGAGGTTCTCTAGTGGCAAATCGTAAGCAGAAGGCACCGGGTAAAGCATTCAAAATGCACGTTAAGAAAGGAGATACCGTTCAAGTGATCTCCGGACGTGAAAAAGGAAAGGTGGGTGACATTGTTCGCGTTTTACCCAAAGAAAGCAAAGTTGTGGTCGAAGGGGTGAACGTCAAAACCAAGCATGTTAAGCCCACACAAGAAGGAGAATCAGGGCAGATTACCACCTTTGAAGCCCCAATTCACAGTTCAAACGTCATGCTTTATTCCTCCAAAGAGAAGGTGGCTAGCCGGATCTGCTATACCTATGCAGAAGATGGCCGTAAGGTGAGGATGCTCAAGAAAACGGGCGAGATTATTGACTAGATCATGTTCTATAGACTGTGGCAAACGGCTAGCGTATTCAAGTCGTTTTATCCCAGTTTGATGATCAACTGAATGACAATAAATATTTCCTGACCAAGACCAGGAACTAGGGGATTGAACAATGGCTACAACGCAACGACTGAAAACACTTTACAACGATAAAATTGTTCCTAAGCTGATGGAGCAGTTTGAATATTCCAATATTCATCAGGTTCCTAAAGTTGTGAAGGTGACGGTTAACCGGGGTTTGGGGGAAGCGGCACAAAATGCCAAAGCGCTTGAAGCGTCCTTGTCAGAAATTGCGGTGATCACAGGCCAAAAACCTGTGGTGACCCGTGCGAGGAAGGCGATCGCAGGCTTTAAGATTCGGAAAGGGATGCCTGTTGGCATTATGGTGACGCTTCGTGCTGAACGTATGTACGCCTTCTTGGATCGATTAATTAACTTGGCCCTACCAAGGATTCGGGACTTTCGAGGCGTAAACCCTAATAGTTTTGATGGTCGTGGTAACTACACATTAGGGGTAAGAGAGCAGCTTATCTTCCCAGAAATTGATTACGACACCATTGATCAGATAAGGGGCATGGATATTTCGGTGATTACAACGGCTAGCACTGATGAAGAGGGACGGGTTCTCTTGCGAGAAATGGGTATGCCTTTTCGGGATAACTGATAGAGGTTTATTAAGAGGAAGTTATGGCGTCTAACGATACAATTGCAGATATGCTGACGCGAATTCGGAATGCGAGTCTTGCTCGTCATCAATTCGCTGAAGTTCCGTCAACGAAAATGACTCGCAACATTGCGAAGGTCTTGAAAGAGGAAGGATTCATTGATGAGTTCTCAGAGGTGGGTGAAGGCGTAAAGTGCGTCTTAAACATATCTTTGAAGTACCAGGGCAAGACGCGACAACCGATTATTCGTAAGTTGAGACGGATTAGTCGGCCAGGGCTTCGGGTTTATTCAACTCGGCGTGATCTGCCAAAAGTATTAGGAGGGATTGGAATCGCCATCATCTCCACCTCTCGTGGGATCATGACTGACCGGGAAGCTCGCCGCCAAGGGGTGGGAGGTGAGGTTCTCTGCTATGTCTGGTAACGTTCTGTCTAAGTTGAAGGCTGGCTAGCTTTTTTGGAGGTCATATCATGTCTCGTATTGGTAAAAAACCGGTTCCTATCCCTCAAAAGGTCAATGTTGATATTCAAGGCTCTGCCGTTACTGTGAAGGGACCGAAGGGAGAGTTGTCCCGTGTAATGCCTAAAGGGGTCTCGATAGCAGAAAGCGATGGGACCGTTGTGGTCCAGCGGGTGGATGATTCCTTGACCTCTCGTCAACGGCACGGTCTTTGCCGCACGCTCATTGCCAACATGATCGATGGAGTCTCTCAGGGATTTCAAAAACGTCTTGAGATTCAGGGGGTTGGTTATCGCGCCCAAGTCAAAGGCAAAAACTTAATTCTTAACGTGGGTTACAGTAACCCGGTAGAAATCATCCCTCCCAGTGGTATCGATCTTGCAGTAGAGGGGAATACCAATGTCATTGTTGCCGGGATTGATAAGGAACTCGTGGGCAACACGGCTGCTAAGATCCGCGCAGTCCGACCACCTGAACCGTACAAGGGGAAAGGGATCCGCTACGTGGGAGAAATGATTAGACGTAAAGCAGGTAAGGCAGGTAAGAAATAGTTATGAAGCCAAGTCGTAAGTTAGCAACCCAGCGTCGTCACTCTCGCATCCGTCGTAAGGTATCGGGCACGGGCGATCGCCCCAGACTCGCCGTATTTCGGTCCAATCAGCACATTTACGCCCAGGTTATTGACGATGTGACTCATCATACCCTAGTTTCTGCCTCAACCGTTGAACCTGATGTCAAATCAGACAAGGTGGGGAACACGTGTGATGCATCGACCAAAGTCGGCCAATTAATTGCTGAGCGCTCTTTAACCAAAGGCATTACGTCTGTCGTGTTTGATCGGGGTGGTAAGCTCTACCACGGACGGGTCAAGGCGTTGGCAGAAGCGGCTCGTGAGGGTGGATTACAGTTTTAGATGGTCGTTCTAGTTGTGCTTGAGGAAAAGAGGATAAAGAGTTATGGCAGGTAAACGAAGTAAGGGCGCTAAAGTCAAAGAAAAAGAGAGTGAGTGGCAGGAGCGAGTCGTCCAAATTCGCCGTGTCACCAAAGTTGTGAAAGGGGGAAAAACCCTTAGTTTTAGGGCTGTTGTCGTCATTGGCAATGAGCGGGGACAAGCTGGGGTTGGCGTAGGCAAGGCTAGCGACGTGATTGGTGCGGTCAAAAAAGCCGTATCGGATGCTAAGAAACACATCGTCACTGTCCCTTTATCAAAAGCAAACTCTATTCCTCATCCCATCGAAGGAATTAGCGGAGGGGCAAAAGTGATGATGCGACCTGCAGGTCCGGGAACCGGGGTAATTGCTGGAGGCGCTGTGCGAACGGTGCTGGAACTGGCAGGTGTTAAAAACATCCTGGCTAAACAACTTGGCTCAGGGAACCAGTTAAATAATGCTCGTGCGGCAGCGGTTGCTCTGGAAAATCTACGCACATTTAAAGATGTGGCCAAAGAGAGAGGGATTAGCCTTGAACAATTGTATGGGCAGTAACGCCCAACAGTAACAGATCAACTGTGACGATATTGTATGTTTAATCCACTTTATATCAGGTTCTGTCAGCGAGGAGCAGATTGATGAGAATAGAAGACGCAGTCCCCAAGAAAGGCTCTCGTAGAAAAGCTCGGCGCATTGGCCGAGGTATCTCTGCTGGACAGGGTGCAAGTGGCGGTTTTGGCATGCGTGGGCAGAAATCCCGCTCAGGCCGGGGAACCCGCCCAGGGTTTGAAGGGGGGCAACTTCCTCTGTATCGTCGTATCCCCAAACTGAAACACTTTCCCCTGATTAACCAGATTGAGTATACGGTTATTAACGTTTCCAAGCTCAATCAACTTGAACCGAACACAGAAGTTAGCATGGCCTCTTTGCTCTCAGCAGGGATTCTAACCTCAGATGATGGTCCCCTCAAGATCTTGGGAGACGGGGACTTGACTGTGGCCTTGCATGTCAAAGCAGCAGCTTTTACTCGCAGTGCCTGTTCAAAAATCGAGGCGGCTGGCGGTACATGTGAAATAATTGGGAAAGGCTAGGATGTAACGGTGCGCTGGTTTCTGTTTCCCGATATCAAATATAGACCTTTTGATTTCAGTACAAGTGCCATTTCAAAATTTAACTTAGATAGAACCGATTGTTCCTTGCCATAAGCTGAAGTTAGAGAGGCATTATTTATGACCGTAAGTAGAGATAAGGCTCCCACTGCCCAAGAAACGTTTATGCAAATGGCTCAGGCCGCTGGATTGCGTGGACGTTTGCTCGTTACCGTTGGAATGTTGGTCTTAGTTCGCCTAGGGATTTTTATCCCTGTTCCAGGCATCAATCGCGAAGCATTCAGAGAGGGACTGGCCAGTAGTGGATTGGGGGGAATCGTTGGGTTCCTAGATATTTTCTCTGGGGGGGGCTTGTCTCTGCTCGGTATTTTTGCGTTGGGTATTTTGCCGTTTATCAACGCATCCATCATCATGCAGCTTTTGACAGCCGCTCTGCCTAGCCTTGAAGACTTGCAGAAGAATGAAGGCGAGGCTGGACGGCGGAAAATTTCTCAGATCACTCGTTATGTTGCCTTGGGATGGGCCTGCCTCCAGAGTACAGGACTTGGACTGGCCGTCAATCAATTTGCGGACTCCCCTGGACCGTGGTTTGTGGCGAGTGTTGTGATTGCACTGACCGCAGGCTCAATGTTTGTCATGTGGGTGGGAGAGTTAATTACTGAGAAGGGGATCGGCAATGGGGCCTCACTGCTGATCTTCGTCAACATCGTTTCCAGCTTACCTCGCTCTCTGGGCGATACGATTGAACTAGCACAGAACCCTGAGCAAAGCAGTTTTGTCGGGGGAGTGGTTGTCTTGCTCCTTGTCTTCCTGGTGATGATCGTTGGGATTGTCTTTGTCCAGGAAGGAACACGCCGAATTCCCATTGTGTCGGCAAGACGGCAGGTAGGGCGGCGGAATTATCCCGAACGTAGCAGCTATTTGCCGCTGCGGCTCAACCAAGGCGGTGTCATGCCCATCATTTTTGCTACAGCCGTACTCATCCTACCGGTTTCGTTGCGTCAGTTTCCCTTCATTGCCTCAAGTGATGTTTACCAGGCTGTGGAGAGAGCATTGGCCCCTGGAAGCTGGACTTATGTTGCCGTTTATCTTCTGTTGATTCTCTTTTTCAGCTACTTCTACTCATCACTGGTTGTCAACCCTATTGACATGTCACAGAACCTGAAAAAGATGGGATCTAGTATCCCCAGTATCCGACCGGGTAAGGCGACGAGTGAGTATCTCACTAAGGTGCTGAATCGTTTGACTTTTTTGGGCGCAATTTTCTTGGGGATGGTGGCCATTGTTCCGTCAGCGGTTGAGGGGGCAACCCAGGTCACGACGTTTCGGGGGCTGGGCGCAACGTCTTTGCTCATTCTTGTAGGGGTGGCAATTGACACTGCGAAGCAAATCCAGACTTATGTGATTTCTCAACGGTATGAGGGGATGGTGAAGCAGTAAGGGAGCGATCGCTCTCTAACCGCTGTTCGTTCGTAGAATTTTCTCTGATGCGCTAGACTTGTCTGACTAAACTTGAGGAGGCACTATTTTGTCCAAGCAGGATTTAATTGAAATGGAAGGGACAATCACAGAGTCCTTGCCTAATGCGATGTTTCGGGTTGATTTAGACAACGGGTTTAATGTCTTAGCCCATATTTCTGGAAAAATCCGTCGTAACTACATCAAGATTCTGCCAGGAGATCGGGTCAAGGTTGAGCTGACCCCCTATGACTTAACCAAGGGTAGGATTACTTACCGATTAAAAAATCAGAAGAAGTAGCGATCGCGACGACATCGGACAGCAGTTTTGCCGTTCACCAGCACCCAGCAGTTTGGCTGGCTGTTTTCAAACATTGGACGGATATTTTCTTATTTGCAGAGGACATTATGAAAGTGAGACCATCGGTTCGCAAGATGTGCGAAAAATGCCGAATTATCAAACGGAAGGGGCGGGTTATGGTCATTTGTGTAAACCCGAAGCACAAGCAGAGACAGGGATAAGTCCTGGTTTGTGCGCCTAAGGATTTGAATAGAAAGACATTCTGATTAGTTAGGGAATATATGAAATAAGGGGGATTGAGTGGCTAGAATTGCTGGGGTAGATTTGCCTCGTGACAAACGGGTTGAGATTGCTCTGACCTACATCTATGGTGTGGGTCGGGCGCGATCGCAGGAAATTCTGCAGAAGACTGGGGTGAATCCAGACACTCGTGCCCGTGATCTATCCGATGCCGATATTGTTGCCTTGCGACATGCGGTGGAAGAAGACTATCAGGTTGAAGGGGACCTGCGTCGATGGGAAGCATTTAACATCAAGCGGCTGATGGATATTGGTTCCTACCGGGGACGGCGACATCGATCAGGGTTGCCTGTGCGGGGACAACGAACGCGCACCAATGCCCGGACCCGCCGTAGTAATAAGCGGACGGTTGCTGGTAAGAAAAAGCCACCCTCTAAGAAGTAGGCTTCTCGCTACCTGCAAGACTGGCCCGCCTTGGGGCGATAGGCAGACTATGATTGACTCGGTAAATGTAACAATTAGAGATGAGAAGGTATGGCAAAGCAGCCGATCCGGAAAACTGGTCCTAGAAAACAGAAGAAAAATATTCCCAGCGGTGTGGCTCACATTAGCTCCACGTTTAACAACACTATCGTCACGATTTCTGACGTAAACGGAGAGACGGTTTCTTGGGCCTCTGCTGGCTCCAGTGGATTTAAGGGGGCTAAGAAAGGGACTCCATTTGCGGCCCAAACTGCGGCGGAAAGCGCGGCAAGACGAGCCATTGACCAGGGAATGCGCCAAGTAGAAGTGATGGTGAGTGGTCCTGGTGCAGGCCGAGAAACTGCGATTCGGGCATTGCAGGGGGCAGGATTAGAGATCACCCTAATTCGTGATGTCACCCCTATCCCTCACAATGGATGCCGCCCTCCAAAGCGACGACGGGTTTAGCGCTCCCCCGTTTCTGGGCCATGGCAGGGATTATTGACGAGTCCACTCTGTCAAAGATTTATGTTGGGTGGAGCGATCGCTCGATAATCATTGGGATGTTTCTGCTGTTTGAGCGAATTAAGAGGAAAAGCAGGCTATGACACAGTTTCAAGTTGAATGCATCGAATCCGATACCGGGGCCGATCAGAGTTTATATGGAAAGTTTGTAATGGAACCGTTGGATCGGGGCCAAGGCATAACGGTTGGCAATGCGTTACGGCGGATATTGCTTTCAAACTTGACTGGAACATCGATCACTTCGGTTCGCATTGCGGGGGTGACTCACGAGTTTGCCACCATTCCCGGGGTTCGGGAGGACGTGTTGGACATTTTACTCAACATGAAAAACATCGCGTTGAGGAGCTACTCCCCCCAACCTCAAATTGGTCGTCTTCTCGTCCAAGGGCCAGTGGCCGTGACGGCGGGCCATCTTGACTTGTCCGCTGACGTTGACGTGGTTGACCCCTCTCATTACTTGGCAACGGTGTCTGCTGGTGCAACTCTCGAAATGGAATTTCGGATTGAAACCGGGACGGGTTATCGGGCGGTTGATAAAAGTCGTGATGAGACTGCGGCCCTTGACTTCCTCCAAATCGATGCGGTCTTCATGCCTGTTCGTAAAGTCCACTACTCTGTTGAATCAACTCGCGCTGGGGGTGATGTGGAGCAGGATCGCCTGATTATGGACATTTGGACGAATGGCAGTTTGTCTCCTCAAGATGCCATTAGTCAAGCGGCTGTGATTTTAGTTGATCTGTTTAATCCCCTCAAGGATGTCACGGTGATTCCGGTTGAAGATGGCGAGGTTCATGAGGAGAATCCAGAGAGCCAAATCCCCATTGAGGAGTTGCAGCTTTCAGTCCGAGCTTACAATTGTCTGAAGCGTGCCCAAATTAACTCAGTAGCTGATTTGCTGGACTATACCCAGGAAGATTTGCTTGAGATTAAGAACTTTGGGGCCAAATCGGCAGAAGAAGTCATTGAAGCGCTTCAGGAGCGCTTGGGGATTACCTTACCCCATGAAAAGTCAGCGAAGTCAGGCTAAGACACTTATGGTTCTTCCTGGTAAGCAATTGAGAAAAAGTTATTGTACCCGTTTGTGAGGGATTTTTATTTAGCTATGCGTCATCGTCGTCGTGTTCATCAATTAGGTCGTCCGGCTGACCAACGCCGTGCGCTGCTGCGGTCACTCACCACTGAGTTAATTCGTCATGGAAGTATCACCATCACCAAGGCACGGGCACGGGCAGTCCGTGAAGAGGCTGAGCGCATTATTTCACTAGCCAAGGATGGTTCGCTGGCGGCTCGCCGCCGTGCGATCGGGTACTTGTACGATAAGGATTTAGTTCACTCGTTGTTTGAAGCGGCGGCAGAGCGGTATGGCGATCGCAATGGCGGTTACACTCGTATTTCTCGTACGGTCAGACGGCGGGGCGACAACTCCGAGATGGCGGTCATTGAGCTAGTTGAATGAGGTTGTCAGACTTGGTGGAAGGTCTAACCAAAAATTGAGGGGTTTGAGATGCCAAGGGGAGAGAATGAGCTAGCTACAGCAAGAGAGGTGGAGATCCAAGCCTGTGAGCAGTCGGACTGGCAGCGGGTAGCTTTGTTAATCCAGTACATCGGCACCCATTATCACGGGTGGCAGCGTCAGCCCCAGCACATGTCTATTCAGGAGGAAATCGAAACCGTGTTGGCATCAGTGCTAGGGTATCCAGTGGTCCTGCATGGTGCGGGTCGAACCGACTCTGGCGTTCATGCGGCGGCTCAGGTGGCCCACTTTGATGCCCCGGCTTACATTCCAGCCCATCGTTGGGCCGATATTCTTAGTCATCGCCTCCCTGGTGATATTGTAGTACGAGCGTCTGCGCGGGTGAACGACGACTGGCACGCCCGTTTTTCAGCCCTCTGGCGACGATATCGTTACACGATCTACACCGAGCGTCGTCCCAACCTGTTTGTTCGTCCTTTCTCTTGGCACTACTATCTAGCGCCCCTAGATGAGGTGGTGATGGAGGAGTCGTTGTTACCCCTGGTGGGTCGTCATCACCTAGCCGCCTTTCATCGGGCAGGATCGAGCCGTCCCCATTCTTGGGTGGATATCCATGAGGTCAGTTGTGTGCGCCAAGGTCCGTTTATCCGGATTGAGCTACAGGCCAGTGGGTTTCTCTATGGCATGATGCGGCTGCTGGTAGGGTTGCTGGTGGAGGTGGGTCGGGGGTGGAAAACCCCTAGTTTCTTTACTCACATCTGGCAGGACGAAGACCGGGAACAGGTCAAGTATGCGGCTCCACCCCAAGGCTTATGTTTGTTAAATGTGGGATACGACGAGATGCCCTTTGAGCGATCGCTCTGGTATGATACACAGCCCCTCTTTGTTTTCTCTGGTTAGGTTGTCCTGGCTGTTGAACTAGCCGCTGTTGAATTACGTTGATGAGAGCAGAAGATTATTATGTTTAAAACTCCGATTCCGAAAGTTGATGAAATTGAGCAACGCTGGTACGTTGTCGATGCGGAGAATCAGCGTTTGGGTCGCTTAGCGACTCAGGTTGCGATGATTCTTAGGGGAAAAAATAAGGCCATTTATTCTCCCCACATGGATACGGGTGACTTTGTGATTGTGGTCAATGCCGACAAAGTCGATGTGACGGGTCGGAAGCGATCGCAAAAACTATACCGCCGTCACTCTGGTCGTCCGGGCGGGATGAAAACGGAGACCTTTGAGCAACTCCAAAAGCGGATTCCGGAGCGTATTGTTGAAAAGGCCGTCAAGGGGATGTTGCCTAAAAATGCGTTGGGTCGCCAATTGTTTACCAAGTTGAAAGTATATGCAGGGCCGGACCATCCCCATCAAGCTCAAAAACCAGAAACAGTTACAATTAATACGATTTCAGGAGGCGATAACTAATGCAGACGGAAAGTAAAAGTGGGCAGGCGGTGTACTGGGGCACAGGCCGACGGAAGACTTCCGTTGCTCGTGTTCGCTTGGTTCCTGGCAGTGGTCAGTTAATTATCAACGGTCGCACGGGGGATGACTATCTCCAGTTCAACCCCGGATATCTGGCCATGGCTAAGGCTCCCTTGGAAACGTTGGGCCTGGAAGGAGAGTACGACATTCTAGTCAATGTTCGGGGTGGGGGCTTGACCGGACAAGCGGACTCGATTCGCTTAGGGATTGCCCGTGCCTTGTGCGAACTCGACCCAGAAAATCGGAAACCGTTAAAAATCGAGGGCTATCTCACCCGTGATCCCCGCTCGAAAGAACGGAAAAAGTACGGTTTACACAAGGCCCGGAAAGCACCCCAGTACTCAAAGCGGTAATGTCCAAAGCTGTTTTCTTGCCCCTATTTTGGTGGGGGATTGCGAATTAGCGTTAGAATTCAGTAGGTTAATGTAGTACACAGATATAGGATTAGAGCAATGCCAAAGGAAGGAATCCATCCAGAGTGGTATCCGGAAGCAAAAGTTTATTGCAACGGTGAATTGGTGGCCACAATGGGGTCTACCCAGCCAGAACTCCATGTGGATGTTTGGTCTGGCAATCATCCGTTTTATACTGGAACCCAGCGAATTATGGATACGGAAGGGCGAGTCGAGCGTTTCCTGCGGAAGTATGGTATGGCGGATGGCTCCGCAAAGTCTGAGTAGTTTAGCGGTCTAACTGGCAAAAACTCTACCAAAAAATCTACATTGGACGCGGGAACCGCTCCCCTATGTGGTGTAGGTGGGCGATCGCCATTCGGGTCGAAGTCGTTTTTTCTCGTTTTTTAGGGATTCGGGCATGGCTGAAGCATATTTACTGGACAAGTTGAGATCGGTTGAGCAGACCTATGAGCAGTTCACTCGACTACTGGCCGACCCCGATACGGCTGCTGATCCGACTGAATTTCAGAAGGTGGCCAAGGCCCGTGCATCTCTAGAGGAAACGGTAGAAACCTACAAAACCTGGCAGCAGGTCCAAGATGAGTTGGAGGGGGCACAGGAGATTCTCAAGGAGTCAGTCAGTGACGTCGAGATGCGGGAAATGGCGGCGCTGGAGGTTCAAACCCTAGAAGAACAGCTAGCTGAGTTGGAAAACCAGTTGAAAGTTCTGCTCCTGCCCCGTGATCCCAATGATGATAAGAACATCATGCTGGAAATTCGGGCAGGGACGGGTGGTGACGAAGCTGGCATTTGGGCGGGTGACTTGGTGCGAATGTATTCCCGCTATGCGGAAACCCAGGGTTGGCGCGTGGGCTTGGTGAGTGAGTCTACGGCTGACAGGGGTGGGTTCAAAGAGGCGATTCTAGAGATCAAGGGCGATCGCGTCTACAGCAAGCTCAAGTTTGAGGCCGGAGTTCACCGGGTCCAGCGGGTGCCTGTAACGGAAGCGGGAGGACGGGTTCACACCTCAACGGCCACGGTAGCCGTAATGCCAGAGGTGGATGATGTGGAAGTTGAGATTGATGCTAAAGATATTGAACTGACCACGGCCCGGTCAGGTGGAGCTGGGGGCCAGAACGTCAACAAGGTGGAGACAGCGGTGGATCTGTTCCATAAGCCCACTGGAATTCGGATTTTTTGTACGGAGGAGCGATCGCAGCTTCAAAACCGGGAACGGGCCATGCAGATTCTCCGCGCTAAGCTCTACGACATGAAGTTGCGGGAACAGCAAGAGGAAGTCACTTCCATGCGGCGATCCCAGGTGGGTACGGGGTCTCGCTCTGAAAAAATCAGAACCTATAACTACAAGGATAATCGGGCCACGGATCACCGCTTGGGCACCAACTTTTCTCTCACCCCGATCTTAGAAGGGGACATTGACACAGTGATTCAGTCTTGCATCACCAAAGATCAGCAGGAGCGCCTGGAAGAGTTGGCGGCATCCACCTCCTCTGCCAGTGCCGTTTAAGGGACTTTAGGTGGTCAGGGTTTAGACATTAAATGGCCAAGTTTTTACACGTCGCCGATATTCATCTGGGGTTTGACCGATACAATAGTCGGACTCGGAGCCAAGACTTCTTTTATGCGTTTCATGACCTGCTTCAACGTTATGCAGTGGATGAGCAGGTTGACTTCGTATTGATTGCGGGTGACTTATTTGAGCATCGTACGATTCAGCCCTCGACGTTGAACCAGGCCCAGATTTGCTTACAACTGTTGCAACGGGCAAATATTCCGGCGATCGCCATTGAAGGCAATCATGATAACCGACCCTACGGCACCAAAACCAGTTGGCTGCGTTACTTGGCGGGATGGGATTTACTAACTTTTTTGGAACCGGAGGATAGCGGGGCCGGGGAGTCATTGCTGGTGCCCTGGGATCAGGAGCAAAAGCGGGGCTGTTATATTGACTTGGACTGTGATGTCCGGGTGATTGGCTCCTGCTGGTACGGGGCGATGGCTCCCCAGGCGCTAGAGCGCATGGCCCAAGAGATTCCACAGTTGCCACCGGGACCGAGCCAGACGGTGGTGCTATTTCATCACGGCTTAGAGGGACACGTGTCTCGATATGCTGGGGCGCTACGCTACGAGGAAATTTTGCCGCTCCGGGAGGCGGGAGTCGATTACCTGGCCTTGGGGCACATCCATAAGAACTACTCGGTGGAAAACTGGGTGTTCAATCCGGGATCAGTTGAAGTCAATAGTATTGAGGAAAGTCGCTATGAGCGCGGCGTTTATTTGGTGGAGATGGTCAACGGTCAGGTGGCGGCCCAGCTTTTCCAAGACTATCGGCAGCGATCGGTGGTGCGGTTGCAACTCAAGCTGACTGGCAAAGAGACAGTGGCGGACGTTGAAGCGGCGGCCCATGAATGTGTGCAAGGGGCGATCGCCAACCATCGTCTCATCCCTGCTGATGAACCTATTGTCGAATTACGGATTAGCGGCACCGTTGGATTTGAACCCCTGGATTTGAATACCAAAGCTTTGCAGCAGCAACTCCAAGCCGCCTGTAGGGCGCTCATTTTCCTCCTGCGCTACGACGTGGATACGTTTGCGTACCAGTCGCCCCTGAGCGATGGTGAAGACCGCCACTATATTGAAGAAGAGATTTATCGGGATATCGTCGCCAGTCATGTCAACTACCAAGAACACACTCCCGTTTTGGCGAAAGGCTTGATGGCATTAAAAGACAGCTATTTGCAGCAGCAGCCGGAACCCCAACTCTATGAGATTGTGGAGCAGTTGCTACAGAAGACGCGGGAGCCGCAACCCCAAGACCTCGTTGACTGACAAAAAAGCCGGTATGGGACGCGGGAACTGTCCCCCTACCAGCAATTCAAATGTAGGGGCCAGGTCTCCTGATCCCATGCAAGATAGAATCTCTAGATCGTTTTGTCAGACAAGCAGCCCAAAAACCCAAGATCTAGACTTGTGATCCAAGCTAGTGATCCAAGTTTCGTAAAGAAAACCAAAAATTTGTTAAGCTTGACTCTGGGTTTGTGACGCGGTAATTCTGTGCATAACGGCAAGGCAGGTCGCGGCATTCAGTGGAAGGGATCATGATTGGAGGACCGCATCATGTTGCGTTTAGAGCGTGTCAGCAAAATATACCCGACGGGGGAAGTGCTGAAGGATATTAATTGGGAAGTGAAAACGGGCGATCGCATCGGCCTGGTGGGGATGAATGGGGCTGGAAAGTCCACCCAACTGCGCCTCATTGCCGGGGAAGATGAGCCGACATCAGGGGAAATTATCCGGCCTGCGAGTCTCAAGATTGCCTACCTCACCCAAGAATTTGAAGTTGATCCCTGCCGCACCGTGCGCGAGGAATTTTGGCAGGTGTTTACCGAGGCCAGCCAGATCCAACACGCGATCGCCGAGGTCCAAATTCACATGGAAACCGCCACACCGGATGAATTGGAGGATCTGATTCATCAACTAGATCGGCACCAGCGCCAGTTTGAAGCCTTGGACGGTTATGGTCTGGAATCCCAAATCGAAAAGATCCTGCCGGAAGTGGGGTTTACGGCTGACGATGGCGATCGCCTCGTGAGTGCCTTCAGTGGTGGCTGGCAGATGCGCATGAGTTTGGGCAAAATTTTGCTGCAAGCCCCCGACCTGTTGTTGCTGGACGAGCCGACCAACCACCTGGATTTGGAAACCATCGAGTGGTTAGAGACCTATCTAAAAGGATTGACCACGCCGATGGTGGTGGTGTCCCATGACCGGGAATTTCTCGATCGACTTTGTACCCAGATTGTAGAAACCGAGCGGGGAGTATCCACTGCTTACCTGGGCAACTACAGCGCTTATCTGACTCAGAAAGCCGAAAATCAGCAAGCCCTACAGTCCGCCTATGAGCGGCAACAAAAGGAACTAGAGAAACAGCAAGCCTTTGTGGAGCGATTCCGAGCCAGTGCCACCCGCAGTACCCAAGCCAAAAGTCGGGAACGGCAACTGGACAAAGTGGAACGGCTGGATGCGCCCACAGGTAACGTTCGCACTCTAGACTTTCGCTTTCCCTCCGCCCCTCGCAGCGGTCGGGAAGTGGTCAAAATTGAAGACCTGACCCATTACTACAACGATAATGTTCTGTTTCTAGGGGCGGATTTGTTGATTGAACGGGGCGATCGCATTGCTTTTCTGGGGCCAAACGGGTCTGGGAAGTCTACCCTGCTGAAGTTGATTATGGGTATGGAGCAAGCAGAGGATGGGATCATTAAACTGGGGGAGCATGGCGTGATCCCCGGTTATTTTGAGCAAAACCAGGCCGAAGCCCTGGATTTAAACAAGACCGTCATGGATACGATTCATGACGAAGTGCCGGACTGGATAGATGAAGAAGTGCGATCGCTCCTGGGTCAATTTCTCTTTAGCAAAGACACCGTTTTTAAGACTGTCGATACCCTCAGCGGTGGCGAAAAAGCCCGGTTAGCCCTCGCTAAAATGTTGTTGCAACCTGTCAACGTGTTGATTTTAGACGAGCCGACCAACCACTTGGATATTCCTGCCAAAGAAATGCTGGAAGCGGCCCTCCAGCACTATGACGGTACAGTTTTACTGGTGTCCCACGATCGCTATTTTATCGGCCAGGTGGCCAACAAAATTGTTGATCTGCGGGACGGCGAACTAAAGCTTTATCGGGGGAACTATCAATACTACCTAGACAAATTAGAGGAGGAGCGAGAAAAGGCTAGGCTGGCCGAGATTGAAGCGAAAAAAGCCGAGAAGGCCGCTGCCAAACGAGCCAAGCAGCAACGTAAAAAAAAGGAGAAAGCGAAGAAAACATAGTATTCTCCTTATCTTCGGCTAGAGTTTGATAAACTGCGTTTAATGCTTCATGGGAAATATGGTCCCCCATATCCCTTTATCGATTCCTGCATTCGTTTAGGATGTTTGAATTAAAGGGCTGGAACGAAAGGCTTTGAGCCATCAGTCCTTGCGTTAAAGGGATGGCTGTTACCGTCGCTCAGGCTGCTATCCATGAAGCACAAATGATGTTTTGACTCAGAAACGCATAAGAGAAGGACAACTTTCATGATACAGCGGTCGATTTCTCCAGTAGTACTGGTCATCTTAGATGGCTGGGGATACCGTGAAGATTCTCAGGCAAATGCGATCGCACTGGCTGAGACCCCCGTGATGGACAGTCTGTGGTCAGCATACCCCAGCACCTTGATTCGGACATCGGGTAAAGACGTGGGGCTACCTCAAGGCCAAATGGGGAACTCGGAAGTTGGCCATCTCAACATTGGCGCAGGCCGAGTCGTTCCCCAAGAATTGGTCCGCATTTCAGATGCGGTGGAAGATGGCACCATCCTTCAGAATCCTGCCTTAGTCGGTATTTGTCAATCCGTTCGCAAGGCGCAAGGTGCGTTACACTTGGTCGGTCTTTGCTCTGAGGGCGGAGTTCATTCTCATCTGACTCATCTCTTTGGATTGATTGACCTAGCCAAAGCACAGAATATTAGCCAAGTGTATGTCCATGCCATTACTGATGGCCGGGATACCAAGCCAAAGGAGGCGCTAACTGCCCTCCAGAAAATTGAGGACTATTTGGAAAGGAGTGGGGTTGGCAAAATTGCGACCGTAGGTGGTCGCTACTATGCGATGGACCGGGATAATCGCTGGGACCGGGTTCAACTTTTTTATGATGTGATGACAACGGATGGAGATGGGGACGGTCGTTCAGCCATTGATATTCTCCAAGCATCCTATGCCGAAGAAATCACTGACGAATTTGTTTTACCCATGCGCGTGACGACCGGGGCTGTCAAACCAGGGGACGGGGTGATCTTTTTCAACTTCCGGCCTGACCGAGCGCGACAGCTAACCCAAGCCTTTGTTGATCCTGGATTTAAGGGATTTGAGCGATCGCAAATTACCCCGTTAGCTTTCGCCACCTTTACCCAGTACAATGCTGATTTCCCGGTCAAAATTGCCTTTGAACCCCAGAATCTCAACAATATTCTGGGCCAAGTTATCTCCAATCATGGGTTAAAGCAATTGCGGGCGGCTGAGACGGAAAAATATGCCCATGTCACCTACTTTTTCAATGGTGGGGTGGAAGATCCTTTTCCTGGGGAGGACCGGGAATTGATCCCTAGCCCGATGGTACCCACCTATGATCGCGCTCCCAAAATGTCGGCTCAGCTCGTGACTGACGTGGTGTTGAAGTCACTGGAGCAGCAAGCCTATTCTCTGGTAGTGGTCAACTACGCGAACCCGGACATGGTGGGGCACACAGGTAATGTGGAAGCCACGATTGAGGCGATCGCCACCGTAGATGACTGTTTGGGACAACTGCTTGAAGGGGTGAGCAAAGTTGGCGGGACGAGCATCATCATCGCTGACCACGGCAATGCTGAGTGTATGCGGGATGAGCAGGGGAATCCTTGGACTGCCCATACCACCAATCCTGTTCCCTTTATTCTGGTTGAGGGTGAAGGCCGGAAAATTCCTGGATATGGCACCGATGCTACCTTGCGCTCGGATGGTCGCTTGGCGGACATTGCCCCAACCATTTTGCAAATTTTGGGTATCCCTCAGCCGGAGGAAATGATCGGTAAGTCCATGATTCAGCCTTCCAAGATTGAGCTGAACGTTAATCGTACCCCCGTCTCCCTCTCGCTGTAGAGGATCGACCGGCGGGGATGGGCTGGAAGATTGGACTCTATCCTTGCTGCCAAGTGCGGAAATAAGGGATAATGAAGGATAGTGTGTTTAATTAGCACTGGTACAGCGATTGTCCAGAGGAGATACCCATGACAGTAACAGGAGTGGCTCAAATAATTTGGGCCGTTGCCGCGATTGGCTTGATTGTTTTGGTGTTGCTACACAGCCCCAAAGGTGATGGGTTGGGAGGATTGGGGGGACAGGCCCAGCTTTTCACCAGTACTAAAAGTGCGGAAACCACGCTTAATCGGTTGACCTGGACGTTAACCGTTGTCTTCCTGGGGTTGACCCTGGTTCTGAGTGCAGGTTGGCTAGGGTAGCCAGTGTCTAAGAGCGATCGCCCAGTTGTGACCTGCCCAGTTCAAGGTCTCAGTTTCCACTGTTTGAATCGATGAGCTATTCTAAACGCCACCTCTTGTGGGTCTTGAGTTTGATCACGACAGCAGCGATCCTCATATTGACGGCGATCGCTCAAGGATCGGTTGCTCAGGAAAGTCCCACTCAATCGGTGACATCTCAATCGGTGACACCTCAATCAGTGACACCACAATCAGTGACAACAGAATCGATACAGCAGCATTTACCGCCTGCGCGGTCCCACTCTCTTCCTGCTAGTCTGAGTCATTGGTCAGAGGGAGATGAGACGGACACCTACTTCGAGCAGATTGAGCCGACCCCTTTTGGGTATCTAGTGTGGTCGCAGTTCCCCGTTCGAGTTTATCTGACATCCGATCCGTCTACACGAGCAGAACGGGTTGGCAGCTTAATCAACCAAGATTGGCTCGCCGCCGTTCAAGGGGCGATCGCTGAATGGTCTGCTTACCTTCCTCTCCTGCAAACCGATCTGCCAGAAGCAGCGGACATCACGATCGTGGCCCAGACTCCCACTCTCCGCTGGGGCGAACGGGCGCGAACCGCAGAAACGACCTATACCCTACGTGGGGTGACCGCAGGTAATGGCCAACAGATGATCCAGCAGCACTACCGCATTTTGCTATCGCCTAATCAAACGAGGGACTACCTGCTCGCAACCGCCCGTCACGAGCTGGGCCATGCCCTAGGAATCTGGGGCCATAGCTTACGTGAAACGGACGCACTATACCGATCCCAAGTGAGCAATCCTCCATTGATTTCGACCAGGGATGTGAATACGCTGAAGGAAATTTATCAGCAACCCACCCAGTTAGGTTGGCCCCTGCTCAATTTGCCAACGGCTCAGCCCCAAGAATTGGACTAAAATACCCGAACATCAGCCCGAATGATTTTGTAAATCTTGTGCAGGACTGTCTTCTGCTATTTGAGTACAAGTGTAATACGGTGGCCGATCCAATATTCCTATCGTCTATAATGCCTTCGTCCTTCTAGGACATTCTGAAAAATCAGTCAACGTCTGATATCGCCTGTGGAAACGCCAAGGTTCCAGGTGAGGATCAGCGATTGTATTTGTGTAGGGGATTGGATCAGATGACAGAAAAATTGTTGGCGATCGCGGTTGCAAAGGATGGAAACATTGCGGCCCATGCCGGACGGGCATTGCGGTGGGAGATCTATACCATTCCAGAGACCGCCGAGGCCAGTTTGGCTTGGACTTTAGACCTAACCAGTATTGGGAGTCTACACGAGTGGCATGTTCAACAAGAAGGCAATCGTCACCCCTTGCATGGGGTGGATATTGCTATTGCCGCTTCTGCGGGAGAGGGTGTTCGGCGTAGGCTCCAAGAACGTAACACCGAGTTGCTAACGACTGCTGAAACTAATCCTGCTCAGGCGATCGCGGCCTATCGCGCTGGCAACCTCGCTCCGGGCTTGCCCCATGAACCCCAAGCTTGTCATCAACACTAAAGGGTTGGCAAGTGGTAAACGTTACCGCGCCGATAAAACTTGACTTGACCATGTAAGACCTGGATGGGGCTGAATTTTTTCCAGTTGTTGCTGCCAATGGGCCGATAAAGTTTGAGCTTGGAGCCGCCGGGGACGATCGGGGGCCACTTTCTCTGTTTGTTGGACCGCCCAGGCGAGGGTTGGGGACCACCCCATGCGGGCCGCGAGGTGAGCTAGGTGCAGGTAGCGTAAATCTTCTAGGTGCAATCGCCATTGACGCAGATAGCGATGGGTATGGGCATGGAACCGGCTATTGGGGGGAATGGCTTCCAGCATGGCGCAGGCTTGCACCAACTGTAAGCTGTCCTGTAGAGAGGGGGTCCAAGGGTGGGTGGTGGCGATCGCCAACTGCTGTGCTCGACAAAGCTGCTCTAAATATCCTGCTTCCTCGGCTAGGGCTGGAATGAGGGCCACTTGCTGGGCGGTGGCGATCGCTCCTGCCAAATCTCCCCGTTGACACTGCCATTCTCCATAATTTAACCACTCTGTGGCAAGGGGTTCTAACTGGGCCTGAGCCGTGGCCCATACATAGGTGGTTTGATCGATTGCTTGAACTTGTTGCAGGGCTAGACCGAGGGCATGGGGCAGTCCTGACTTCGCAGTCTGCTGCACCTGCTGCAAAATTCTGGCATTATGCTGTTCCAGGCGTAACCGTCGCGAGAGTTGATCCACTTGAAAGGCTTGGCGTTGGCCAAAATGAAACCAGGCATCCAGTCCCTGACTGGCTGCCTGGGGGGATCTGGGCGCGAAGGAGGTCTCATCAGATAGCTGGGCCTCAGACAGTTGAGCTAAGGCGTTAATCTGTTGCTGTGCCTCTGGCCAATTTTGTTGTTGGAGGGCGACATGGGCTAAATCGACCAGGGGTTGCATCACCTGCTGCTGCTGTTTGAGGGCGACTAATTGATGTTGGGCGAGAGAATACAGGGAACTACTGCGGGGAATGGATTTGATCAAGGCGATCGCCTCTCTTCCCTGGTTGTTCTGAGCCTTGCGTTTTGCCTGCCCCAAAATGGTCCGTGACCACTGCTCCGAAGCTTGTTGGCCTTCGGTATAAAGGGGGTCGGCAGCGGTCCAGTGCTTGATTCGCTCTAGACTCGTCACCACCGCCTCAATTGTGTTCATTTGCATTGCCTGATAGCCACAAGCCAAGATATCCCGATCGGTTGCTGGTGGGATCTGGTGGCAATCGGTTTCGGGAGGTACAGTCAGGAGTAGATTGAACGCGATCGCGGCACTGCCGCTGCTGACACTGGTTCCTGCCACCATCATCACTAGCCACAGCCACAACTTCAGCATTGGTGACTTTGTCGCTTTGGGACTGAGAGCCACAGCGACCGGGATCACCTCGACTGCATCGACTTCAATCGTGTCCACTTTGGCAGCGCTAGCTTGTAGTGGAACTTGCTCCTGCGTAGAGGTGCGCCGGACTAGCCCAGGGGTGGCAAGAGCCTGGGGTTGAGACGGTAACTTTCCCACCATAACTTGTCGATCCCGTTGTTATTCACTGATCATCCACAGGGGCAGCGTACACATTGGGTGGATTCGCGGCAAGAATGGAGCAACTTTATGCAGACTCGAAGCATTTTTCTGCTTCCCTTCCCCAGCACATTCCACCCGATCTGTATTGTCCCAAATTCTCTAATAGCTTTCGGAGCGTTCCCCACCGTTTCCGCACAGGTTTCATGAACGTTACAAATTGTCTGATAGCTACTAGTGAGCAGTATTGGAGGGACAGAGATCGGCCAGAAGACAGCGATCGCACGCGGGTTTCCGAGCGGCACACACGGCCCGCCCGTGGTAAATGAGCCGGATTGACCAGTTTTCCCAATCAGGTTGGGGAATCAGTTGCATCAGATCCCGCTCAATCCGCTTCGGATCATCATATTCTGTCAGCCCCAGGCGATTCGTCAGCCGTTTCACATGGGTATCGACTGTCACCCCCGCATTGATGCCAAAGGCATGGGCCAGCACCACATTGGCAGTCTTCCGGGCGACCCCTGGCAACTTCAACAACTCTGGCATCGTTTGGGGGACCGTCCCCCCAAACTCCGTCACGATCATCCGGCAAGCTCCCTGGATATTCTTGGACTTGTTTCGATAGAAGCCTGTCGATCTAACCAGGGTTTCAATCTCACTCAGATCGGCTGCGGCCAGCGTCTCGGCGGTCGGATACTGACTGAACAAGGCTGGAGTCACCTTATTCACCCGCTCGTCAGTGCATTGAGCTGACAGAATAGTCGCCACGAGCAGCTGCACTGGGGTCTCATAGTCCAGCGAACAGGTCGCATCAGGGTATTCAGCCTTGATCCGCCGTAGTACCTCTTGGGCACGCAGCTTTTTACTCCGGGATTTCCGAGGACTCATGGGCAATACTCACCTGCTCACTACTGAAACAGGTTTTGTACCACTTCCAATTGGGTGGTGTCCCGCACAATCAGAAAGATCCCTAATCCCAAAATCAGGAACAAACCCGTTTGCATCACATTCTCTTGTAGGCGCATGGGCAAGGGCTGCCCCCGCATTGCTTCCACTAATAGAAATGCCAGTTGGCCTCCGTCCAAGGCGGGCAAGGGCAGAATATTGATAATGGCTAGGTTAATACTGATGATGGCGGTAAAGGGGAACAGGTAGGAAAAATCCGTCTTGGCAAACTGAGCGCCCTGCTCCACAATGCGCACAGGTCCGGCTACTTGACCCGACATTTCCGAAAAGTTGGTTGCTAGGGCTACGAACCCCTTCACGGTCATGTTGACCAATCCCTGGAACTCCAAAGTCGATACTTTCAACACCTCGGCAAAGCTATTGGGCTGTCGTCGCACGGCCAGACCATTCTCGCCTTTCACCACACCGCCGTTGGCTTGGAGGCCGACTCCAATTCGAGCAACGCCATCATCATTAGCAGAACGGGGGACGACTTGCACCACTGAACGCTGCCGCTCCCGCTCGATGGTAAGGCTGACAGGGCGATTGAGGCTTTGCTTGATCACTTGCTGTAACTGATCCATTGCTGGAGCCCCGGTTTCCAGGGTGAGACCGTTGACCGCAATGACCAAATCATTGGCTTGTAACCCTGCTTGGGCAGCGGGAGAGTCTACCGTCATCACATCGGCAATCACCACCCCTGGGTCATATTGCTCTATGGGAATGCCCAAGCCCGCAAATTCCACTACAAAAATCAGGTAGGCAAACACGAGGTTGGCAACCACCCCAGCGCTGATCACAATGGCCCGATCGAGGACAGGGCGGTTTTTCATCAAGTCTGGGTCATGTTCTGGAATATTGCTGCCAGGATCATCATCGGGAAAGCCAACAAAGCCCCCGAGGGGAATGGCGCGGAGGGCGTACTCGGTTTCGGTCCCTTGATATTTCCACAGAATCGGGCCAAAGCCGACGGAGAAGCGGTTGACATGGATACCCTGGAGGCGAGCAGCCATAAAGTGTCCGGCCTCATGAACCACGATTAACAGGGCAAGAACTGCGATCGCTGCTAAAACTGACATGCTAGGTTGACGTTCCCGTTACAATACATCCTGGTCACGTTGTTATTTGTGACACACTGTTGACTATTCTAAACCCCATTCCCTCAGATTGCCGCTAGTGGGGGTGGAAGTCGCTGCACAGCCAACCATGCCGCGATCGCACCAACAACACCTACAGATTAAGCTAAAACGATTTTAGTTTGCGTATTTTGGTGGCTGAACCCCGCCAGCGGCAGGGTTCAACCACGCAAATTAAATGGCAACCAGCTTATCCAGCGAAGCCGAATGGGAATATGCGTGTTAGGCGGTTGGCCAACCTGTTCCAGTTCCATTGTGTTCCACGCAGTGTGCTGGCATAACCGCTTTCCTGATACAATAATGCTTCTTGCCATAGGGAGCGATCGCCATCCATCTGGCCCTTAAAATTGTGTCACTCAGACGCAGTGACTCCGAATCAATGAACCGCAGGTGGGAAGATAGAGTGATGCAATATCTGGGTATAGTCGTTTACGGTGATTGGTCGGAGTGGCTAACCATTTCTGGTTACATTAGCTTTTGCATTTTTATTACTTGGTGTGTCCTCACCCGTAGTTCCAAGTCCTAGAGGCGATTCAGTATTTTGTGACTTTTCCTATCTTCACCGACTCGATGACCTAAAGCTATTTTTCCATGTGACGACAACCTTTGGACGCAACTCCCGATCATTCACGGTTCATCCATACTCTAGCTTGTAATCTACATGACTTCATCCTTTGATATCATTGCCCAGGCCAATCCTCACGCTCCCTTATCCAAGGATCAAGTGGAGCAGAATCAGCAGCTTGATGATGCTCTATCCAATCGGTTTATCGAATTAGACCCCAAAGGCTATTTTTTAATTTACTTGGACCGAGAGGCTGGTCTAATTTGTGCCGCCCACTACAGCAATGATATCAATGACCAGGGATTGGCCGTTGATCCCGAAACCGGAGAACCGATCCCCTGTAAGGGGAGCGTGGAACGGACTCCCCTGCAGGTGTATACCGGACGTACAGCCAAAGAATTAGGCATTAAGCTCACCGAAGGCGCTAATCCCATTCCCCTGACCTCCCTAGACCATGCTCTCTACCTGGGCCGGGAACTCGTCCGGGCTGAACAGGCGCTGATTTCTGGCCAAGACTATATCCAGGATTAGCCCCTAACTTGCACCCCCAACCTTCACAAATGTTACAGGTCTAGCCCTTGTCTAGCTAGGCAAACATAAAATTAAAGCGTCAATCTTCTGAGTTTTCTGGTAGCCTCCCTTACCATTCTCAAAAGATGTTATGGCCAACTGCGACAGAAATGGTAGTCAAACGGTGGCCTTCCCTACCCCGTGTGGGGACACACTTTTGTGACCAATGTGACCAAGAGGAGAACTCATGAAAATAGCGGTTGCCAAGGAAACCGATTCGGGCGAATGTCGGGTCGCGCTCACTCCCGATGTTGTGGCCCGTTTAGTCAAACAAGGGCTGGATATCGTTGTAGAAGCGGGAGCGGGAGAACAGTCCTTTTTTAGCGACCAAGAGTATGAAGCGGCTGGAGCGGCTGTGGTATCAGAAACGGCAGCGGCTTGGGGGGATGCCAATATGATCCTCAAGGTTCAGCCTCCCATCACCACGGACAATGGGGCATCAGAGCTGGATTTACTCAAGCCGGATCAAGTGTTCATTAGCTTTTTGAATCCGTTAGCGGAACCGGAGCGGGTTCAAGCGATCGCACAGAAAAATGTCACGGCATTCAGCATGGAGCTGATCCCTCGGACTACTCGTGCTCAGAGTATGGATGCCCTCTCGTCTCAAGCGTCCCTGGCAGGGTACAAAGCAGTTTTGTTGGCGGCGGCGGAATTGCCCAAGTTCTTCCCAATGTTGACGACAGCAGCGGGAACGATTCGTCCCGCGAAGGTGTTTATTATGGGTGCAGGGGTGGCCGGATTACAGGCGATCGCCACGGCTCGCCGCTTGGGTGCGGTGGTGGAAGCCTTCGACATTCGCCCTGAGGTGAAAGAGCAAGTCCAGAGTTTGGGAGCCAAATTTGTGGAAGTGGCCTTAGAGGAAGACACGGCTGGGGGCGGTGGTTATGCCAAGGAACTCTCGGAGGAGTCCAAGGCCAAATCCCGTGAACTGGTAGCTTCCCATGTGAGTAACGCTGATGCGGTGATTACGACCGCCCAAGTTCCAGGGAAGAAAGCTCCCCTGTTGGTGACAGCGGAAATGGTCAGCAGCATGAAACCGGGCGCGGTTATTGTCGATTTAGCCGCAGGGCAGGGGGGCAACTGTGCTTACACGGAAGCCGGACGCACCGTCAATTACCACGGTGTTACCATCATTGGGCCGGAAAACTTGCCTGCCTCTGTCCCCGTCCATGCCAGCCAAATGTACGCCAAAAACTTGCAAGCGTTGCTCCAGCTTTTGGTCACTAAAGACGGGGAACTGAATCTCGACTTTGAGGATGACATTATTGCAGGGGCTTGCCTCACCCATGCTGGCGACATTCGCAACCAGCGGGTCAAGGATGCCCTCACGCCAGTTTCTGTGTAACCCAGCCCTCATGGCTCCTCACGACTCCTCTTCCTTCCCAGTGTCCCGTTCTACCGTGTACACACCAGTCGAACCACCCCCTCTAACTCCCCCTTGCAAAGGGGGAGGACCGGAATCTCCCCCCTTTGCAAGGCTACTGTGTACACACCAGTCGAACCACCCCCTCTAACTCCCCCTTGCAAAGGGGGAGGACCGGAGTTTCCCCCCTTTGCAAGGGGGGACTAAGGGGGGTAAAGCCGAGTTTTGGACTTCAAAATGAGATGTGTGTACACC
>JBFRWC010000438.1:0-11907 GCA_051439365.1 Leptolyngbyaceae cyanobacterium
ATCCTTAAAGAACAGTTTCAAACGGACATACTAACCTTTGGGGAGAAAGCCTAGGCCGATCGATCCATTCCAGCCTAGTGATTTCAACCTAAGCGATTAGAGGGCAGCTTCAATTGCATCCTTGAGGGTCTTGGCATCAGGGTCCGTTTGGGGGTCAAAGCGGGCTACTACAGCACCTTTCCGGTCAACCAGAAACTTCCCAAAGTTCCATTCAATATAAGGTCCATCTCCCACCAAAAATTGATACAGGTCACTACGATTGGCACCGTTAACATCTTGCTTCTCTAGCAAGGTGAAGTCCACATCATATTTGGTTTTGGTGAAGTCTTTGATCTCGTTAGGAGTACCAGGTTCTTGGCTGCCAAACTGGTTGCACGGAACCCCCACAATGACTAGACCGCGATCGCCATAGGCTTTGTCCAATTCAACCAAGCCACTGTACTGAGGCGTTAACCCGCATTTGCTAGCCACATTAACAAACAGAACCACCTTATTGGCTAGTGTGTCAGGGGAAAGGGCCGCGCCGTCAAGAGTTGTTAAATTACTGGGTAATGGCATATTTGCGCAAGGTTACAACGATATCCATTATTGCCTATCCTGGTACCTATGGCAGAGCATTAATCGGGAACGATTGGTTCATTTTGTGCATTGATTCTAGCCAACCCACCGTGACCCCAGCGAAAATAAGAATAGGCATCCGTGGATACCAGGTGGTCAGGGCATAAAGTGATGCCTATAATGCGAATATTATTTTAACCAATACTTCGTATGAAGACGACCCAGGTTGTTGATCATGGTGCCAACCGTTCTAAATGAATCCCTTCTGCAACCCTTTAAGTTTTATGATGGGGAGCAAGTCACTCGAGCTATTTGGGTCGGGGCAACGGTTTACAGACACGTTTCCTCATTTAGTAGGGCACAGGGTGAGCAGGTTCATCAAATATGTGTTGCACTATCCAATTATGGCTACCCGACGCTGATCACAACCTCAGATACCGGTTACCGGGTATGGGTAGATGCCCACTGTAAAGACAAACGCTGTGTCGGTTGTCCGATCTCCGGTGGCTGTCGTTGTCACTAACCTGGTTGTAGCGAAAACCTGGCATGGTCAGTACCAGTCAATAGACCTTGCTAGGATGGCTCAAATTGCTTGAGGGGCTGGATGGCCACCAAGCGATCGCTGAGTTCTTGGTGAATCAGTCCATTGGTTGCCAGAATGCGGCCAGATCGAATATCAAACTGGGACGTATCATAGGCTGTGACTTGTCCTCCAGCCTCTTTGACAATAATCACCCCTGCTGCCAGATCCCAGGGAGACAGCCCCCGTTCCCAATAGCCATCCAAACGCCCACAGGCGACGTAAGCGAGATCAATGGCCGCAGATCCCCCTCGACGGACCCCATGGGTCAGATGGGTGAGGTGACAAAATTCGGCGTAGTTGGTGTCAATGGTTTCCCGGCGATCGTAGGCGAACCCTGTGACCAGTAGACTGTCTTTAAGTGCCTGGGTGGCTGAAACTCGGATCGGACGGCGATTGCAGGTTGCACCAAGTCCCTTTGCTGCCCGAAACAAATCGTCGCGGGAGGGGTCGTAAATCACTCCTACAATGGGCTGACCGTCATGGAGCAACCCCACTGAAGTTGCGAAAAAGGGATACTGATGGGCATAGTTGGTGGTGCCATCTAAGGGATCAATGGCCCAGAGATAGGTGTTGCTTAAATCCCCATGCTGTCCAGATTCCTCTGCTAGGATGGCATGGTTGGGCAGATGGCGCTTCAACACCTCTAAGACCGCTGTTTCGGCGGCTTTATCGGCGGCGGTTACGAGGTCGCCGGGTCGACCTTTTTCTTCAATGTGGGTTAGTTTGCCACAGTAGTCCTTGAGGATGACTCCAGCTGCGAGGACCGCTTCTGTGGCAATGTCGAGGAAAATTTGGAGGTCTTGGGTGGATGGTGTTGACATGATTGGCGTGGGTGGTGGAATAGTGGTAGTCGGATGGTGAGTGGTGGGTAAGGCTAAGAATCGCGGGAATCACGAAACTCGGAGGGGGGTTGGCGCATGGGTTGTTCGGGGTTCCAAATGCCGAGACCCAGCAGTCGTGCCCGATTTTGAGATTCTTTGAGTAGGCTATCGTACCTGAGGTTGGGCGATCGCGTCTTTTCCATTACATACCCTTCTGCCACTAACTCTTGATTGATTAAGCGATCGCCCAACCAAACGTAGGCCAGCTTGCTACCGTAACCGTTGCCTCGGTTTTGATCCCATTCCAATTGCACGGTTTGACCAAGTAACCGATCGCCCAAGTAATCTTTCACAGCCCGATCCCAAGGATTTTGGTCATAGGCTGGGGCTTGAATCCCAATCAGCCGTACTTTTTCATTGTTGGTGCTGGTGGTGTTGGGGTACTGAACTTCCAGGGTTTGACCACTGACTACCCGCATCACTGTTACGGTGGGGCCGGGGGATGATGTTGCGGCGGCGCGGTTGAACGGCGATCCGGGCAGATGGCCTTGGCAACTAATGGCGATCGCCCCACACCAGATCCCCACTAGTGCTTGTATCCACCACCGCTTGTCACTCACCATGTTTCTCCATCGCTGTACGGTTCAGGAATAATGAGATCAATCTTCATCTAATGGTAAACCTGGCCGCACCTTGCCTCGGCCAAAGTAGCGACCAAACTGCAATTCATACACTTCATCTTCATCTTGGGTTTCCACCTGTAAATCTGATCGGGCATAGCTCACACACAACAGAGCATATCCCTGAGCTTGCAGTTCCGGGGACAATCCCATGGCCTCTGGTTGGTCCAGATCACCAGAAATGACCCGCACCGCGCAGGTGGTACAAGCCCCATTGCGACAGGAAAACGGTAGGTCCATGCCCTGTCGCTCCAGGCTATGGAGAATGTAGTGGTTATCTGGAACCGTAGCCTGATAGCGGGTCTGGGTTTGTCGATTGTGGATAGTAATCGTATGCGATCGCGCCATGCTCCTCCTTCAGTACTATCTTTGTGGGGCCTTTAGTGATACCTCCTTATCCTAAAACAGGATGGCATCAGACATCTTTCTTTTAGGAGCTTTTGGGAAATTCCCCAAAAAAAAGCCCAGCCACGAGGGCTGGGCCATGATAGTCAAGTCAAGCTCTGCGAACAGAGAGAGGAGAGTAATTTAATGCTACGCGGGCCTATACACCGCCCCATACGCTGGACCTATGCATCGGGCAGCAAAGCACTCGTGTAGGCATCGACTTGAAAACCAGGGGTGCGATCGCTGTAATCGGTCTCGCGTCCGGTCACCGATTGGGCCAACGGTTCAAAAGACTGGGAGCGCCAGTTACGGGCATGGATGGGCTTGGTCTGCTCACCTCGGAAGTAAGCCTGGGTACCAATAAGCGCTACCGCAGCCCAACCAGCAACAAACAAAGCAATCAGAATCGTTGTCATCATGTTGTGTACTCCTAATGTGCGTTGTACCAGAGGGGAGATAGCGGCTTACCGTTCTGTTCGGTCTTGCTCTCTCCGCCTTATGTAAATAAATGTAACAAAATTTGTAACAAAATGTCAAGCATATTTACATTTTTGTTTTTGGCACGAAATTTATGGTAAGAAGTCGCCCACTCGCCCACCCACAAACAAGCGATCGCCCCAATCCTCCCAGAACCCCAAATGGCTCTCCAAGAGTAGAGCGATCGCCCAAGTAATCAATCCAGATGATCGATAACGATGATTAACTATATAGTTGCAAAAATGTCAGGAATAGTGACCTGATGATACGGGCGGGAATTCAGCTTACGCCACTGCCTCGACCAGACTCCGAAGGCTAATGGCATAGCAGACAGATCGGGCTAACGAGCCGCCACCATGTCTCGAATTAAGGGTAAGCGAGACCGAATATAGCGGCTATAGAGATCGACCTCCTGGCTATTCAGTAATCGACCTGACTCGATTCCACTGATGATCCAAGAGACTAAACCATTGTCATCGAGACTGAGTAGAGTATTCGGTTGACTTTTTTCAATGAGCATCCAAACTTGACGAATCATGCACGGAGACATAGTACCTCTCTATGGGGTTGCGTCCAGGGAAAACAACGGTGGCAAAACCACTTTTTTTGACTATAGCGGATCGATCCACGCCTTTGGGGGCAAAACAATAACATGCAACAGGACCGATACATGGATTCATAACCAAGTTACAGTCAGTGAAGTTTTCTCATTTTTTGATCGTGATAATGTGTGGCTAATTGGAACTGGAAACAACGGGCCTGACCTGATGAAAGCGCTCATAGTCGATGGCAAAGCGGCCATCGGGTAAATGAGTGAACAAGTCAACAAAGATCATATTTCGGCGGATATCACTCGGCCCGTAGGAATGACGCGCGTGGACTGTTTGGGATAGGGTTTCATCTAATCCAGTCAGCGTAATCACTAATTCTGTATCGGCATCGTACAAATCTTGGTTAGTTCTACCGTAGAGCGGACTATCAGGGGTAATGGGGTGCATGACTGTCCAAGTCAAGGCAAAAACAGGGGTTTGAGACCGAACCAAGGGCAAGTCATAAAATCGCCGCATGGCATGGCCTTCTTGGGAGATTTCATTCCAGACAAGGGTCATGGTCAGTTGGGCTTCAATAATGCGGTTGCGTCGTTGGTTGGCCGCTCGAAACATTAGGGTTGGGATGGTATCGTAGGGCGAAACCACGGCAACATCGCTAAACATCACCCGTGTGGTGGGTCGAGAAAATCGAGCAAAGGTCAGCCCCGTCACCATTGCAATTCCCATCAAGCCCACTAGGGATTCGATCGTCACCAGGAGATTGGCGTAGAGGGTTTGGGGATACATGGCTCCATAGCCAATGGAGGCCATTGTTTGAACGCTAAAGAAAAAGGCATCGACAAAAGAACCCGGTTCAGCATTGGCGATCGCATCACCTCCCAGCAAATATCCCACGGCAAACAACGCATTTGCCGCCAGGTAGATCAAGCCCATGCAGAGAAAAAAGAGGGACCAGGGCATGGTCAACATAGTGTGATAGCGATCGCGCCACAGATCGTTGGAATAGCCCAATCGGACAATCTCAATCCGACCATCGGGATTCAGCAGTCGTTCATGGGGCAGGACCTTTTGGGCATTGGCCGCTTGAAACGATGTACATTTCAGCGACCCTTGCATCGGTAAAACGGGCGGTGATGATTTCCGCGTGGGTGGTGACCCCGGAACCGATTTGGGAGTGAGTGAAACTGGCCCCTCGTGGGCAGACAAGGACTTAGGCATGGAGGATTCCAGGGGATTGTGTGTCATGAACCTGCAAGGGAGTGAGAACGCAAGGAGAATGGGTTCCAGCTTAACAAAATTTTAAGCTACTCATGGTTGACAGTCATAGAGAGAGAAAGGTGGGATCGTCTCTAGAGGGGACTGCTTGGGCGATCGCCCTCAGTGAATCTGTTGTGTCTTTGCAAGATGAGGTGGCCTTGGCCTCAGCGTCAAATTCCATCGCGACAGCCACATTCGTTAGGACGATTTTGTAGAGATGCTTTGTGCCATCATGTCGGTGGGTTGACTGCTATCCGCCAATTGCCCATTAATCACAACCAACCACAAATAATCCTGTAGGAGTGTTGCATGGCCACCGATCTGAAATTAATCGCTGAAATGGTCACAGTGCTGGGTGCGGCAACGGTGGGAGGGTTTGTGGCCCATCGCCTCAAGCAGCCTGTGCTGTTGGGCTACCTGGTCAGTGGCATGGTGGTCGGCCCCGCAGGCTTAAATTTGGTGAACGGCGAGGGCAATATCAAGGTTCTGGCAGAAATTGGGGTGGCTTTGCTGCTGTTTGCCTTGGGGGTGGAATTTTCCCTCAAAGATTTGCTCAAAGTGAAAGCGATCGCCCTCGGTGGTGGCAGTTTAGAAATTTTCCTTACCATTCTCCTGGGCGGTGGTCTTGCCTATCTCACGGGCTGGGTCAACACCATTCCCACTGCCATTTTCCTAGGTGCAGTGCTCTCCCTATCCTCCACCGCTGTGGTGCTCAAAAGCCTAATTGAGCGCAACGAAGTCCGGGCACCTCACGGGCGCATCATGTTGGCCATATTGGTGGTCCAAGATTTAGGCTTAGGCTTAATGTTAGCGATTCTACCAGCCTTGACCCAGCCTGTTGAGGTGATTGGGCGATCGCTCCTCACCGCCCTCCTTTCGATTACCCTGTTCCTCAGTGTGGCCATTGTCTCTGGGATTTTGATTATTCCTCGGCTGATTCGGCTGATTGGTCGGCAAGGATCACAGGAATTATTTCTTCTGAGCATTTTGGCTTTGTGTTTGGGCATTGCTCTCTTCACCTCCAGCATTGGTCTGGGTATTGAAATGGGTGCTTTTGCGGCGGGATTGATTGTCTCCAACATCGAATACGCCGACCATGCCCTTGACCGGATGTTGCCCATGCGGGATGTGTTTGCTACCCTATTTTTTGCCTCCATTGGGTTGTTGATCGACCCGGTTTTTCTCTGGAACAACCTGTGGGTGCTGGCCGGATTGGTGTTAGTGGCGATGGTGGGCAAAGCGGTGATCGTGACGGGCATCGTTCGCAGCTTTGGCTTTTCCCTCAAAACCGCCTTGTCCGTCGGTTTGGGCATTAATCAAATTGGTGAATTTTCCTTTGTATTGGCGGGAGTCGCCGCAGAAACGGGGCTGTTTTCCGATCGTCTCTACGGATTGGTGGTAGGAACGACGGCAGCCACCTTACTGATCACGCCCTTTGTGCTCAGGGCCACGCCTTTCTTGCTGCGGTGGGCGGAACAATCCCCCTATTTGCGATCGCTCTTCCAATCAGGTGAACCCCAGGTAATCGGGATCGAAGACCAGGATTTGCGGGGTCATGTGATCATTGCTGGGTATGGTCGCGTGGGTAAAACGCTGGTGCGAATGCTGGATTTCCAAGGCCACTCGATTTTAGTCATTGATAATAACGAAGCCGTGTTGCAAACCTTGCGCGATCGCCAGATTCCCTACCTATTTGGCGACGCATCCAGCACCCTGTTGTTAGAAAAAGCCCACCTGCGGCGGGCAAAAGCGATGGCTATTACCTTGCCCGACCCAATGGCGACCCGGCTCACCCTCAACCGTGCTCTCCATATTGCCCCGGACTTGGATATCACCGTCCGTGCCCATGTCAAAGATGAAATTGACTCCTTGTATCAATTGGGTGCCCAAGAAGTGGTGCAACCCGAATTTGAAGCAGCCTTGGAAATGGGAGCGCATATGTTGCTCAAACTCCACGACTCCATCTATTTAGTACAACAAGTGGTCAATCGCTACCGGAGCCGTCGCTACCGCGACATTTTGCCGGGACGCACGGAATATTGGGGGGCCAACAACCTAGATGCGGTGATTGAGGGCTTTGACCATCGTTGGTGTGAACTGGAGGCCGGACATCCCCTGCTGGGCCAAAGTATTGCCAAATCGAAGGTTAAACGTAAAACGGGTGCAACCATTATGGCCATTGAGCGCGGACCCCAACGTTATCCCTATCCCCCCGGTGATACAGTGTTTGAGGAGGGCGATCGCCTGCTCGTGGTTGGGAGTCCAGAGGAACAAGAGAAGTTTACCCAATTCATCCAGCAAACAGAGTAATCCTAGTGACGTTTGGGTGAGGGCACTTCATACCCCCACCCAAACCTCTTTGTCCTAACCTGGAGTGTCACGACCCCGACACCCTGACAAGAAAAAACCAGATTCCCTATCTGGAAATCTGGCGTACGAGGGATCTCGGAGTTAAGACTTAATCATTGGTGATGTCACATGTCAGTTGCACCATCGCACCTTAGGCCAAGGCTTCTAGATAATCACGGACTCGATTACGCCGCTTGGGCTGACGCAACTTTTGCAATGCTTTGGCTTCAATCTGGCGCACCCGTTCACGGGACAAATCCAGCGCCCGTCCAATTTCCGCTAGTGAGTAGGGTGTGCCATCATTTAGACCAAACCGCATCCGAATCACATCCCGCTCACGAGTGGTGAGATCCGTGAGCAACTGTTGCAAATCTCGATGGAGAGATTCCCGCATCAGCAAATCTTCGGGGGATAAGCCATCCGTTTCCAGTAAGTCACCCAGTTCCGTATCCCGTTCTTTGCCTACCTTAGTCTCCAGCGAGACCGAGCGAGGAACGCGCAACAACACTTCTCGCACTTGGGGTGCGGTCATTTTCAACTCGGCAGCCACATCCTCGACGGTCGGAGTCCGCCCCTTTTGTTGGGAGATCTTGCGCTGGGCTTTCTTGATTTTGTTAAGTTTTTCGGTGATGTGAACCGGGAGGCGAATGGTGCGGCTTTGGGTGGCGATCGCCCGGGTAATGCCTTGACGAATCCACCAATAAGCGTAGGTGCTAAAACGATAGCCCTTGGTGGGGTCAAACTTGTCCACCGCCCGTTCTAAACCGAGTGTCCCTTCCTGAATCAGATCTAGCAATTCTAATCCACGGTTTTGGTACTTTTTGGCCACAGAGACCACCAAGCGCAAATTGGCCTTGATCATGTGGTCTTTTGCTTCAATACCCTCCGCTTGGGCTTGCTCCAACTCCGCGACAGAGATGCCTGCCACTGCTGCTAGCTGTCGTTTTCCGATCACCAGCGCCTCTTTCAACTCCGCAACAGAGAGCTTGGCGATCGCTGCCCAACGTCCCCAAGAAGGCCGATGTCCCAGATTAGATTGGAGGCGATCGTGAATTTCTAGCAACTGCACATAGGTCTTCAGCACCTCATTGGTTTCAGCCTGCTGATTACACAATTCCAGCAACCCAACATACTTTTGTACTTTCTGGGCTTCAGCAACCTCTTCATCCCGATCTAGCAGACGAACACGCCCAATTTCCTGGAGATACATCCTCACTAGGTCAGTCGTGCGCCGCACCCCCTTACCCGCAACCGTTGTATCCGTTGCCTCCATATCTAGATTTACTAGTTCTGAGTCAATTTGTTCAGGATTCATCCGACTTGCATCGAAGGTGTCCTCATCCACCCGGTTAGAGCCTGGAGCCTGACCTTCGGACTGAGTATTTGACACCCTGGAAGATTTAAGGAGTTCGGCTTCAACTATAGGGGAGGAAGTAGTCATAGATTTTACTGACATAGTGATAGTCTCTGTTGCTCCATATAATGCGAAGGGGCAATTCCACTCGCTTGCCATTATTATTCCCGCCATTTTCCTTTAGCTAACACTTGCTGAAATGCTGGTCAAAGGAAAATCAATAAAGATGCTGACATCCCTGATAGATTTCACTGATCTCTACATCAGTTCTAGTAAATTTTCATCAAGATGGTCCCAAGACTCCGTGAGATCCATAAAGTCTTGACATTACCTCCGCTCAGCTTGCCCTGGGTTTCATAAACGGGTTTCATAAATCCGTCATGTCTGGGAACCATCCAAGGGACCAGGCAAACACACAGACACAAGCGACATGATTGATATCGTGATCTCACTAATCAACAACATGACTGGAAGTAATCAACTGTGAACACCCAACTAGCAGGTTTGAAATGTAGGCTAAGATGATCTACAGGGGGTCGCCGCTGCATTCCTGATACTTTTACCGACTCTCGCTTATTTCCCCATCACATGGATTACGAGATCTCGCTGATGACGATGGTGGCGATGTTCCCAAATGTAAATTCCTTGCCAGGTCCCCAATAGTAAGCGCCCGTCAGCTACGGGGATATGTTCTGAGGTGTGGGTCAGGGCGGTACGAATGTGGGCCGGCATATCGTCGGGGCCTTCGGCACTGTGGATGTAGTGATTGCCTTCAGGAACCAGTTTGGCGAGAAATTGTTCCAGATCCACCAACACATCAGGGTCGGCGTTTTCTTGGATGACAAGACTGGCAGAGGTGTGGCGTAAGAAGAGATAGCACATCCCCTCTTGGATCCCAGAATCTGACACGACCTGTTGGACTTGGGGGGTAACCCGGTAGAGTGCCTTAGGCATGGTGGGGATAGTCAAAATAACTTGATGATTGTTGATCCCTACAGCCACGGCGATCGCCCTCCTCTATCCAGTGTTTTCCAAATTATAAACAGAATCGGGGGATAAACTTTGCCCCTTTCGCTCTGCTCCCTAGTAGGCTATGCTAAGCGGTTCAAGCCAACACCTTGTCTAGTCATCATTTCAACACCAGAATTCTAACGGGAGATCCATGGCAACGATTAACGACAACTATCTCAAACTCAAGGCGGGCTACCTCTTCCCCGAAATTGCCCGTCGTGTTAAGGCTTACGCAGCGGCTAACCCGGAGGCTCCGATTATTAAGCTGGGGATCGGTGATGTCACCGAGCCGCTGCCTGCGGCCTGCCGGGATGCGATGGTTCAAGCAGTCAATGATATGGGCGATCGCGCCACCTTCAAGGGCTATGGTCCCGAACAGGGTTATGAATGGCTTCGGCAAAAGATTGCGGCTCAGGATTTTCAACAGCGGGGGTGTGAAATCGATGCCTCGGAAATTTTTGTCTCCGATGGGGCCAAGTGCGATTCTGGCAATATTCTCGATATTTTTGGCCACAGCAATACCATCGCGGTCACGGACCCCGTGTATCCCGTCTATGTTGATACCAATGTCATGGCTGGGAATACCGGACCTGCCAGTGATGACGGTACCTATGGTGGCTTAGTTTACCTGCCCATGAGCGCGGACAATGATTTTAATCCAGCGATTCCTAGCCAGAAAGTGGATCTGATTTATCTCTGCTTTCCCAATAACCCCACAGGGGCCACAATCTCCAAAGAGGGACTGAAGCAATGGGTGGATTACGCCAAGGCCAATGGCTCAATTATTTTCTTTGATTCCGCCTACGAAGCGTTTATCACCGATGACAGTTTGCCCCATTCTATTTACGAAATTGAGGGCGCACGGGATTGTGCCATTGAGTTCCGCTCTTTCTCTAAAAATGCGGGATTCACTGGAACCCGCTGTGCTTACACTGTGGTGCCCCAAACCCTGATGGCTAAAGCCGCAGATGGATCAGATGTGCAGGTTCACAAGCTCTGGAATCGTCGCCAATCCACCAAGTTTAACGGGGTGTCCTACATTGTGCAGCGGGGAGCCGAAGCGGTGTACTCGGAAGCGGGACAGTCTCAAATTAAGGCTCTGATTGATTTCTATATGGAAAATGCCCAAATCGTGCGGCAACAGCTAGAGTCCATCGGCATCAGCGTGTATGGCGGGGTCAATGCCCCCTATGTTTGGGTGAAAACTCCCAATGGACTATCAAGCTGGGACTTTTTTGACAAGCTTCTCCACAGTTGCAACGTGGTGGGGACTCCTGGATCTGGCTTCGGAGCCGCCGGGGAAGGCTATTTCCGCATCTCCGCGTTCAATAGCCGTGAAAACGTGAACACCGCAATGGGGCGGATCACCTCCATATTTAAAGCTTAGTGGTTGCCTATCTCCTCCGATCCTAGCTCCCAGTTTCTAGCTGGGAGCCAATTGAGAGAGCGTCCGGCTCCTGGTGCGCCCCTAGATCAGGCAACTTGCATGACGCACTCTGCCGCAATCCCGATTATGGTTAGTTTTATGGAGCTAAGCGGATTCGAACCGCTGACTTTCACAATGCCATTGTGACACTCTACCAACTGAGTTATAGCCCCATATAGCGTCTACTATCATGCCTGGTGTTTGGGTTTGTGTCAAGGGGTGGTGGTCTTCGGCTTCGCTCAGCCTAACAGGAGTGGGGCGTAGAGGTTAGGGAGTGAAAATGGCATCTAGGATGGGGGTGGGGTCGAAGCGGATGACATCGGTGCAGGGGAGTCCGGTTTTGGCTTGAACTTGGGCGATCGCTTCCCTTGCCTCTGCTTCATTGAGATGGAAAGTATTGAGGGCGATCGCCACGACTTTCGGTCCTCCGTGATTATTGGCAAATGTTCCCCC
>JBFRWC010000439.1:0-5199 GCA_051439365.1 Leptolyngbyaceae cyanobacterium
AAAAACACGTCTCTGTCCTAACTAGAGTGTCTACGGATATGATCTGGAAACTTGATTCTACCTGTATGGGGATCAAGTTGATATCTTGATGAAATTCCCCTCATATGGCCTTAAGAAAATACATTAAATAATATTTTCCCCATTTTGTGAGACGGTGATGTCAGTTGTTTTTGGTGAACAGTTTATGTTTGAGATCACAGTTGAGCAACGCCAGTACAAAACCTATGTTCTTTCAGACTCGACGACCCAAGCCCAGGTCGCAGTGGTACCAGAGCGGGGTGGGATCGTGATTAGTTGGCAGGTGGCAGGCAAAGAAGTCTTCTACCTAGATGCAGACCGGTTCAAAGACCCTAATTTGTCCGTCCGAGGGGGAATTCCACTGCTGTTCCCCATTTGCGGCAATTTAGTGGATGACACTTACACCGTTGAGGGGCAATCCTATCAGCTTAAGCAGCATGGTTTTGGACGCACGTCTAGTTGGGAGGTGACGCAGCAATCGACTGAGGGTGGGGCCAGTGTAACGGTCACATTGAAGAGCAGTGAAGACACTCTGGCGGTCTATCCTTTTGAGTTTGAGTTAAATTACATTTACACGCTACGGGGGAGTACGTTGGAACTGCGCCAACGCCACACGAATTTATCCGCGAAACCCATGCCCTTTTCCACGGGGATTCACCCTTATTTTGCGGTGGATGAAGCCGTTAAGCCCCAGCTAGGGATCACATTGCCCTCCACTGAATACCAAATCAAAAGTGCCCCGGAGGTGCAATCGTTCCCTGGCCAGTTTGATTTTACCCAGGATGAGATTGACTTTGCCTTTATCAACTTGGCTGGAAAAACTGCCCAAGTTACTGACCCAGTGCGTCAATCTAAACTGACGATTGCATTTGACGAGAATTACTCAACCTTGGTCTTTTGGGCCGTGAAAGGGAAGAACTTTTATTGTCTGGAACCGTGGACTGGTCCTCGTAATGCTATGACTACGGGAACTCACCTATTAACGGTGCCCCCCAAAGAAACAGTGGAAACAGTGATTACGATGACGATAGAGTGAGGGTTCAGTCATAGATGATGGGAGGAGGGAGGCGATCGCCGCCCTCCTTCCGTCAAACATCAAAGACCTTAAGATGACTAGAATCCGACAGGATCGATGATGCCACCGTTACAGCGACTGTCGGCATCGTAGGCAGCTGCCAGCAAATCTGCTAACAATGTGTTCGATTGGATATCTCCCTTCAAATTAATCCACAATTCCCCAATCAAACCATCATCGCAGAGCAATCGCACTTTGTTGCCTGTGCCTGGACCAAAATCGCGGTTAAAGGCCGATTGAATGTCAGCCAAGCTGACGTACTGGCCAAGGTGACTGGCGAACAGTTCCCGAACGGACGAGGCATTCACCTGATTGAGCAGGGCTAGTGCTTCTTCGAAATACTCCTGCTCTGGGTCAGATGAGTTGGGGTTGTAGCAAGTGCCGTGTTTGTACCACTCGTGACGGTGCAGGAAAGAACCATATCCCGGCATTCGCCGTCCTTTATCCAATAAGGCGAGGGTGTCTTCGGATAACTGATGATCAAAGTTGGGCTGCCTAGACCACTCCCGACGGGGAAAGTTACTGGGTAAACAGCAATACTCTTTACCTCTGGGTTGGGGCCACAGACCATGCAAGGTAAAGTGATCGGCATCAAAATCGCTCTTATCTTGAGTTCGGCACTCGGTTTTGTCTTGGTGACTCTGACAAAACGCAGGTTGCCAACTGATGGCTAACAGGTTGTCGGTGGACACGCGCTGCTGGCAATTGCGTAAGTCGCCCTTGGGGGCAGTCGGTGCCGATGGGGCCGGACTGGATGGGGCTAGGCTAGGGGTGGTTGCTGATTCAGGCACGACCGATTCAGACGCGACCGATTCAGAACAGTCGGTGAGCAAGCGACCACAGCTCACAGGTACCCAGCGATCGCCCACCCCTCCTTTTATTCTGATTTGATAGTGGCTGGGGTCGGGCTTATTTTGGCCTTTAGCGTCATAGGCCATATCTGGCACCACGGTGACGTTCCCAGGGTTGGTGCCTTTGCGAATGGACTGTAAGGCTTCACAGCTATCATTGGCGATAAATAAGCCATCCACGGAAACAAATGCGTGGGCCGGGGCAGTCACCCCTCCCCAACCCAAGGTGAGCAGGAGCGCGATCGCCAAAACACGAGTCACTCCCATCATCATCGAACCGATCCACTGCATTTTCAAGGGTTTAGTCATCCTACTCCACCCGTGCTCCCACATCGCTAAACTCATTCCACGCGATAAAATCTTCCATCTCAGGAGTGGTCAGCCGAGGACCAACGTTGGCAACCAACCGGGATGAGGCGAGGGAACCCAACCGTCCGCCATCGAAAAAGCCCATGCCGTGGGTGACCGCATAGAGGACTCCACCCGCGTAGATGTCACCTGCGCCCACCGTGTCTACAGCAGTGGTGGGAACGGGGTCAATTTTGATCCGGTTATTGCCATCAAAAATAATCGATCCTTCCGGCCCCAAGGTAATTGCTAAGCACTTGGACAGAGTTTTCAGGTATTCGATCGCGTCATCCAAGGATTCGGTCCCGGCCATCAGTTTGGCCTCACTTTCGTTGGCAAACAGCAAATCCACCCCAGGACCAATAATGTCCAACAGCCCGTCTTTGAAGAATTTCACCATATTGGGGTCAGACAGGGTAAACGCGACCCGCTGGTTGGCAGCTTGGGCCAGCTCTCGTGCTTTGATAGCGGCGGCTCGGCTGGAGTCGCCCGTCACCAGATAGCCTTCAACGTAGGTGTATTGGGAGTCGGCGATCGCCTCGGGCACCAGATCTGCTTCCGAAAGCTCGCTGGAAACCCCCAGAAACGTATTCATGGTGCGATCGGCATCGGGGGTGATAAAGACCAAGCACTTACCACTAATGCCCGTTTCCGGTTCATGCAAATCCAAGTTGGTATCCACCCCGCAATCTTTCAAATCCTTGGCGTAAAACTGTCCGGTCTCATCATTGGCCACTTTGCAGGAGTAAAAAGCATTACCGCCAAACTGCTTCACCGCAATCACGGTGTTGGCCGCAGATCCCCCGCAGGCCCGCTTGAGGGGCTGACCATCAAAATGAGCCAAAATCTTGTTCTGACTCTCCTCATCCAGCAAGGTCATCACCCCTTTCTCAATGCCCAATTCTTGCAGAACCGCAGGCTCCACCTCACATTCAATGTCCACCAGAGCATTGCCGAGACCGTAAACGTCATACTTTGCCATAGATTTTTTAGCGTCCTTCTCTATCTTTGCTTAGCCGTTGGTTGCGTCATATGGGTCGGGGCACAGCAAATTCGCAGTCCGCCCGTTTCGCCCCCTACCACTTTAGGCGAAAAGTTCCGCAAAATCGCCAGAACTATCCTAAATGAGGCACACTAGTGAAATGACATTTAATTTTGAAAACTGACAGTTGCCTTATGATTTGGCCTTTCAAGCCCCGATACAAAAAGAAAATTGCCCGGATTGAAATCACGGGGGCGATCGCCAGCGGGACCCGTAAGCGGGTGCTGGAAGCTCTGGATGAGATCAAAGAGAAGAAATTTCCAGCCCTACTGCTGCGAATTGATAGCCCTGGTGGCACCGTGGGCGACTCCCAGGAAATCTACGAAGCCCTGAAGCGACTGCAAGACACCGTAAAAATCGTGGTCAGCTTTGGTAACATCTCCGCGTCCGGCGGCATCTACATCGCTATGGGTGCGCCCCACATTATGTCCAATCCTGGCACCATCACGGGTAGTATTGGCGTGATCCTGCGGGGCAATAACCTAGAACGGCTGTTGGACAAAGTCGGGGTGTCCTTCAAAGTGATCAAATCTGGGCCATATAAGGACATTTTGTCTTTTGATCGGGAGCTGACCCAGCCAGAGCAGGAGATTCTCCAATCGTTGATTGACACCAGTTATCAGCAATTTGTCCAGACCGTGGCCGATGGTCGTAGCTTGCCAGTTGACACGGTGAAGCAGTTTGCCGATGGTCGCATTTTCACGGGAGAGCAAGCCCTGGAATTGGGAGTGGTCGATCGGTTGGGTACTGAGGAGGATGCTCGGCGGTGGGCGGCTGAGCTAGCCGGATTGGACCCGGAAAAGGCGGAGTGCATTAACTTTGAGGAACCCAAATCGTTAGTGAATCGCTTTCTCTCTGGGAACCAGAGCCGTTCTCAGGTGGCGGCGGGGTTGGATTGGCTAGAGTTTGAATTGCAAACCAGTGGTCTTCCGCTGTGGCTTTATCGTCCGTGATCTAGGAGTATCCTCCCACGCTGTTAGGGCAGTGAGCGATCGCATTGTGTCCGTCAGCCCCCGATCACCTTAACTTCAGAAATAACTCCGTGACAATCATCACAGGCTGATTTCCGGCTGCCCACACCGATTAATCAGCACCGGAACTATCCTCGTCTTCCAACGGCGTAAAGTCCGGTTGGATCAGATTAGGATCAAGCCCACTGCCATCACTGGACCCATCGCTATCGTTGCCGAAATCGTTGAAATTAAAGGTGTCATCTAATCCCGGCATAGGGATAGAATCTGGAGCATTTTGGCCACTACCAGGACTGACAGGAAAAGGGTTGTCTGGGCTAAGAGGTTCACTCGATTCAGGGAGCGTGGCAAGGGCAACGCGATCGCTCCCCACCTTCTCTCGTAGCAAATCCAGCACATCCACCACATCATCGTATCGGGCCGAGCGTGAAGCATACAGCACCACTAACTTCCGGGGATTGGCCACACGTTCCTGAATGAGCAGATCGGTCAACTGGTCCCGGCTCACGGGATTTTGCTCAAAATAGAGCTGACCAATGGGGTCAAGGCTCACCAATAGCGTTTCTCGCATTTGGGGCGCGCCAGTGGTGGCACTGGGCAAATCGACGCCAATGGCAGACTGACGAGTTAAGCTGACTGCCCCCAAGATAAAGAAGGTCAAAATACAGAAGATGACATCGATCAGAGGCAGGATTTCAATCCGAGCATCGTCATTGGGGGTATCAAAATTCAGTTTCATTGCCGCTGCTCCTACATCAGTGCGTCAAGTGTTTGACATCCTCCCCGGCCTAAAGGCGCGGGGATTCACCAGCTAGAGACCCAGGCTTAGCTGGATCGCTACTGGACGGGTTGACACTTCATCGCAAACGGCCTGGGAACCAGGTCTTACACTCA
>JBFRWC010000440.1:0-8220 GCA_051439365.1 Leptolyngbyaceae cyanobacterium
ATCGGGAGTTTATTCATCCCGGCAGAGACATAGACCGTCGAGACCAGCGGCTCCAGTCGATTCGTCGAAAGGCATCGAAAACGATGGGCAAGGGAGGTAAACTCCACAAAGGGTTTTGCTCAAAAATCTATCGTAAATGCCAGAACATCAACACTCAGATTGGGCATATTGTCTCAAAGCGCATTGTGGCCCTTGCAGAGCGGTTTAATGCCGATGCGATTGTCTTTGAGCATCTCAAGGGATGGAAGCCCCGTGGAGGTCGCAAGCGGTCTCCCCTGCGGCAACGGTTTCAGGGGGGGCTCAAGTCTCGGAGTGCGCACTGGACGGAGGAGAAATGGGCCGAACGAGGCGGTAAGACGGTTTATGTCTTCGCTCGTGGGACATCGAGCCATGCGTATGATGGCTCAGGCACGGTGAAGCGGAATGCCCAAAATTATGCCCTATCTGTATTCCCGACGGGCAAGCAATACAATGCGGACCTCAATGGAGCGCATAACATCGCCGCGAGAGGACTCATGAAGCTGACTGGCCGAAAGGACCGTCAGGATGCAGGGGGCAAACGTACCCCCTCATCGCCTCGAAACCGGGCGGTCTTGTGTGACTTGTGGGGTAGAGAGACCCTCAAGCTAGCATAACGACACCCCCACCTCGCGTTCGCAGGTGGGGGAGGTTTCATTAGGCTCAATCCCTGAAACAGGGATTGAGCCCAGGGTCTGATTATCCATCATCATGGAGCTTGAAAACGTGAACGGGGTGCCAACATGGTGACGCTAACGACGCTAGCTCAAAGGGCTTCGGGAGCGGGGGATGCTCACTGCGTCGGAGCGATCCGTGGGGCTACTCCGTCTCCCAGGTGATAAATTGCCCTGCCACGGCCACGGTATTAAATCGCCCCACCAAGGGCACATCCGTGGTGTAAACACTAAACAGGACATAATATCTGCGGGGTTCAGTAAAGTGGTTAATCACGGGTTCTAGGGTTCTAGCGGCGGCCAAGTCCACCCCAGATTCGGTCACTTCACAGGCATCGCGCATCGGGATCGAAAATAAGAAAGCCTGTATGTTCCCCTTCAAATCATCGCACTGGAGACGGATGCGATCGCGCAATTGGTTGGCGGCATACTGGGTGTAGTGCGATCGCGATGGATTGCTAGCCATCAAGCCGACACCAGTCACAATCGATATCCCAGCCACGATCAAGCAACGAGGAGAAAACCGCTGATATAACGTGGTAAGCGCGGTCGTGACCTGGGAGAACCTTGTTGTTGCCATCACTGATATTGAAACTTTTGCGCGGGATAGTACAGATGATACTACATCGCTCGTTGCCCCGATTTCGTAAACCCAAAAAAAACGACCCATACAGGATGGGCCGTGACATGCTAGTGAAATGTTCCTTGATGGTTGCTTGAAGGGGTCAGACGAGAAGTCACAGTGCCGAACCGCTTTCTCAGTCTGAACCCTAGCTGCTACTACTATCGCTAAAATCACCAGAAAATAAAATAAGGAAATGTTCTGTTTTTTCAGGTCTTTCTTCAGGTTTTTTCTGGTGATGATCAACATATATTTCAGGCTTGGGTGGGGGGTGGGGGGCAGACATTAAAAAAAGTGCTACTTTGCTCACATTTTCAACGCTGCTGGCTATCTTAGGAAAGATAGGACAACGCCAGAGCTAGATCGCTTAGTGCTAGTGCTCAATGCCAACGGCTCCAATGGAGTGCCTGACTGCTTGTCCCTTCACTGACGTGTATGTGGTGAGTCAGCCCCTATGCTTTTTTCAATTGAAAACTTACCGTATTGGATTTTTCTGGGTGCGGGGGCGCTGTTGTTTGGCCTCGTCATCCTATCGGGCGGCGGCGACGATGATGTGGATACCGACATCGACGCTGGTTTTGATGTGGACGCAGATGTAGACCTAGATGTAGATGTAGACGTTGATGTGGATGTAGGCGTTGATGTGGATGCCGACATTGACGCAGACGTAGATGCCGACCTGGATGCCAATGTGGATGCTCCTGGTGGCAGTGGTTCAGGTTTCTCCCAAGCCAACGTGGGATCGGATGGCGAGGATATGGCCGCTAGCGGCCTCACTCCCCTCGATATTCTGGGATGGTTGGGTGTGGGCAAGGCACCGATTATTTTGCTGCTAGCTCTAGATCTCTGTTTGTGGGGATTACTGGGGTGGATGGCGACGGTTGTGTTGGGTGGACTCCTCAGTTTTGTTCCCTTTCCCATTCTGCGAATCCCGATTTTGCTGGGTTCGATGCTGATTGCGCTGGCCATTGGGGGCCAAATTGCTCGGCCCATTGGCAAGATATTTTCTTCGTTTGGGGAAAGTGCCAGTGCCGATCGCTTAGTGGGATGTGTGGGCACGGTTAGCTCAGCCCGTTTACATAATATTTCTACGGGCAAAATTGCCCAAGTGGATGTGATCGATCCGGCCAAAAATCTGGTGACGGTGAATGCGGTACTACCTATCTGGGCCAAAGTTCAGCCCAAAATTGGCGACGCGGTCCTCGTGATTGAGCGGTCAGATAAAGCCTATCTCTACTTCGTGGTCGCAAAAGATAGTGAAGATGAAGACCAATGGTTTTCCGTTATTTCTCCTGCTAAGTCATCCCGCTAAATCATCCCGCTAAAAGTTTAAATAGTTTTCGTTATTAGGTTGAATTTGCCCATTATATCAAGCGAGTCGTCTTATGTTATTTTGGTTAACTTTTATTCAGTCTTTGCCTTCTCTGTCTTCCGTTCTGTCTACACAAATCTCGTCTGCATCAATCTCGCCCGCGCAATTATTGCGATCGCCATCGAATCGTTCAGAGATATCTGATAGCCCGGAGGTAACGGATATCTCAGGAATATCTAATCACAATACGATTGAATTCCAGGAGTCTAGGATGGAACTTTATTCAGCTAGCATATCAACTAATCAGTTGCCTCTTGGGCAATTAACCCCAGGGCAATCAATTCCAGGGCAAATTCCCGTCAGTCAACTGTCCGGTGGATTGATTGTCTTTCCTGCTGTGATCGTAGCGATTATTGTGCTCCTGATCATGAGTATTTGGGCCTACACTCGCGTGTATGTGATCACACCCAATAACGAAGCCTTTGTGCGGACTGGGGGTGTTATTGCTAAGCAGAAAAAGGTGATTCTCTATGGAGGATGTATTGTCCTGCCTGGATTTCATGAGTTGACGCGAGTGCCCTTGCGGGAAATCTCCATTGATGTGGAACGGACCGGAAATTTGGCGGTGCGGACTCAGGATTATCTCCGGGCTGATATGCGGGTAACGTTCTACGTTTGTATTAATGGAGTCGAACAAGATGTGTTAACCGCAGCGGCTCGACTGTCTCAAAATGGCAAAATTACCGCAATTGATATTAAAGATGCCCTGGAAAAACGGGCGGATGATGCGATTCGGGCCGCAGCAAAAACGAAGAATTTGGCAGAAATTGACTCTGATAAATTAGGTTTTGCCCAAGAAGTATTAAACCTAGTGCAGCAGGATTTGGGGAAGGTCGGATTAACCCTCAACAACATCGCTATTTCTGAGGTCCAGGAAAGCGATACCTATGATGAAAATAACTTCTTTGATGCTCAAGGGGTACGGTTGCGAACGGAGACAATTCAACAGTCGATCCAACAAAAGCGGGAAGTGGAATTAACCACTCAGGTCGCCATCGAGCAAAAGGAACTGGATGCAGAAAAGCGATCGCTCCAAATTGCCCAGGAAAAAGAAGGCGCTCGCCTAGAGCAAAATCTTGAAGTCGAGGCGATGACGGCACAGCGCGAGCGGGAAATTCAGGAAGCTAAAGCACGGGAATCTTCCACCGCTCAACAAACTCAGATTTTGCAAGAGAAGGCAGTTGAGGAAGCGGAAATTCAGCGCAAACTTTCGATTAAACAAAGCCAAATTGAAGCCCAAATTGAGATTGAAGAGCAGAATAAAAAACTGCGAGTGGCGCAAACGTTGCAGCAGCAAGAATCGGAGTTAGCCGAAATTACTCGTCAGAAAAATATTGATGCTCAAACCTTTGAAGCTCAGATTGAAGTGGAAGAGCAAAATAAGAAGTTCAAAGTGGCTCAAGCGGTGCAGCAGCAGGAGTCGGAACTAGCGGAAATTAACCGGAAAAAAACCGTTGATTCTCAGTCCCTAGAAGCCCAGGTGCAGGTGGCGGAATCGGAACGGTTGGCCCGGATTGCTCAGGAAGATGTAGCGATCGCCATTGCCCAAAAGCGGCAGGAAAGTTTTATGGCCGAAGCCGCCCGTGCCCAAGCCGAAGCGGGGGTACAAACAGCCACCGATGTGGAAGTGGCGGAACGCTCCAAGCAGTTAGCAGTGATTGAAGCGGAACAGAAGGCTCAAGAACAGCGAATTTCTGACCAGAACGTGGTGGAAATCGACGTATTCCGGCGACGGCGACAGGCGGAAATTGCCAAGGAAGCAGCCGATTTGGAAGCAGAGGCAATTCGGACCTTGGCCGCAGCGGAGAAAGATAAGGCATTGGCGGAAGCGGATGGAATTCGGGCCAAGTTAGAGGCCAAGAATATCATCAGTAACGCCAATCTGACTGCCGATGTGCTGCAAACGATTTGGCCAGAGTTGGCTGAGCGGTTGCCAGAAGTGTTGCGATCGCTCGCGCCTCAACCGGGTGTTCTAGGGGATGCGCGGGTGTATTCCTTCCCCGGTGCTAATGGCAACGGCAACGGCAGCAGCGCTGATGATATCAACAAGTTGCTACTGTCCACTAGCGGTCTCGCATTGATTAACTCGTTGTTAGAAGATGGCAAACTGGGCACAGTGGTGGGCAAAGTCGGGCAATTGCTCCAGAGCAATGACTCTGGTTCCTCGACTAAATCCCCTGATGATGAGGTTGGTAGCTAAGGGATGGGGCGATCGCCCTTAGAAATCGAGCTACTATTTTCTAGTTATTGTAAAGATTTTGCTATGATCTCAAGCATAGGTCAGACCGCCGATCTTTACATGACTGGAACGCTGTATATGGACTTTGCTGTATATGGACTTTGCTGTATATGGACTTCGCTGTATTAGATGTGCCGTTTAATCCCGTTGCGTTGGCTGAGGCTGATACCCCTACCTTGAAAGCCACACTGCTCAAGCAGATCGAGCAACGGGACACGGACCCAATGGGTCAAAAAGTGCGGTTTGCCAAAGAAATGCTAATGCCGATCTTTGATGAACTGGCAAACCGTAACCCGACCCCCGATTTGCATCAGCAAATTCCCCTACTCAAAGGAGTATGGCTCACGGTTTGGACCACAATCCCGTTCCAAGACATTTTGCCGGGACGGGTACAGCATGAGTCCTATCAGATTTTTGACGACAATGGCTACTACGCTAATTTAGCCCGTTATAAACCGGGGCAGAAAACCGCCTGGTTGCAGTGGCTCTCGCGCTGGTTGCTTAGCTATGACTTCATGATTATGCAAACTTACGCGGTCCAGAAGCAGGACGGATCTGGATCTGAATCAGAGTCGGAGTCAGAGTTGAGTCCATCAGCACCACAATTCTGGGATATCCGTAATATCTGCATTCGCCAATCGTTGCGGATTGGGTCACTCTCTTTTAGCCCAGAAGCCGCTCAGCGTTGGTTTGACCAAACGCTAACGGACTATCAACACAATCAACAACCCGACTCATCTTCTTCTACTCTGAAGCAAGAAAAGACCCGCATCAATGCTAAGCAGTCTCAGCAAATTTCCAAGGCGAGACCACTGCTGGATAATTTGTACATTGACCGGGATTTTCGCCTCGTCAAAACCCAGCGGGAAAAATCTCAGCGACCCTCGTACACTGTGGCGGTTCGCTTAGGTGAGTGCTGATCGCGTGGGGATGTTTAGAGCATTACTCAAGTTTCAAGGAAGAAGGAGGGGCGATCGCTCCCTAATTTCATCCAATTCAGCCATTTGATCCGCCCGATCTCACTTTGATAGAACCATCAGATCCTTGAATCGACGGTGTGAGTCTGTCGTGCCCTGTCATAATTGAAGACTGGAGTACTGAACGAGAGCAAGGTTCGTTAATGAAGCATCACAATGCCATCCGCGCTGCCCCGGTTGCCGCTATTGCCCCTGGTTATGGCCATCACCATACCGATAATAGGGGACGGGAGGGGCGATCGCAGAGTTTACTACGAGCAGAGAGATGTCCTCATTTAGCCAACAGCAAACCCCGCAGAGTCGATCTATCCTGTATTTTGTTTCCCTATAGCCTGGATCGTTCTATTGTTTGGGTGAGCACTCGGCCTTAAGTTAAGGCACGATGTCACTGTGGAGACCTTTCTGCTTCTCGATCGCTATTGCTTTCAGATACCATGCACGAATTTTCTAATCTTGTTGACCTATTGCGCCACCGTGCCCAATCCCACCCCGATAAAACCGCATATACCTTCATACGCGATGGAGAAGTGGAGTCTGAGGTTCTATCCTACAAAGAATTGGACCGTCGAGCACAGGCGATCGCGGCTCGACTTCAGGCTGTGGGCGCACCTGGACAACGAGCCCTGCTGCTGTATGCCCCTGACTTATCATTTATTACGGCATTTCTGGGTTGTTTGTACGCGGGAGTGCTAGCGGTTCCGGCCTATCCCCCTCGCCCCAACCAAACGATTGATCGTCTACGGTCGATGATGACCGATGCTGGAGCTACGATTGCCCTCACTACGCAGCAACTTTTGAGCAACTTTGGCAAGATTCTGGAGACGAACCCAGATTTTGCCCAACTGAATTGGGTGACGACAGATGGGGTTGCTCCTGCATCTGAGCTATCTTGGCAACCGCCAATGCTCACTGAAAAGACCCTCGCTTTCTTGCAATACACCTCTGGCTCGACCGGCTTGCCTAAAGGCGTGATGGTGAGCCACAGTAACTTGCTACACAATGCCCGTGCAATCCACGAGCGCTTTGGGGATACGGCCAAAACGATTGGTGTGTCCTGGCTGCCCCCGTATCACGATATGGGCTTGATTGGCGGCATTTTGCAGCCCATCTACCTCAACATTCCCAGCGTGTTGATGGCTCCCGTCAGCTTTTTGCAGCGCCCCCTACGGTGGCTCCAGGCCATTTCCAAGTATCGAGGGACCACTAGCGGTGGCCCCAACTTTGCCTATGACTTGTGTGTGCGCCAGATTACGCCAGAACAGCGGGATGCTCTTGACCTTAGCAGTTGGTCACTGGCCTTTTCTGGGGCGGAACCTGTCCGGGCTGAAACCATGCGCCAGTTTACGAAGCATTTCTCTCCCTGTGGTTTTCGCCCCGAAGCCTTTTACCCCTGCTATGGTATGGCCGAGGCAACGTTGTTTGTCACTGGGGGCGATCGCTCCCAGACTCCCACGATCACCACAGTGGAGAGTGACGCTCTGGAGCAAAACATCGCTGTTTTGGTGGACCAACAGAATGGGAGTCAATCGCCAGACGCAAGCGATCGCCGCCAGCTTGTCAGTTGTGGTGTGCCTGCGAACAATCAACGGGTTGCCATTGTGAACCCCAACACCCTGATTCCTTGTGCCGACGGGGAAGTCGGGGAAATCTGGGCTACTGGCTCCAATATTGCCCAAGGCTACTGGAACCGTCCTCAACAGTCCGAAGAGACCTTCCACGCGAGAACCGCAACCACCGGAGCGGGGCCATTTCTCCGCACTGGGGATTTGGGCTTTGTCAAAAATGGGGAATTGTATGTAACGGGACGGCTCAAGGATTTAATCGTGATTCGGGGGTTGAACCACTATCCCCAGGATATTGAAGCCACCATGGGTACAACCCATGAGCAACTCCGTTCTGGCCAGGGAGCCGCCTTCTCGGTGGATGTGGATAACGAAGAGCGTCTGGTGGTGGTGCAAGAGGTGGAACGCACGGCCATGCGACGGCTCCGCACCGACGAGATTGTGACAGCAATTAAACAGGCGATCGCCCAATCCCACGCCCTGCAAGTACACGCCATCCTCCTGCTGAGAACAGGTAGCATTCCCAAAACCTCCAGCGGCAAAATTCAGCGTCATGCCTGCAAACAAGGATTTTTAGCTCAAAGCCTCACCGTCGTTAGCCAATGGATCGAGAACGAAGAGAAGGCAGAAATAAAGGCAGAAGGCAGAAGGCAGAAGGCAGAAACTCAAAACGCTCCCCCCCGTAAGGGCAACGCCCCCGTGCTTGCCCCCCACTCCCCCACTCCCCCACTCCCCCACTCCCCCACTCCCCCACTC
>JBFRWC010000441.1:0-13289 GCA_051439365.1 Leptolyngbyaceae cyanobacterium
TTGACTGACAAAACTGCCTAAAACCTTGTCCCTGCCTTGGGTCAGGAGACCTGCCCCCTACATTGTCCCAATCCCTTGTAGGGGAGCGGTTTCCGCGCCCAAGCCCCAATTTTTGTCAGTCAACCAGCAACACACCTAAAGCTCTGACTTAATGATGAGTTGTAGCCCAGACCCCCGGCTTCTTCAAGAAGCCGGGGGTCTAAAGAGAGCGTCTTAGTCCTCATCCAGGGCAGGAAAAGACTCTTCAATTTCCCACAAAATGCTTTTGTTTGCGATAAACCAACTGCGGGTTTCGGAGGTGAGTTGCTCCCACACGATGTCCATGTCAACGTGGGGAGATTCATACTGGTAAAGCTGACCGAGCGATCGCAAATTAGCAGCTACGGCTTCTGGAATTTCAAAATCCATCCAATCCACCGCAAGCGCCCGACCGGAGACCCCGCCGCCCGGATCATAGATCAGCTGACACACGCGAATTAAGTCGGCGAAATGAGTCGGCCTGAGTCCGGTCACGGCTTGGAGTTCTTTGACCCGCTCCTTATTGTTCTGGGTAGCCATCGTTCACTGGTACTGAAGTGGTTGTTGTCGTTCACTATCGTCAAAATCGTCGAAAAAACAAATCTTTAGCCACAAAGCTGTGTTGGCTATCCAGGTTAGGAAACCGCACTGTAGTTTTTGACTCGTTCTCCCGCTCCACGCCCTAGAATTTTTGCTAACCATGGGGGAGGAGAAGAGGTGAGAATTTGCTGCAATTTGGCCAAAGCTTCCCTAGCCTCACCGCCTTCCTCAACTTTCATCGGATAGATATTGGCCTGAATCACCTTAGCTGCCGCTGGCCCCCCGATCGAAGCAATGTAAAGAACGGGACAATCTTGAATTAGATTAACGCGAAATCGATTTTTGTCCTCATGCATATCTGCTTCTATGGCTGATCGCACATCAATCAACCGAATTTCATCTACAGAAAGTTGATAAATCAGATAGCGATGACATGAGCCAAAATGTCCATCGAGTTGCTCTTCTGCATTAGATGCTACCGCAACCCGAATTGAGTTGGGCATATCACCCTCTTGGTAAGGCTTAATTGGCAAGGAGGCATCACAGGTGTCAATTTCACCCCACAGGATGCGGACAGCTTCCTTAAACATCGCAATGTCTTTGTTGTCAGCGTCCTCTCCTTCCCACTCGCCATCGACCTCATAGATGCTTCCAAACGAGCGCTTCAGTTGCGTCACCGTAAGATTGGCCAAGACATCCTCTGTCAGTTCATCCCCAAGATGATCTTGTAATGCCCCAATCAAAGCGCCAACAGACACATCAGGCAATGCCCGTGCTGCCAGAGCAATACGTACCGCAACTTCATCGGAAAAAGGTTGGCTAGTCATTTACTTACGCCCTACATTACTACTTCGAACTTGATAAGTTACCGGGCAAGATTAATGTTCCGAACCTTACCCTTCGGCTTAAAAACATATTTTCAAGTTGAAATATACTGGCCCTACTTAAACCATGAATTTCATCAGACCAGCAATAAAGTGATTATTTTACACATTTGATATACCCCTATTAACCCAAGAATGGGGAAAACGATTCTGTATGATTTGATTCAAACTCTACTTGTTCCGTTTTTTTTAACAACATAGGGCGATCGCCAACGCATTTTAGTGAGCATGACTTGATAGGACTGAGGGCGATCGCATCGATGGTGTACATCTGCTGCATCCTCCGCAGCAAATCCCCGGCGGTAGCAACAGAATTGCTGGAGTCTTCTGAGGGGGAGACCTGAGGAGCAGGATCGGGGATGGCAGACTCTGAAGAGGCGTTGGACTTGTGGCAGGCGACCAGCAGCAGTGGCCACAGGGTCGTGCTCAGAATGAGGCTAAGGAGGGACTGGGATATCTGATGGTGGATCAGAGGGTGAACCGTTGCTGGGAATGATGGAGATGATTTAGCATTGCCCATATTCATCTGCCTTTGCCTCAAGACCTGTTGCTGAATGCTGGAAAAGCGGATCACTGAATGGCTCGGTTCCATTGGTTTAACGGTTCCGTTGAATGCATGGGTTCAACTTTATTCCAAGAGGCTGTTAAACAGGGCTTCATCCATATCGAAGTTCGCCGTCACGCTCTGAACATCGTCCAGATCTTCTAGGGCATCGATCAGTTTCAAGAGCGATCGCGCCTGTTCCACTTCGGTCACCTGCAACACATTGGTGGGAATCCAGCGCAGTTCGGTCTGGCTAATGTGATAGCCTGCGTTTTGCATGGATTGATTCAGGATTTCCAGATCGACCACCGCTGAAAAGACTTCGGCACCCTCGGTGTCATCCACCTCCGTCAGCTCATAACTTTCCGCACCCGCCTCCACCGATGTTTCCAGGAGCGCATCTTCATCCACAGGTCCAAGTAAGCTCACCACGCCCTTTTGCTCAAACATCCAACTGACACAGCCCGTTTCTCCCAGGTTGCCGCCATTTTTGGTGAAGGCGGAACGTAGGTCAGCGGCGGTTCGGTTGCGATTATCAGTGAGAGCTTCAATCAGCACGGCCACCCCTCCGGGACCATAGCCCTCATAGCGGATGGCTTCCAGGGAGTTGCCAGAGCTGAGAGTTCCTGCTCCTTTGGCGATCGCCCGGTCGATATTATCATTGGGAATTCCAGCGGCCTTCGCTTTCTCGATGGCAGTGCGTAACTGAAAGTTTCCTGCCGGATCGGCAACCCCACTGCGAGCCGCGACAATAATTTGTCGAGAAATTTTGGCAAACACTTTGGCCCGTGCTGAGTCAACTCGCGCTTTTTGCCGCTTGATGTTTGCCCACTTACTATGTCCTGCCATTGCCAACCAATTTGTCTGTCATCAATCTAAACACCGTGTACCGCAAAGGCGATCGCGTTGTGTCTGCTATTTGTATGGTATCGCAGGACTTTATGTTCTCGCCGATCTCAGGCGAACGGTGGGGAACTGGGGTGATGGTGGCGATCGCCACAGTTTTCCATTCTGATGGATGGACCAAAGATCATTTTGTCGGTTGGGTTGAGGGGACGCTGGCATAGCCTTGCCTTTGGCAATCCCCCAACACCCATCGGCGTTTGGCAATCCCTCAACACCCATCGGTGTTTCGTTGGGTTACGCTGTCGCTTTTCTGGTATGCCCTTTGGGCTTTACCCAACCTACGATAGAATCAACCCTTCCAGGTTTTGTCCGTCTTGCGGTAGGCTTAGCCCTAGAATCGCAAGTTGGACTGGAGGGTGACATCCAGATCGCGATTGGGATCGACCACCACGACCTCCACTTCGTCAGTATCGCCCCCAAAAATGAGAATCCCGAGGGCTCCTAACGCGCCGCCGCCCAAAACTTCCAGGATATCAATACTGCCCAAAATTTCTGCCAGCACCGCCGCTGCTGCCGCCCCAATCACCGCCCCCTTGATGAGATCGGGATCGGTTTCTTCTGTGATCACTTCTGTGCGGGTCACGGGAGCAGAGACCGCATCCAGGTCGTACTTGTTGCCATTGGTCAACATCAGTTCAGTGGCAAAAAACTGGGTCCCAACCCGTCCATCTTCCAACGGGCGCAGTTCCCCGCTAATGTTGCTCCCGGCTGGGATCAGGATCGTGCCAGCCTGGGTGCGAATGGGGGTTTCAACGGTCAAGGTCAGCGGTGCCGTTTCATCCGGCTTGACGATGACCTTGTTTACCTCCTCGCCATCTTCGCTCTCGTAATCCACCTCTAAGACAATACCAGCGGGGATGAGGATGCGAGCCGAGTCGAGGAGTTGGCTGATGCGATAGGAACTAGCGATCGCAGCAGCAGGAGCTTGGGCCACAATGGGAGCGATCGCCGCAGACAGGAGTCCCAACGCCATCAATAACGCAGGCTTAGCCTGCCAACGCTGAGCAATTTTCATGGCATCAATCCTTAATAAGAACAACAAAATAACTAAGAGCAACAAACGAGCAAGAACAACCAATGAGCAAGCTTGAATCGGCCAGAGACTCAACAGGCTCATGGCATGGTCCCTGGGGGCGGTCATGGACACCTTCAGCCTACGAGGTTTGGTTAGGAGCCTTGAGTGGGATTGTGCCATTTCTGGGACTGGGCGAGAGCTTGCTGCCATTCGCTTGGGGTGAGAGGTTGCTCAACCAGGTGTGCCTTAAACTGCTCCGATGCTGCTTGGGTCAGAGCTTGAGTGACCGCACTGACGGTGAGAGGTGGAGGTTGAGCCGTCCACAGGGGCGATCGCCCCAACGGTTTACCAAACACCTGCTCAAATAAGTCGGGGTCAGGACACAGGCGAATGGACCCATGCTGAAGAACCGCATTTCCTCGTTTGAGTTGGGCACTGCCAATCAGCTTGGAGCCATCAGGCAAGACTAAATCGGCGGCGGTGGCGGTGCCAAAGCAGTTGGGATTATGAATATAGCCCCGTCCGGCAGTGCCATAGCTTAAATCAATCCCTAGCTGTTCCATTCCCATCATCAGAAATTGGCAAAGGGTGCGATACACCTGAGTGCGATCGCCCTGCAACCCTGACGTAATCACCGCGTAAGTGAGTTCCCCTTGGTGCAGGACCGCCCGTCCCCCACTGGGACGACGCACAATCTCCACCCCCTGTTCCTCCCAAGTGAGATGGTTCCACGCTTCAGGATAGTGGCGTTGATGGTAGCCCAAAGAAATAGCAACGGGCGACCAAGTATAAAACCGCAGCACCGGGGGCAGGTGCCCAGCCCGATGTTGATCCAGAAGCCAGGAATCGATCGCCATTTGCATCGCACCCGACGTATTGAGGAGTGGAATCAGTCGCCATTGATTCATAGAGATTCACGTCAAACGATCTAACACCTGATCTAAAAACCGATGCGGAACAGTCGTCCTCCACTGGTGCCCTCGGTGATCACCAAGAACATCTCGTCGGTTAAGGCGGTGGGGCGATCGCCCCCGAAGACTGATAACGTCCCGGATAGGGTCTCCCCTGGTGGCACCAGCACATCGCCCCCAGCGGTCTCAAAGGCGATGTTGGAAGCAAACCGGGTTTCGTCAACATCTACCACTCGCGTAAAAATGGGGACAAACCCAAAGGGGCGATCGCTGTTGTTTTGAATCACAATCCGGGCGCTGACGGTGGTACTCCGCAGCGAGAACGCTTCTAGGGAAATGGTGACTCCCTCGCGGGTCAGGCTGACATCGGGGCGATCGCCTGCGGCAGCGATTTGATCCGACTGTTGGACTGGGGCTTCGGGCTGGGGTCTGGCCCCGCTCCCTCCAGTCCCCAAAGATTGCCCCCCACCGGAGTTAGCAATGGGCAACCCCTCATCCGGTTCGAGACCTTGGAGAATATTCTGAATCTGCTTGTGACGATCGACCCCTTCAAAGGCGTAGCGGTTATAGCCGTTTTCCTGAATCAGTCGTTCCAGATAACGCACCCGACTGGCTGGAGCCGGATGGCTGGCAAATAGAGACGTGGCGCGATCGCCCGACAATTCCCGTAACGTTGCCATCAAATTTCGCAGCCCATCCGCCGCATAACCACTCAGCGATAGGACACGAGTGCCCAAAATATCTGCTTGCTTTTCGTGGGCACGGCTATACTCCGAGGCTACCAAGTTGGTCACCACATCCCCAAAGGGAATGACATTCTGCAAACTATTCAAAACGATGCCACGAGATAAGCGCTGGTAGCCGTGGGACAGCGCTGCGTGGGCAAGTTCATGGCCCATGAGTCCCACCAATTCCGCCTCAGAGCGGGTATTCAAAATAGCCCCGGTGTTGACAAAAATTTTGCCCCCCGGAAACGCAGAGGCATTCAGATTGTTATCCTGAACCACGTAATACTCATATTCAAAATCATCTCGCCCCATCAACGGCTCAAGCTGTCGTCCCAGTTCCTCAACGTAGCCCACCACATCAGGATCATCCACCAATGTCAACTGCTGGCGATATTCTTCTGCGAACTTGGCTCCCACCTTCGATTCACTATTGCTCAGCAACAGCAGCGTTTGCAGCCCCGATAACCCGCTGGACCAGTTATCCGTCAGCACCCCTTGTAGGGCACCCAGGAGCGTCCCCCCAATTTGCTGAACTAACAGATCTCTCCGGACCTTTTTCCGATGAGATTCCGCGTACTCCTCCGCCAGTTGGGTAAACTCTGGAGCTTGGGGATAGTCAGGATAGATCAGGGTAAACTGACGGGCGGTGATCGACGCTTCCAAATACTGTTCATCATCCGCTAAGGCTCGCATCTGTGCCCGGAGCAGGTCCGGCACATCGGGATAGAGGGCGGTGGCCCGTTCCAACACCGCCAAACTCTCTTCAGGTTGCTCAAAGGCTTGATAGGCTTGGGCTAGGGCCAGATGACCGGGAATAAATTCTGGATAGTTCTCCACCAAGCGAGGTAGCGATTCAAAAATGAGGGTTTCCAGATTGTCGTCCAACCCTTGTTGACCATTACGCCAATAGACTTGACCCGCTGGGGGCAAATTGTCCGGCTCGTAAATGAGGACGCTGGAAATGGCTTCGCCCCCTTGATTGGAGAAGGGCGGCTTCACCTGACGATAGAGGGTTTCCGCTGTGTTCGTATCGCCTTCACGGTAAAAGCGATCGCCCTCCGAAAGAGTCTGGAACTGGCTGGGGGCAAAGACATTCTGAGCGACGAGAGGTGCAGCCGGAACTTGGGAATGGGCGGCTGGGGAGACGAGTGGCCCGATGAAAATATTGAGGGCGATCGCCACCCAAAACCCAACGATCATGAAGAGAATAGGCTTGCGATATCGAGAATCAGAAATGAATTTGAAAGTCATAGTGTGAGGCCCACGACTGGTTTAAGCTGATAGTCTAAAGCTGAACAAAAAGTGTCACGAATACTTACGTGCATTATGGCATCCAGATTAACCGCCTTTTTTGACAAATTTTTCTACACTTTACATAACTTGCTCCTCACCCACCTGCCTTCATTGATTTCAGCTACTGTCAGCAACTACCATGTCTAATTACACCGTGACCTGCACCATCCGTCCTGCGACCCCAGCCGATGTCCCCACTATTTTCCAACTGATTCAATCCTTGGCAGACTATGAAAATCTCAGCCATGAAGTTGTGGGGACAACCGCAGCCTTGGAGCAACATATATTCGGCCCAGCAGCATTCGTTGACGTGTTGCTGGCAGAAGTAGCAACTGCTGATAACGGTGACCAGACTGGCGACAAAACGGCTGAACCCGTTGGATTTGCCCTATTCTTCCGCACCTATTCCACCTATCGCACCGCACCAGGTCTATACCTGGAGGACTTGTTTGTCAAACCGGAGTATCGGCGGCAGGGCATTGGCAAATCTCTGTTTGTCCATCTAGCGCGGTGGGCGATGGAGCGGAATTACCCGTTTGTAGAATGGAGTGTGTTGGACTGGAATGAGAGTGCGATCGCCTTCTACCAGCGTATCGGAGCCATCGTGAACCAAGAACGCCGTGTCTGTCGCATCACCGGGGAATCCCTGTATCACTTGGCCCAACCCTCTCCATCCTACCCATCCAACGATCTCACCATCGCCCCCGCCACGACTGACGACATCTTGCCTCTCTTCCAGCAAATTCAATCCAGCGCGGCCTTTCATGGTGCCCCGGATCAAGTGATTGGGTCAATGACCAATTTACAAACGCACCTCACCGCTCAACCGCCCTTAATCGAAGCCCTAATCGCCAAGCAATCTGGCATCGCTGGCATCGCTACCTTCTCCCATACTTATTCCACCTTTCTGACCCAACCTGGCCTTTACTTAGAAGATTTATTCGTCACCACGGATAAACGCCGTCAAGGGATTGGCACCAGCCTCCTCTGTCACATGGCCAAAATTGCGGTTGAGCGGGATTGTGGTCGGTTGGAGTGGTTGGTTGACGTGACGAATGAGAAGGCGATCGCGTTTTATCAGCAGAATGGGGCGATCGTGCTACCGGACTGGCGACGCTGTACCTTGGCAGATCATGCCCTGGAGAAACTGGCAGCAGCAGAGGTGTAATGGGATGATAGGGACATTTCACCGGAAATAAGGTTTGTAGCAGGAGAGGCACTAAAATGATTGCTCAGCCAAGCGATAACACAATGCCACCCCGTTCGGAACAAAAGCTCTCCCCCCAAGAGTATTTGCTTTGGGAAGCCGAACAACCCTGGCGCTATGGTTACATTGCAGGGCAAGCCTACGCCACGACTGGTGGAACCATTCCCCATAATCAAATTGCAGTTAACCTGATTGCACTCCTCCGACCGCATTTGCGGGGCAAGGGATGTAGGGTTCTCAGCAGTGATGCCAAAGTTGGAATTACAGATCAAGGGCCATTCCATTACCCTGACCTTTCTGTTACCTGCGATCAGCGTGACCAGGATGCGCGAGAGTATATTCGTTATCCCTGTCTATTGGTTGAAGTGTTGTCCCCCAGTACGGAAGCCTTTGACCGGGGCCAGAAATTTCGTCATTATCGGCGGATCAGCACTTTACAAGAATACGTTTTGATTAGCCCGGAGCAGATGAGTGTGGAGTGCTATCGTCTCAATGCGCAAGGGCGCTGGGAATTGTTTCACTATACCTGTGAATCGGACGGAGATTGTCCTGCTAACCCAGCAGATACGTTGGAGCTAACCAGTATCCAGTTCTCTTTATCGTTTGAGCAACTGTACGAGGATATTACGTTAATAGCGGAGCCTGATAGTTGAGGCGAGAGCCCCTAACCAAGACCTAAAACAAAAACTCAGTAATCCCCAAACCCTTCCCAAAAGCCAAAGTTCTCCTTAGCCGCGTCTGATTATCGCGAAAGATGCGTTACGACTGTCGTCTAACACATCCTACGCCATACCGCAAAAGGAATTCGTAGGGTGCCGTTAGCGCCAGCGTAACGCACCGTTTTAGCCGCGTCTGATTATCGCTTACGCGAATCTCAGAAGCCGGGGTTCTTCCACGAGAGTATTGTGCTTTTAGTGTTGTTGGTGAGAAGAACCCCGGCTTCTTAAACGCGGGTGATGCGGGAAAATAGGGATCAGCAAAGGATCACTAAAACTCTGGTCCATACCATCTCCTCGAGGAAATCTCCTTCAGGAATCTGTATTTTCATCGAGGCAATCCTTTATGGGAGCAATACCAGGAAAAAATCTCGTCGGGATTTTGCTGCAAACCGTCGAGGTCGGGATTGAGGTCGAGGTCGGGGTTCCATTGGAGGGCGGTTTGATAGGCTTGGGTGGCGGCTCTACGGTCGCACTGACGGGCTAGCGCTGCGGCTGCGTCTCGTTGGTCGGGGGCGACGTATTTTTGGGCCACAGTGGTGGCATTGGTGTCCTGGGTGGGGGTGCTGGGGTCCAGGTCAACGTCAGGGTTCCAGGTTTGGGCCAGGGTGAGTTGATCGATGCCATCAGCGAGGAGATTGAGGCGGAGGGTGTCTAGGGTTGTTTGCACCAGAAAGGGAGCAGCAGCTTTGAGCCGGGAAGGGGTATGGCACACCTGTAAATCCTGAAGGGAAAGGGGATGGGTGGTGAGATAGTTGCTGAGGCGACGACAGCCTAAGGCAATCAGGTGGTTTAGGTCAAAGCGCCACAGCTTCACCGTGTTGTCATAACTGGCGGAGGCCAGGGTGGTGCCATCCGGACTGTAGGCCACGGCGATGACACTAGCGCGATGGCCTTCCAGGGTGTCGATCAAGGCCCCGTCCGCTGCATTCCACAGCTTCACCGTGTTGTCCGAACTGGCGGAGGCCAGGGTGGTGCCATCCGGACTGTAGGCCACGGCGATGACCCAATCGCGATGGCCTTCTAAGCGATTTTGCTCCCGAATGTCATAACTGGTTTGCCGTAGCGCAGCCAATCCTCGCATTTCGCTGTCAATCGTACGGCTTTGCTGTCTCACGGTTTGCAAAAGCGCCCCAAGCTCTAATCCTTGGACTAACCCTTCAATTTCGTATCCAGAATTAAACGCATTCAGCGTAGCTAAGCTCTCAGCGGTTACGTCTGCATTTAATTCCCGCAATACTGCCTCTCGTCGCTGCGCCTCTGCAAGTCCAGCAACCCCTAAAAGAATGACGGCGGCTCCCACCGCCCCCTGTAATAAAGCCCGCTGTAACTTTCCTCGGGCCTGCTCTACGGCTTCCAATTCCCGTTCCGGATCATAATCCCGAAACTGATCCCGAATCGGTTGCACCAGATAATCATGCACCAACTGAAACCGCTGCTCCTGGCCCTCACCCCAAGTCACCACCAAGCCTGACTGGGTCAACACCTGAAAGACAAACTCAAAATCACTCTGGCCCTGGCTCCCCTGCCGTTTCATCAGCCGCATTGCCCCCAGTTCCAATTCCGATCGCCCCCGAATCGGTCGCAACCCCTGGACATTGGTCAAACTCAACAAAATACCCCAGGCCGCATTCTGATCTGGCTCTGGGCCACAATCGGCCACCACCTCCTGCACATAGCCATCCACCAATGGCTGGGTACTACTGAGAATACTGCTCACCTTCACCCCAATCCGCGCTTCATAGTCGGCCACCGTATGCACCTGCCACGCCTGCACCTGCGCCCCCACCACCTGCCACTGCACCGGACGCACCTGTCCCCCTTCCATGGCCAGGTCTGCCACCAGGGCATCGACTAACGCTGGCTCCAAGTCATAGCTGGCCCGCCTCGTCAAAGTCTCAATCGCCTGTTTGGTCTGTTCACGACTAAAATTGCCCAAATAGTAGGCCCGTTCCTGGTCGAACAACTCCGTATGCAGCCCCCGCTGCCGTCCCACCTGGTCCAGATCCCGCAGTGCTTGACAGTAATCCTCCCGCAGAGACAACACCACCTTGGCATACTGAATCTCTGTCCCTTCCAGGCACGTGATCACAAAGTTGTAAAATTCCTGCCGATCCGCTGCCGTGATCCCCTCAGCCGTGAAAAACTCCTCAAATTGATCGAAAATTAGAATCGTCAGCACCTGGTTTGCAGCATTTTGCTGGAGATGGTGATAGATCGCCGCTAATGTGGGTGTATCCGGTGCTCCTTTTTCCCGATCGCCCTCCAGAGCATCAGCCGCTCCTAACTGCCGCCACAATTCCCCCTGCCAGTCCTCATATCGCCGCACCAACACAGGCATCCCCCGTCGTCCCCCCGGAAAGTGCTGTCGCCGCAAGGCAGGCACCAATCCCGCCTGCACCAGAGTGCTTTTGCCCACCCCCGACGGTCCATAAATCGTCAAAAACTTATAGGCATCCAGACTGAGACGATCCTCCACCAATTGCCGCACATCTTCCTGTCGCCCCGATGCAGCAAACAATACTTCTGCGGGTATCCCGGCACCCACCACCTGGAACTGCCCTGCCCCCAAAAAGGCCCGCAGTCCAAACTGTAACTCCCACTGCCGCTGCTTTTGCTTCCATTCAAAGGCTTCCCGATAGGCTCCCCGCTGCTGCAATACCAGGCGTAACTGACGTACCACCTCCACCAGCCATTGTCCCCAGTTGCGTTGCCCTTGGGGAAACTGAGCTGGGGTAATTTCGGCTAATGTTTGGCCCAGCACCTGTTCCCGTTCTGCGGTCCCCTCCTTCTCACCAGCCTTTGCCAGCTCCTCCAGCGCCTTGGCCCACAACAGTCCCAAGGTTAAGCGTTCCCCCTGCCACTCTGGCCAAATTACTTCTGTCTCCGTTTGTCGTTGCTGCCAATAGTTAACCCCTGCCGCCGCTGCTGCCGATTGCTGGTGCCAATCCTGTCGAGCCTGGGCCACCGCCGCCAAAAACCGCTGATTGACCATTAAATAAGGCCACCACTGGGCCAAACCCTGCTCCTCGACTAACTGGTGATGCACAGGGATAGCTGCCCCCACAGCTGTGGCCACCTGATCCCACTGGCCCAACACCGTTTGGCTCTGCCAATAATGCCACACCCACTTGGCCCAAACAGAACGATACCGCTCCGTTTGCAACTCTTCAAAGGCAAGACTATAGGCTTGGGCTGCCGCCTGCCAGTGTTCATTGGGCTGATGCTGGACTGTTGGGTTTGGTTTTGAATTTTGCTTCTGACCTTTTGCCTGAGTTACAGCCTCAGCTTTCAACGCCTGATTGCGGCAAGCCCAAGCTTCGTGCAACGCCACCACTCCGCGACAATAGCGGTGGTTTTTCTGGGTCAACCCTTGATAACAGCGTTGGAACCAGTCAATTGCCCCTGAGTCTTCTCCCATCGCCAGAGCCGCCCGTCCTTTCAGGAACATGACTTGTAGCTGGAGACTGCGGGATAACTGCCATTGCTGGGTTAAGTCTGCCAGGTCTTGCCCTAAAATATCCGCTAACTCCAGGGCATCCGCTGCATCTAAAAATGTGGCATTCGGCTCAAAGTCATTGTGTTCCGCCTGCCCTTGGCCAATGCGACGACTTTGCTGCCTGATCCACCGTTGCTGCACCTTGGGTTCCGGCACAAAAACCACCCTTGTGGTCCAGGTCTTAAAATCATTGATGGTTCGGGTCATCACCCGCTGCACCCGAGGATTCACCCAAATCACAATGGGCAGGGTTAGCTCCCGCCGAAACCCCTCCCGCGATTGGTTCAGATCCTTCAGTACCCGATCCAACTCGTCCGCATCTAATTCGGTCAACCCTTCCAGGGAAATGGCCTGGGGAATGTCCTCAGACTGCCCCTGTAACCGGGTCCGTAAAGGAGCATACACCTCCTTCTGCTCCGCCGTCACCGCAAAACTCAGCACCGACCCTTCGCAGCCCTGCACTAATTGAGCTTGCAAGAGGGATTGGAGCGATCGCCCTGGGCACACCGCCAAAATCAGCACCGAGTCCCTCGCCATATCGTCTACCAGATTGACCAGTTCCTCTAAGCGGGTTAAGTTCTCAGTGCTCAGTGGCTCAGTAGCCAGAGTTGAAGGAGAATTTGGCGTTGGCGTTGGATTTGAACTCACAATGGGTGTTGCCTAAGATGCGGAATTGGTTGAAATTTGACGGTATTCATTCGTGTATCTTTGCTGTCTCCGTTTTGAGTCCCCACTTACCCACCCCTAACCCCTCCCAAGAGGGGGATCGGAGGGCATTGAAAGACTCGATCAAAAGAGGGGGATCGGAGGGTATTTGAAGACTCGATCGGCGTTGAACTCCCCTCTTGGGAGGGGCCGGGGGTGGGTTTCGGGTCGGGATTCTGCGTGAAAAAGAACAGCCCAAAAATCACAAATTTATTATCCCAGACCGAGGTGGGTGAGTCGGGGGTTGCATGATAAAAATGTATCAAAAGAGCATAGATTTATCATCCCAAGATTTCCCCTGGGTTTGTCACCCGCCCTTCATC
>JBFRWC010000442.1:0-23821 GCA_051439365.1 Leptolyngbyaceae cyanobacterium
GGATGAACCCGTACACCATATTCAAACCAAGACTGATGGGACAAACCGAGATACAGGGATGAGGTGGTTTTCATAGTATTGCGTTGGGGGACAGACGGTAGCAGGCTCACACCACTGCCCTGTGAATATGTAAAGATTTATGTCCAGAAATAACGATTGTAATATTCGATGACTATACCGCTAAGGGGGTTAGGTTGAGCGGTATGATTCAGAATGGGTAAGCAACCGTTGTTGTGGATTCAATCGAGATCTAGATTATTTGGACCAAATCATGGATCAATCGAGGCAGGTGGGTCCACGATGGCGATCGCCTACCAGGGCTATTCTTATTCCCATTGCCAACGCTCTAGCGGCAGATGCCCGACCACCACAGCGTTCTTTGATAGATGTTTTGAAGCATGGGATAAGGCAATCGTTATGAGGCAAGACAAATGGTAAGCATGGAAAAGATTTTGCTGGCAGATTCTGGCACAGGCCAAGCTGAAGCCATGTTAAAAGTTCTGATGGATATTCCCTTGTTCCAACGCAGTGATGTCACCGTGTTGCACGTGGTTCCCCCCCAAGTTACTGCCGAAGCTATGACTTACAAGTGGGAAGAAGGGGGCAAAACCCTAGCACGGGCTATGCAATCCCTCTCGCTTCAATCCGATCGCTCCACGGCGATGCTCAAGGAAGGCGATCCCAAAGATGTAGTCTGCCAAGTGGCCCAAGACCTAGATACCAACCTGATCATCATGGGATCACGAGGACTCAAACGGTTGCAGTCTATTCTAGAAAACTCGGTCAGCCAATACGTCTTTCAATTGGCTGACCGCCCTATGTTGTTGGTTAAAGACGACGTTTACGTTAAAAAAATTCGCAAGGTTTTGGTGACACTGGACCCGTCAGAGCAATCTCAACAGGCCCTGCAACTGGCTCTGACCATGTTGAAAGATATCAAAGGGGGGCAGCTCATCCTCGTTCACGTTACCTCTGATTTGAAAACGACCAACATTCCGGATCAGCCTGCCAACTCTGATCCGGTCTTGCTTCCCGCGATTCAAGAGGCTCAGAAATTAGGCATCAAGTATCAGTGTGAAGCCCCATCTGGCAAGCCCGGTAAACGAATTCAACAGTTGGCGGAAGACTTGGACGTGGATTTGTTGATTATGGGTTCACCAGAACGTCGTCCTTCTGTCGCTAGGGGCTTGCCCGACCTCGATCGCTTGTTGGGCGGCTCATTGTCTGATTACATCCGGATTGAAGCCCCCTGCCCTGTCCTACTGGTACGGTTTTGATGGTTCCCAAGAACGGCGCCATCCGCCGTCAAGATTAGCGATCCGATCTTCGCGAACACGCGAACCAAGGAGCCTAGGGCGCTAGGCTCTTTGGGCGAAACATTTGAGCAGGGATGAATGAGCAGGGATGAATGAGCAGGGATGAATATAGACTGGAACACCGCCAAATCCTACGAGGATATTCTGTATCACAAAGCGGATGGGATCGCTAAAATCACCATCAATCGTCCCCACAAGCGCAATGCGTTTCGCCCCAAAACCGTCTTTGAACTCTACGATGCGTTTGTGGATGTCAGGGAAGACCCCAGTATTGGGGTCGTGTTGCTGACTGGGGCCGGCCCCCACACCGACGGTAAATATGCCTTTTGTTCCGGCGGGGATCAAAGTGTGCGAGGGCAATCGGGGTACATTGATGACGACGGCACCCCCCGGCTCAACGTGCTGGATTTGCAACGACTAATTCGCTCTATGCCGAAGGTAGTGATTGCCTTGGTCGCAGGTTATGCCATCGGCGGTGGTCACGTTCTTCACATTATTTGCGATCTCACCATTGCAGCGGATAATGCCATTTTTGGCCAGACGGGGCCAAAGGTGGGTAGCTTTGACGGTGGGTTTGGGGCCAGTTATCTGGCGCGACTGGTGGGTCAGAAAAAGGCGCGGGAGATTTGGTATCTCTGTCGTCAATATGATGCCCAGCAAGCGCTAGACATGGGCTTGGTGAATACGGTGGTGCCCGTGGATCAGTTGGAAACTGAGGGCATCCAGTGGGCGCAGGAGATTCTGGAAAAAAGCCCGATCGCCATCCGTTGCTTAAAGGCGGCGTTCAATGCCGATTGTGATGGGCAGGCGGGGCTACAGGAATTGGCGGGAAATGCCACGCTGCTCTATTACATGACCGAAGAGGGGGCGGAGGGCAAGCAAGCCTTTTTAGACAAGCGCCCCCCTGATTTTCGTCAATATCCCTGGCTTCCCTAAGCTTGAACACCCATTACCAGGTACTCTAGATCAGGGTTACGTTTTCTAACAATCTATCTTCGTTCAGTTAACTGGTGAAAGTTCAATGAGCAGTGTAATTGAAATTGCGGATACTGACTTTGATCTCGAAGTCACAAAAGAATCGGAAAAAACTGTCCTAGTCTATTTTTGGGCACCGTGGTGTGGTCCTTGTCGTCTCATGCCTCGCATTATGCAGGCGATCGCCGACCACTATGAAAGTCTGAAAGTCGTCAAACTGGAAGTGGATGCCAGTCCAGAGTCAAGAACTTTGTGTAAGGTAGAAGGGGTTCCAGCGTTTCGCCTGTTTCAAAAGGGTGAGCAGGTTGAGTCCCACGAAGGGGCGATTAATAAGGCAGACTTGATCAAATTGCTAGATCAGCATCTGTAATCATTGACCTGAGAGATTATCGTTTACCTGAAACACTACTATGATCATGGTTTTGGGAGGAATGACCCTATGCAGTTAGCCGATCGCATTCAACCGTTGCAAACCAATGTGTTTGCGGAGATGGATCAAGCTAAGGCTACGGCGAGGGCAAAGGGGCGAGACCTGATCGATTTATCTCTGGGATCATCAGACTTACCCACTGATCCCGTGGTGCTGGAGGCGATCGCCCAATCCCTCCAAGACCCCAGCACCCACGGTTATCTGCTCTTTAACGGCACTCAGGCGTTCCGAGAGGCGATCGCCCAGTGGTACGAACGTAAGTTTGGCCTAGCGGTTGATCCCGACACCGAGGTCATGCCTCTGATCGGGAGTCAGGAAGGCACGGGACATTTGCCTCTGGCAGTTTTGAATCCAGGCGATGTGGCCCTACTGCAAGATCCGGGCTATCCCTCCCATGCCGGTGGAGTTTATTTGGCCAGCGGTAAGATCCATTTGATGCCGTTGTTAGCCAAACACCAGTTTTTTCCCCAGTTTGACGCGATCCCCGCTGACATTCTGGCCCAGGCCCGACTGATGGTGTTGAGCTATCCTCACAATCCCACTACCGCCACAGCAACCGTAGATTTTTTTGAAGAAGCGATCGCCTTTTGCCAGCGCCACAATCTGGTTTTGGCCCATGACTTTCCCTACGGCGATTTTATGTTTGATGGCAGCATTGCCCCCTCAGTGTTGCAAGCTGATCGACAAAAGACCTGCTCCATTGAGTTTTTCACCATGTCAAAATCCTATAACATGGGCGGATTCCGGGTGGGCTATGCCATCGGCAATGCGGACCTAATCCGGGCACTGCGGCAGTTGAAATCTTACATCGACTTTAATCAGTACCGAGGCATTTTGAAAGGTGCGATCGTCGCCCTCGCCAGCGATCGCACCCCCCAGAAAACTGTGGCCACCTTCAAGCAGCGGCGGGATGCCTTCGTCAAGATTCTGCACGACATGGGCTGGATGATCGACATTCCCACCTCGACCATGTACATTTGGGCCAAGCTGCCCGACCCCTGGAGCCACGATTCCATTCGCTTCTGTACCGACTTGGTGGAAGCCACTGGAGTCGCCGCCGCCCCCGGAGCCGGGTTTGGGCCATCGGGAGAAGGATACATTCGCTTAGCGCTGGTGCATCCTCCTGAAACGCTGGCGATCGCCGCCACCCGCATCGCCAAGTTTCTCCAATCAACCTAAGCCGTTGCCCCAGCTACCGCCTCTGACGACGCACTCGTATCCCGGCTGCTCAACTGAATCAGTTCCACCTTATATCCATCGGGATCAGCCACAAACGCAATCACCGTGGACCCATGCTTCATTGGTCCCGGTTCCCGTGTCACCTGGCCTCCCTGTGTCTTAATCGCTTCACAAGCCCCGTAGATATCATCTACGCCCAAGGCAATATGACCATAGCCATCCCCCAAATCATAGGACTCCGTACCCCAGTTATAGGTCAATTCCAAGACCGTATGATCCGACTCATCCCCATAGCCCACAAACGCCAGGGTAAATTCGCCGCCGGGATAATCTTTCTGGCGCAGTAACTTCATTCCCAGCACATCACAATAAAACTGAATAGATTTTTCTAAATTGCCCACTCGCAACATTGTGTGTAGCATTCGCATGATTATTCTCCGGATGAATTAGCAGGTTTTCTTAATGCCCTGGATAACATTTCGCACTTTCCTTCCCCTGACGTTATCCCTAAAATGCTTTGTGTCTAGATACCAGGTCTGGGCACAAACCATTCAGAGGCAACAATCTGGAAAGAACATTTGAAATAGGGCACAACTTATATCTTTGCCTATAGGATTGAGTCCGGCAACCAAGATGTGGGTCCAGGCTGCTTGATTCTCAGCCCCCAATTGCCCTGAATCATCAATAGGTCATGACAATGGCAATGATGATGGTAATGATGACGCAGCACCAACCAACCCATCAGGATTCCAGTAAATACTGTGCTATGTGATAGCGAGGAAGACGACAGCATGTTCAACGCACTTGATACAGCAATCGATGACGTGAAAGCAAGGGAGATTTTAGATTCCCGTGGCCGACCCACCGTCGAAGCAGAAGTTTATTTAGCGGGGGGAGCAATGGGTTTGGCCCAAGTCCCTAGCGGAGCTTCCACAGGGAGTTTTGAGGCGATCGAGTTACGGGATGGTGATGGGGGACGCTACGGCGGCAAAGGGGTTCTGCAAGCCGTCGAAAATGTCCACGAAAAGATTCTGCCTGAGGTGATGGAACTGGATGCCCTCAATCAGACCGAAGTGGACCAAGTGATGTGCAAGCTAGATGGCACTGATAACAAAGGTAACTTGGGAGCCAACGCTATTCTCGCGGTGTCCTTAGCCACCGCCAAGGCCGCTGCTGCTGTGCTGGATATTCCCCTCTATCGCTATTTGGGTGGCCCCTTGGCCAATGTCTTGCCCGTACCGCTGATGAACGTGATCAACGGCGGTGCCCATGCCGACAACAACGTTGATATCCAAGAATTCATGATTGTTCCCCACGGTGCCCCCTCCTTCAAAGAAGCCCTGCGTTGGGGAGCCGAGGTGTTTGCGTCCTTGAGCAAGGTATTGCACGATAAGGGCTTGTTGACCGGAGTCGGGGATGAAGGGGGATTTGCCCCCAACCTAGGCTCCAACCAAGAGGCCCTTGACTTACTGATGGTGGCTATCGAGAAAGCGGGCTATAAACCCGGTGAGGAAATTGCCTTGGCGTTAGACGTGGCCGCAACAGAACTCTACAAAGACGGCAAGTACACCTACGACGGTGCGGCCCATTCTCCCGAAGAAATGATCGATTACTTGGCCAGCTTGGCCGATGCTTATCCCATTGTTTCCATTGAGGATGGTTTGGACGAGGAAGATTGGGACAACTGGCAGAAGTTGGTGGAGAAATTGGGCGATCGCGTCCAACTGGTGGGCGACGATTTGTTTGTGACCAATATCACTCGCCTCCAGCGGGGGATCGATCAAAAGGCAGGAAACTCGATTTTGATCAAGTTGAATCAAATCGGCACCCTCACTGAAACTCTGCAAACAATCGACTTGGCAAATCGCAACGGCTACACCTCCGTAATCAGTCATCGCTCTGGCGAAACTGAGGATACCACTATTGCGGATTTGGCCGTAGCCACTCGCGCAGGCCAAATTAAAACCGGTTCACTCTGTCGCAGTGAGCGAGTCGCTAAGTACAATCGCTTACTCCGAATTGAATCCGAGTTAGGGGATCAAGCCATCTACGCTGGCACTGTTGGCATGGGACCAAAATTCAAGTTGAAGTAAGCCTCCACAAATGGGATAAATTGGGCGACTAGAACCACTGCCGAGGGTTCTAAAAGCCGTAAATTTGAGATGGTATCACTCTAAATTTACCTCCAAAAGGAGGCAGAGGCACATCGTAGTTGTGTTTCTGCCTCCTTTCGTTTCTTCGTGAAGTTACTGATATCCAAACTAGGCAGCCCAAGACTTTAGTAGAAAATATGATATTTTTACACATTAAATTTGAGGGTTAATACTTAGGAAGTATTGGAAGATTAGTCCTTCTTAGACTCTAAATGAAGCTCAGTATATTGGCGGTTACATTTTCCAAATAATCGAGTATTGTGTAATGGAGTATGCCTGATGTAAAGAAAGATACTCTTTATCCGGTTGCCTGTACTTAGCTCTGTATCGGAGCGGTGATGCAACCCACCTGCTTAGTTTATTGAATATGCAACCCAACCTACCTATACTCATGAAGAAAATGATGGACGTGAAACGCTTTGTAGCTTGTGCTGGTCTAGTGACGGGTGGTTTGTTAGGGCTTAATGCCAATCCTGCTCATGCGGTTGGTTTTCAGTTCACCAGCGAATGCCGTAACGAATTGGGGGAAATTGGTGCTGAGGTCTGTAGGGAACAAGCACCCACCGGAGATATTCTGCTCTACCAAGTGGTCTATGGGGACCAGACCCGTAATGATTTAACCTTAGTAGACACAGCTGATATTGTTAGCAATGATCTTTGGACAGGGGGCGATACGGGTGCGGCTAGTGCTGATATGGGTGATGATGCGACCATCGGTCTTTCCGAGGAAAATGTCACGGCTGAACAGATCGCGAATGATGATCCTAATCAGCAAAGCGTTTTGACGAATCGTAACTTAAACAGCATTGTGGATGTGGAAGAAGGAGGGAAATTTGCCATTGATCTGCTCTTCGAGCAAGCTGTTGACAATGTTTTGGTCTGGGAACGTGGGATGAACAGCCTCCTGGAAATTCAAGCCCTGGGTGCTGATGGAGAGACCTTCGGCAATACCGTTAAATTGGGAAATAGAATCAAGAGGAATGGTGATGTGAGATTGCAGAAAGGCTTTGCTCCCTGGTACGATGCCGGGTTTGCCATCAACACTCTTGAAATTTATGATTTTCTTGATACACCTGATATTAATGAGGGAGTGCAACAAGTCGGTTCTTTGGGGCTGAGCAAATTCGATTTTGGCCTGGATGCGGATGAGCGGATCACAGGGATTCGTTTGGTCAGCCGGGGTAAAACGTTTAACGGGCCTGACTGGAAAGTGATGGGTACGATTGATCCTCGCTATGACGATGGCCTCCTTTCTGAGTCTGTTCCCGAACCTTTTGCATTGGCAGGTTTAGCAGTAGTGGGTGGAGCGATCGCGGCTCGTCGTCGTCGTGCTTAATCGGCCTGCAATCATTCCTAGAATAAGCTAATATGCTTTGGTATTTTTGTGCATCTATCCCTCGGTTTTCCGTCCCCAGCAAACCGAGGGCACTACCCTAAAGTCATTCTAGAATTAAGATAGTAGAGTTGACTAGAAAACTATTACAGGAGGGCGATTGTCATGTCTGAATCAGCTCTGAGTTAGCTCTGAATCAGTATCGCATATCTAAGCTAGCCTGTTCGCTCATGAGTTAGCTTGCCTGTGTACGTTCCCATATTCGCTGCGTCGCACTTCTTAAATAGAACCAAGGGCTCATGACATTTCCCCAAGCAAAAGCAAGACTACACGCTACATCTAAATCTGTTTTTAAGTGCTGACGGTGTTTGAAGAAATGTAAGGCTAAACGTTTGATGGCTCCTACCAGATTTTTAACCAGAACTAGCGGACGCAACCACAAAGGTGTCATCAACATCGTCAGTTCACAGGTACAGAGTCCATATAGATGGGCTAGGGACCGAAGATAGTCTGTTTCCATTCGCCATGCTGGAATTTGATGGTAAATCTGCATGTCTGGGTTGTACCAAATCTCCCAACCCTGGTTATGCATGTATAGGGAAATTTGATAGTCATCACCACCACGGGTCATCCGCACCATTTTAGCCGGAACGCAATCTAACCAAGCTTGTTTTCTGACAACTAGCCCTGCGGTTGGTGGCAGTTGGAGACCTTGGGGGTTGAACGGTTTCGCAACCTTACCCAAATTCCGGATGACCAACAAGGTTTTTACCCGGTCAAATTTGGGTGGCGGTGGTGCTTCGTACAAGGGGAGAATGTTGCTACCATAGGCTCCGACTTCGGGGTGTTGTTCACCAAATGCGTAAGCGGATGCAACCCAGTGGGGGGCAGCCAAATTATCGTCATCTAGGAAACCAACGTATTTTCCTTGAGCCGACTGGATGGCTCGGCAGCGGGCATAGGTCACACCCTGCTGCGGCTCATGCACATATCTCAGAGAGAAGGGATGAGCCCATTCTTGTTGTAATTGCTGGATGACATCGGCTAGACCATCATTACTATTGTTGTCAACGATGAGAATTTCCCAGGCGATCGCCTCGATACTGACTTGTTGCCGCAGGTGATCGATCACTTCAATAATGCGGTCTACTCCGTTATAGATGGGGATGGCAACGGTAAAATCAAGGGTTGGAGAATTGGGCTGAAGATTGGACATGACATCGGCTTCTCTTTTTTAGAATCTTTGGGTTCGTTTCTTTGTTTAATCAAGAGTTTGATCAAGTTCTATTTGTTCCGTAAATAACCATGACTCCATAGATAAAAAGGGCTAACTAAACTATGCGTTAACAACTCAAACTCACAGGCTAAAACCAATTTCGTTTTGATTTGTCGGCCATATTTCAACTGGTGTCGAATAATTTTACGGAGATCGTTGATTAAGTAAGCAAAGAACATAAGGGGCTGTTGCCAGTTTTTAACGCTTAACATCCGAGTTACATGACGGCTCAGACCAATGCCCCTAAAAAATGGCAGCAAATACTCTGGCTGAAGCCTTGTTTTGGAAATTTTGTGGACAACGTGCATGGCGGGGTTATACCAAATTTCCCAGGGCGATCGCTGGATGTGAGATAGCATTTCTAGATCCTCACCCGTCAGCATATTGCCATCCTTGCGCCCCCCTAGAATCAAATGATCTGGAACCGTTTCAGTCCATGCTTGCCGTCTTAACACCAACCCGGCTGAGGGCGGTAGAATTTTTTGGCTAGGCTGATACAATCGAGGGCGATCGCCCCGTTGGGTAATGGCAAAAAAGGGTACCAATCGTTCAAACTCGGGTGGGAGTTCAGCTTCAAAGTCCCCACTAATCTGACTGGCGTAAGCTCCTGCTTTGGGATGCTGTTGACCGAATTTATAAGCGGCAGCAACCCAGGTCACATCTGGGATATTGTCATCATCTAGAAATCCCACCAATGGACTCTGGCTTTCCTGCATGGCTCGCTTCCGAGCAAATCCCGCTCCTTGCTGTTGTTCTAGACAGTAGCGTAGGGGCACAGAACCATTGTATTGGTGCTCTTGAACTGTTTGAGCTGTTGTGTCAGTACTATTGTTGTCAACGACCAAAATTTCCCATGAAAAGGATTCGGTGTTGAGTTGCGATCGCAGTCGCTCTAGCACAAGGGGTAAACGTTGTGCGCCGTTGTATGTGGGAATAGCTACCGTAAAATCCGCCATAATTTTTCCTAGGCTTGACTCGCTGGACCGTTAATCCGTCTTGCTCATCCGTATCGTACGGATAGATTGTCTCCATTATCCAGACCACTCCCTTCAATAACCATGAGGAAAGTAACGAGGCTGTGATGGCACTCACCCCAAAGGGTCATAGATCTTACGTGTAATCAACTACTTAATTCAGTGGATGTGTTGGGACTAGCCCCAACGTCCGCTAGAAAGTCCCTCTTCGTTAAATTTCTTGACTAGTCAGTAGACACAAGCGCTATCAGTTCAGCATCCCTCAATGATTCTAAACATTGCTTATAAACATTAAGAAATACCAAGGAAATATGAGCCAGAGCGAGGAACTATCTGAGAAGGAGAAGGCCATACCAATTCTTTTTTCAATTGTTTCTCAAGGAAAATCCTATAGTCCCAATTTTGGTTTTGTAGGCCAAGATGCAGATATCTGCTTAAGCTTTGGCTATGCTGGTGACAACCAAAAGGCATGGAGTATGGGCTAAGATGGTGGCGATGGGCCGCTCGGGTATCTCTCATAAATGTTACAGTAGTTCATGTTGTAATGTTCCATACTTGATTGGGTCAAGGTTCCCTGCAGGCCGTTGGCTATTTGATGCGCTCTGCGGGTTCTTCATTTTTGGGTAGAGCATTCAGTTGAGTTTTGTTAAGGTCGGATATCATGAAACTAGCTAGTACGTCCTCAAGTGACCTCGTCCGATCCTATCTGCGTGAGATTGGTCGCATTCCGTTGTTAACCCATGAAGAAGAAGTCATTTTGGGTAAGCAGGTGCAGGCACTGAGTAAGCTGATCGCCTTGAAGGCTTCTCATGAAGATGACGAGGATAAAGGGCTATCGCCAGAACAGTGGGCACAGGCGGCTGGTGTGACTGTGCCTGAATTGCGGCGGGTGATTGCGGCAGGGGAAGCCGCTAAGCGCAAGATGGTGGAGGCCAATCTCCGTTTAGTTGTTTCAGTGGCGAAAAAGTATATCAAACGCAACGTTGACCTTTTGGATTTGATTCAAGAAGGGACGATTGGGATGCAGCGGGGGGTAGAGAAGTTTGATCCGTCCAAGGGATATCGGTTTTCCACCTATGCCTATTGGTGGATTCGGCAGGCGATTACGAGGGCGATTGCTGAGAAAGGGCGCACTATCCGCCTCCCCATTCACATTACCGAGAAGTTGAACAAGATCAAGAAAGTTCAGCGACAACTGGCCCAAAGAAATGGTCGTTCTGCATCGGTGGAAGAGATTGCAGTAGAAATGAAGCTGACCACGAAGCAAATTCGGGATTACTTGGAGCGATCGCGTCTGCCTCTGTCCCTCGATATCCGGGTCGGTGACAATCAAGATACTGAATTAGGTGATCTATTAGAGGATGATGGTCAATCCCCAGAAGAATACGCAGCCCATGCCGATCTCCGGACCCAACTTAGCCAACTTATTGCTGATTTGACCCCGCAGCAGCAGGAGGTGCTATCGTTACGCTTTGGGTTAGAAGATGGCAAGACCATGACCTTGGCTAAAATTGGGACCCGAATGCAAATTAGTCGCGAGCGGGTACGGCAAATTGAGCGAGAAGCATTAACTAAATTGCGCAAGCGTCAAGGAGATATGCGGGCTTACCTGGCTGGGTAGGATGGGGTTAGATAGCAATGGAAGTCTGCAAGATAGGCTATTTTTGTGAGGGGCTTTATCCCCTCACAAAAACGGTGTCTAGGGCAGGACTAGTGATTGTTGACATTCAAGCCCTTGACAGGGCTTGAATGAGCGGCGATGGTATCGAGATAGCCCAAGTTGGCTAATCGCGTTCCGATGCGCTGGGGTTCCATATCCCTTATTGGTTGCTAGGTCGTAGCCTGGAAATCGATCGGCTATCCGAATGATTAAGCGATCGCGCCACACTTTGGCCACAACGCTAGCTGCTGCAATGGATAGTGCTCGTTGATCGCCCTTGACAATTGTTTGCTGGGAGATCGCTAAGTGGGGAATGGTTTGATTGCCATCGATGAGGCAGTGGCGAGGTGGTGGCGATAGGCGCATGACTGCTCGCTTCATGGCCAATAGCGAGGCTTGTAAAATATTAAGCCGATCAATCTCTGCTACCGATGCCAAACCTATCTGACAAGCGATCGCTCTGTCACAAATGGGGACAAATAAACGTTCCCGCTGTTTAGCTGAAAGTTTTTTACTATCTGACAGCCCTAAGGCCAAGAGTTGCTGCCCCTGATGAGGGGAGACCAAAACAGCCGCAGCGACTACCGGGCCAAATAGTGCCCCCCGACCCACCTCATCCACTCCAGCTACATCTTCGGCACAACTGATCTCAAAAGGAGAGTTCATTGACGGAAGACTCACAAACTAAGGCTAAGGATTTTGTTGGAGATGGGCGATTTGCTCCAATCCCCAACTAACAAAACAGAATTTTGCAATGCCGTTTCTATGAGGCGGAAGAACGACGACGACGACGGCGACGAGTGGCACTGGCATCCACTTCAACGGGGTCATCCATTACAGTTTCATCATGGTTATCCTCAGTTAGCCCAGACTCCGGACTCTCTGTTTCAACCACCTTGGGTTGATTTTGTCGCAAGATGGGAGCAGGGGTGGCTCCAGTAATCGAGGCACGACTATCCTCATCCACCGCGCTATCCGTATCCAATACCGACGACGGCCCTAAAGATGAAGCTAGGCCAATCTCTGCTTTGTTAGTCGTTGACGACAGGTTTAACCTGCTGACCTCATCATTTGCTGGATGGTCAGACAAGTTAGTCAATGCAGATTGGCCCTCTCCTGGTAAAACAACGTTGACCACAGCAGACCTTGGTTCCTTGACCCCAGTATTAGTCAGGGCAAGGGGAGAAATTCCCATCAGAGCATAGACATCTTGTTCCTGAGCAGTCATTTCTACCACAACGACCTCAGGAGGCTGGCTAGGGGGCTTCTCTCGCCGTGACCTTCGCTCAGATTTTTCGGCTCTGGTATCTCGTGCTGGAGGCAGGTTGCTCTCGTCAGGTTGGGGAGGAAGAGACGGGGCTGGGGTAGAACGCTCACTTCGGGTCGAACCATTGCGAGGTGGCAGCTCTGGAGTCCGCCGCCGCCGCCGCCGCCGTCCGTTATTCCGCTCTTGATAGCTGGGATGATTCAGTAAGTCTAAGGATTGCAAATCGGAAGAATGATCCAGATCTGACTCTTCGGCGTAACCGGGGAGGTCTTTTACTTCTCGGCTGCTCTCACGTGAGGTATCGCGGGACCGCCCCACAGGAGCCGCAGGTTCAGGAGTGGCCGCAACTTCAGGAACTGCGGCCACCATTGGCTCTGGTTCTCCGGGCAGATGCACTAAATGACCCAAACCGTCACAGCTAGGACACTTCTTGCCAAAAAGTTCGTAAATATTCTGGCCTTGGCGTTTGCGGGTCAGTTCTACTAACCCTAACTCGGATAATTGGGCAATCTGGGGTCGAGCTTTGTCGGAGCGTAGGGCTTTGTTAAATTGCTCAAGCACCTGCAATTGGTCCCGCCGAGAATCCATATCGATGAAATCGATAATAATAACCCCGGCAATGTTGCGAAGCCGGAGCTGGCGGGCAATTTCAACGGCAGCTTCACAATTGGTCCACAATACCGTCTCCCGTGCGGTGGCTGAACGGGTGAAGGACCCAGAGTTCACATCCACGACCGTCAAGGCTTCAGTTGGTTCAATGATGATATAGCCACCAGATGGCAAGTCAACGCGAGGCTTCAGGGCTTCCCGGATGGCAGCGTTGACTCGGAAATATTCCAAGATTGGGATACGATCGCGATGATGATCGATAAACACTCCCTGGGGCGATCGCCCCCCATTCCAGATCGTTAGGTGCTGTCGGACTCGCTTCAATCCAGGATTGGAATCCACCACAATGCTGTTCACATCAGCACTGTAAACATCACGCAACACTCGCTGGATAAAGTCATCATCTCGGTTGAGCAGACTGGGGGGAGAAGTGGCGATCGCCTCCTGCTGGATATTTTCCCATTGCCGCTGCAAAGCCTCCAAGTCCTCGATGATGGCTTCTTCCGAGACTCCCTCCGCTTCAGTGCGTACTAGCAATCCCATACCAGCTGGTTTGAGCAAAATCGCCAGTGCCCGCAGACGATTGCGCTCATTCTCATTCCGAATTCGCCGGGAAAGATTGACCCCCCGACCAAAGGGCATCAGCACGAGGTATCGACCCGGTAAGCTCACGTTCCCCGTCAATCTCGGCCCTTTGTTCCCCGTTGGTTCTTTCATAATTTGAACCAAGACCTTTTGCTGGGGCGCAAGTAACTCAGTAATTGACCCAGCTGCTCGTCGCAGCTTCAATGGCCCCAAATCACTGACATGAATAAAGCCGTTACGGTCAGCATCCCCAATATTGACGAAGGCCGCATCAATACTGGGCAGCACATTCTCCACCGTGCCCACGTAGATATCCCCAACTTGATGGGTCCCTTGGGCAACAATCAGCTCTTGAATCTGGTCTTCCGAGAATACCGCAGCAATCCGATGCTGCTCGGCAATAACTATCTGCTTTGGCATTATACTTCCTCAAACATTTTTGGTTCCAGCACGATCAGTAAACGAGGCTGGAATAACCAGGTGCATGAAAACATAGATATAGAAATACAGTGCGGTGCAGCCCTTTGCCCAAGAGACTTAAACTCAACTCCGAGTAGCTGTATAGCGCTCAAAGGCTCTGCCTGGGTGCTAAGGACTTTCCAGATATAGTCATAGTCACACAGGAATCTCAGAAATCCGAGACTCTAAAAAACCCCTTCATCCTAAATTCATCAACTCAAACTGGAAGCCATTCCAGAATTGCAATCAATGATGTAAAGCCAGTACTCGGCTCAGTGGACATAAATTCTTTCTGGAAGCGAGTCGCCCTTGGTATAACTAGGCTAGCCAAAAGGCAACATCAAAAAACTGTAGAGAATTTCCTAGGAGTAAATGCTTCTACATGGTGAGCATTATAGCGTAGAGTCAGGATTAATCTACAGCCCTTCTATCAATTAAAAAAATTAATTAACAAAACATTGGTAATAATTTCTAATATCTGACCTTGTAATCAGAGACTCGTAACCAACAGAAATCTGATCCAGGAACAACTACCCTTGGAGATTCGTTTGATAGTTGTTCAGCTCAACTTGGGGGCTGAACCTTGCCAAAACGGGATCCACCCACCTGGGTTCAAGGGATTTTAATCGATGGTTCTAGGAGTAGTTGATGCCGGTGAACATGCAGGAGTTGTAGGGGTTGGGGGGCGATCGCTTCTAGGAGCGTCAAAAGATGATTAGGCCGGAGCAGGCTGCCATCATTGCGACAACTCCCAATGTAACGAATGATAGCTGAATTTGTCGGCAGCGTGCTTTCTGGCTGGAGGGTCCAGGTGGGCAACACTGACAAGGGGAGCGAGCTAGGCCATTGATGCTTGGCTAGGGATGCTGGGTCGATCCACTCTAACTCAAAGAGGCGATCGCGCATATTGATCCGCTGCCGTTTACCGGATTTGGTCGTCTTCTCCACCCACAATTCCGTCTCTGCCATCATTTGCTCTACCCACTGCTGCCTTGGCGGGTTGGGGGGGTGGGCATTAGCGGTCGATGATTCAGGCTCGACTACACCGATCCACAGTAAATATTCGGCTTGGGCTAAGCATTGAGTGGCCGATGGGTCTGACAGGGCGATCGCTTCCACCCGAACAATCGGTAGCTCATCTGGTAACTGCTCGGCCAGACGCTGCTGAAATTCGGCGACTTCCATGACTGCCGTCAATTCAAGATCTATGATTTCGCCGTCGCTGGTGGCACCCAATGGCAAGGCATTTGCAGGAGAAATGCGGGGGCCAGGATGATAACCGCCCGTAAAAGCAATGGGTAAAGCAGCTCGCCGCACGGCCCGATCCAATAATCGGACCAGATCCAAGTGGCCTAATAAAGCCATATCACCATGCTTACCCATCCAGACCCGAACTCGCTGCTCACGGGTTTGATTGGGGACAAATTGGCCGTCAAAGGTGGGCAACGGTGGTGGTGGGACGACCACGTTATACCCCAAATCTGTGCCGCAAACGCCACAATGGGAACAACCTTCAAAAGCGCAGTCCGGGACGGTAGCGGCTTTTAGGGCACGGCTTAAATCCTCTTGGAGCCACTGTTTGGAGATGCCTGTGTCAATGTGGTCCCACGGTAAGGACACCTCTAAATCGGGAAGGTGAGGAGAGACTGGGGCTTCTGGTGATGTGATCGGACTGGCTTCATCGGGCTGAAACAGGTTCCATTCCCCCTGTTCCACTTGGCGATATTTCCAGGTGAGATCTGAGGCATCAATCGCTGTCGTCCAAGCAGCAAAGGCTTTGTCTAGATTTTCCCACCAGGAATCCATTCCAGCTCCCTGTTGCCATGCGTTGAGGATCACCTGGGAAAGACGGCGATCGCCCCGTCCCAGAAAATCCTCCATCGCCGAAATTCGCACATCGGTAAAATTGGCCTTCAGTCCGCGAATCGTGCGAAATTCCGATTGCAACAACGCTTGTTTGCGCTCAAATTCCTGGGTCGAGACAGAATGCCATTGAAACGGGGTGTGGGGTTTGGGGGTGAAATTAGAAATAGTGACATTGAAGTTGAGGGGCTTGCGACGGGAGCCACGACACTCCTGCTTTAGCCAGCGAATGGTCTCCGCAATGCCGATCACATCGGCATCCGTTTCTCCGGGCAACCCAATCATAAAATAGAGCTTAACCCGATCCCAGCCCTGCGCATAGGCGGTTTTAATGCCCCGCAGTAGTTCTTCATTCGTCAACCCTTTGTTGATAATGTCCCGCATCCGTTGGGTGCCTGCCTCTGGCGCAAAGGTCAACCCGCTTTTACGTGTTCCTCCAATAATATTGGCAATGTTTTCATCAAATCGATCCACCCGCTGACTGGGCAACGACAAGGAAATATTATCTTGTTTGAGGCGATTTCTCACCTCCAGACCCACCGCTGGCAACGAGAGGTAATCGGAACAACTGAGAGAGAGTAGGGAGAATTCGTTGTATCCCGTGGCTCTCATGCCCCGCTCAATTGTGTCAATCACCTGCTCCGGTTCCACATCTCTGGCTGGACGAGTCAGCATCCCCGGTTGGCAAAAGCGACAGCCACGGGTGCAGCCCCGCCGTACTTCCACCGTCAGGCGATCGTGAACCGTTTCCACATAAGGCACCAATCCGATGGAATAGGCAGGCATGGGCGTTGCCACCCGGCGCAGAATTCGGGGGGGCACATCAGGCCGATTGGGCGTAACCGCACCGTAAGCATCGACATCGTAAAACTGCGGCACATACACACCTGGTACCTGGGCCAGATCCAGGAGCATCTCTTCCCGGCTAAGCTGATTGGCCTTGCCTTCTTCCAGCACCAACCCAATTTCTGGCAAGAGTTCCTCACCATCGCCCAAGGCGATAAAGTCAAAAAAATCAGCGTAGGGTTCAGGATTCCCTGTCGCGGTTTGTCCCCCAGCGAAAATAAGGGGATAACTGCCTGATTCCACCGACCACGGGCCTGTGGCAGACCGTCCCTGACTCGTGAGGGGAATGCCCGCTAAACTCAACATTTCTAGAATATTGGTGGCTCCCAGTTCGTAGCTGAGGCTGAAGCCCAAAATATCGAAATCGGGGAGCGATCGCGTTGACTCCACTGCAAACAACGGTGTGTTGGTGGTGCGTAAGCGGGTTGCCAAATCAGGACCGGGGAGATAGGCGCGATCGCACAATTGCCGAGGTTGGGCATTCAAAATGCTGTAGAGGATAATGTGGCCTAGGTTTGATGACCCGACTTCGTACACTTCCGGGTAGGTCAAAACCCAGCGAACCGTGGCAGCATCCCACGGCTTATGAACAGCCCCCAACTCATTGCCAAGATAGCGGGCAGGTCGGGAGAGAGTCGTATCAACTAGTGGGTGAACGTTAGTAGGCACGATAACGTATGATTTGAAAACTTTACTACAGTCTATAAGTTCCTACAGTCTATAGTGATCATCCTCAGTGTGCCTACTTGATGAAGCTGACGGATAGAGTTGGGTTGATAGAACTAGCCAATAGGGGATAGTAGGTGTAGCGATCGCTCACCATCGCACACGCTCCTAGACCCATATTGTCTCAGTTCAGCAGCCTTGAACCATTGAGGCCACTAAGCTAACAGCAGATTGGGATCGGGCGGATGATGCCAATCCGTTGCCTCCACTGGCTGGGACAGTATAGAAAACCCGATCGAGCTGGGTCAGTTCAAGCATAATTTTGATTGATCCTGGAACAGAGCAAAGGGCAAGCTGAATTGCCTGGGCCTGTGCTGTGCTGAGAATATCCAACAGCACCATCAACCCAGTGCTATCCAAAGATTCGACCTGGGACATATCGATAACTAGAGTGTTAGACAAGCCCGCCGCAAACGTTGATTGAAGCGCGTCTTCAAGTTGTGCCCGAAACCGCTGGACATTGGAGGCATCAATATGCCCGGTTGGATAAACAACAGCCTGACTAATCTGATTTACTAAATGTTTCATCATTCTCCTTCAAGACCTCTTTCATGGTAAAGAACTATTAAAATTTGTCTTATTGAATCGTCTGCGATCAATAATTCAGGAGGATACTCTGAACAAGGATGCTGTGTGGGTCACTTGCCAGCGTTACTTCTCGTACCTACTAGTTTTAGAGTACCCATATCCAGTCATGCCTCTACAGAGCTTCTACATAGTGGCTGTAAGTGGTTGTAAATCACATAAATCAGTGATCAAGATCACTTTGTTGACTGTGATTGGGTCACCTCCATCATTCATAAATCCATCCACAATAAATGAAGTATGGCAGTATCACACCGTCCCTTATCCTTAAGAACTGAATCTTAAGACTATATGAGTTATGAAAACGACCAATGTCATCCGTCAGCTTGTTGAACAAGCTCTTTATATTAGACAACTCACCCCTGATATTGAAAACCAGATTAACAGCGAGCTAACCCAGCAGGGATGCGTCTCTGAAGTTGAGTATGAAGCTCTAGAGTTGCTGATGGCCGAAATGGATGCGGGGCGCGTTCGTTTAGTTCCTAGCTCATGGATTTGAGGGGCGAATCATTCCAGATCTTATGGATGAACGTTTTGAGTGTACTCCGCGTGTGATGGGTTCCCGTTCTTGTGTAAGACTCCGGTCTCAGGATCGCTAGAATTGGGATGGCCTCAGTATCCAGCACGATTCGGCATTGCGACAGGGGCCAGATTAGATCTGACTCCTGTCGCATGTCTAGAAGAAAATAACTACCATCAAGAGCCTGGAGGGGAATACCCGCTTCGTCTTCCTCAGTGCAAAGATGGGCAGGTGTGCAAAAGCACAGAGGTCTGAGCCAGCCGGATTGGCGATCGCGCAAGATTTGAATGACCTCCACATACAGCCGTTGTCCACCATGCTCTAGGCAGACAATCTGAGAAGGTTGGAGGGAGTCTACCAGACGATCCCCCATATTATTGGTGTTCACACGGTTGATCATGATGTTTGTGACTCTGGTTACCATTGCGTTCGATATGAGGCAGCGGTATTATGGGGTGGTGCTTAGATTAGGATAGCAAAGCAGAGGGCAAGGCCGCACTGCCCCGAATTTTGATATTCGGTTTAGTGAACATTGCATTATTCCTTGTGTATCTGGAGGTATTGTTCGTGTCTGTCGAGACGATTGAAAAGCGTTCAACTAGCCGTAAGATTGCGCCTCGGTATCGAGTCCTGTTGCATAACGATGACTACAACGGCATGGATTATGTGGTCCAGGCCTTGATGCAAACGGTGGCATCCCTGACCCAGGCTCAGGCGGTCAACATTATGATGGAAGCCCATACGAATGGCCTTGCACTCGTGATTACCTGTGCCCAAGAACATGCAGAGTTCTATTGTGAAACCCTCAAGGGTCACGGGCTGACGAGTACCATTGAGCCGGAAGATTGACCCCAAATTAAATTATTAAGGTGAAATGGAGCCATAGGGCAGGGCGATCGTTCGAGTGGTTACAGCGGGTGGGGCGACAGGTTGCTCCAGTCCGCATTCTTGTTTTTGTGGGCCTATTAGCCGCTGTGTGGCTCCCTGTTTATGGCATCTTAGTCGTGATCATTGAGGATGCCAACACCCTCAGTATTGCGGTGATGGCAGTGCTATTCGTAGATTTCGTGTTACTGTTGCAGGGCTGGAATCGATGGGTGTATGGGTGCGATCGCTCCTGGCTACGCTATGGATTGCAATGGAACAAACGAAATGGCCAGGGCTTATTATTGGGTGGTGGCATTGGTCTTCTCTGCCTGCTGCTGCTGTTTGGGGTGCAGTGGAGTTTGGGCTGGGTTGAGTGGACCCCGTGGCGCTTCCCGGATTTGCTGCCTCGATTGACTATAGGGATGAGTGGTTTGCTGGTAGCTCTGGGCGTGGGATTGGGCGAGGAACTGGTGTTTCGAGGGTGGCTTCTGGATGAGCTGGAGCGGGATTACTCTCCTAGTACGGCTTTATGGGTGAGTAGTGTCCTATTTGCCATTCTCCACTTTATTCGGCCTTTATCGGAAATTATTCGGACCTTTCCCCAGTTTCCCGGATTAGTGATGTTAGGCCTGCTGTTAGTGTGGGCCAAGCGATCGCGCCACGGGCAGCTAGGGATTTCCATTGGGCTTCATGGCGGATTAGTTTGGGGCTATTACTGGGTCAACGTTGGCCAGCTTGTGCAGTATCAACCAGGGGTGCCGGAATGGTGGTCGGGGATTGACCGTAATCCGTTAGCAGGGCTACTTAGCTTAGGATTTTTAACGATTCTGACGCTCTGGTTTAGACACCGTGCTATCGTAGCCATCAGAGATTGAGCAGGTTCTAGACTGGATATTCTATGTTAGACAACGACTCGGATCGGTTACCCCCTGCAGTAAAGCGCATTGTCACCAGTTTGCGGATGGCCGGGTGGGCCAGCGTTTGGGTCCAAGGGGTTCTGGCCATTGTGTCTACCCTGGTATTAATTTTTGCCTCGGCTGTCCTCAACTTTAGCTCCAACCCCAGTCCAGAGGTGGCGCGGGATAATCCTGGTGCAGGCGTGGGATTCTTTTTTGCCGTGATTGGGCTGCTGTTGCTCTATGCTGGCGGGGTCTGGGCCTTTTTCTACACGAGGTTGTCTCGCAAACTTCGGTCGGTGGAGGGGAGCGATCGCCCCAAACCCAGTGAGGTGATCCGGGCCACCAAAATTGGCATTATCTTAAATCTGGTGGGGATGTTGTCGTCTTTGCTGGGCAGCGGGGCTTGGACTGGATCGCTCATTGGCAAAACTTTCTTTCAGGGCAATCAGCCTGTGGCGCTTCAGTATGCGACTCAAACGATTCAGGCGGGAGATGTGTGGGTGGTGCAGGCCATCTTTCTGATTCTTTTGGCTCATTATGCTGGCTTGTTGGCTTCTTTGGTGCTGGTGCAGACGCTGGGGCGGCAGTAGGGGAGTTCGGGAGTTCGGGAGTTCGGGAGTTGAGTTTAGGTAATAAGTGGAGAGAAGATGTTAGATGTGGTCATGGCCCTGATCACATTATGCCTGTCGTTAGGCTGGTTGCTGTTGGTGTACTGGATGGCTCAACGCTGGCAGTGGCCGTCTTATTTCAGCCGTAAAGTGATTCACATTGGCACCGGGCCGTTGTTCGTTTTGTGTTGGCCGCTGTTCAACGAAAACTACGGGCAATGGTTGGCGGCGGCAGTGCCCTTGGGGTTAACGCTGATATTTGTCACGGTTGGCTTAGGTTGGGTGAGGTTGCCTTTGTTGGTGGAGGCGAATACCCGTGATGGGGATAGGACGGAATTGCTCAAAGGCCCGTTACACTATGGTCTGGCGTTTGTCCTGTGTACCGTAATCTTTTGGCGATCGTCTCCGGTGGGAATTTTGGCGTTGATGATTCTCTGTGGGGGCGATGGCTTGGCGGATATCATCGGTCGTCGCTGGGGCACCCGGAAGTTACCCTTTAGTCCCGATAAAAGTTGGCTGGGGTCAACGGCGATGTTTTTGGGCAGTGTTGGCTTGGGGCTAGGCTTTTTGTCCCTGTTTAACCAGTGGGGGTACTTTCAGCCTGAATTGAGGGTGGATTTAATGGCGATCAAGGTGGGGGCGATCGCTCTAGCGGCCACCATTGTCGAAACATTCCCCATTGCTGATATCGACAATCTAACGATTACGATAACCGCCGTTGGCCTAGGGTTGATTTTGTTTTAATGTGATTGTTTTAATGCGGCTATGGCAAATACAGCTATGGCATGGCTAGTAAGACCTTAGACTCTTCAGGAGCCAAGGCCAGAGCTAACCCTGCTTCCGTCACAGTGACAGTCTCTCCTGTTTCGACATTTTGATAGGAGCCTGTGGGCCATTCATCCGTCGGAATCACGAATTGCCCCCCAAACGTGGAATAGGCATAGAGGAGGCGATCGCACTTACCCTCTCCGATCCCACGACAGGACTGGGATTCCCGTGCCATAAACAAGTCGGAATCACGGGCTGAATCCTGCGGAAAGATAAACCGCGAGGTGCCGTAGCGCAGCATGGGATGATCGCGACGGGTATGAATCATGGTGCGGGTAACTTGGAATAGGGCATCGTTCCAGCCCTCATCCCCTGGCCAGATCATCATTTGTTGGTTGAACGGATCACCACCAATCCCTGATGTGACCGCATGGTCTAGGTGATAGGGCACCGCCAGTCCTGTTTCCACCCCATACATGACCAATGGCGTGCCCATCGACGACAAAATAAACTTAATGGTGCTGGCATAGGCGCGATCGCTCAAAGTTGGATGATCACTCAGTAGCCGATTCTGGTCATGGTTCTCCACAAAAGTAATCCAGCCTTGGACATCCGTATCACTCACCTGGTTCAATGCCTGCCGGGGTACCTCCAGCACCTCACTGGGATTGAGAATCTTATGAAAGAGTTGGTTCAATGGCGAGTAGTTGTAATAGCGTCCGCCTTTGCCCAAAATCGATTCCCGAATCACCTCACTGCGACCATCCCAGTGACGCTCCCGACCGAAGAAGCGACGGGCAGAAATACTAAGGTCGTAATTCACCATCGCATGGTGATTCGTTTCCCGGTACCACTGGATACTCTTGGAGTTGCGATAGCCACCAAAGTCAAATTCACCAATCAGGATGGTGTTGGGATTGACCGACAGTGCGGTTCGTTCAAAATCTCGCCAAAATTCCGTGGGAATATTTCCCAAAAAATTGCAATAAAACCCAGCCACTTGGGTCCCATCAGGGTTCAAGCTCAACCAAAAGCGCACTGCATCTAGCAAATATTGGCTCACGGCTGGATTCTCATGATTGAGGTCAGGAAACCCCCCAATCTGACCATTTTCCAGCATCTCTCGATTGGGACGCTTGTAGTCTACTGGAATCGGTTCATGGAACCACTGTTGCGGATTGGATTGCCCCGTGGCCAAGTTGAGGTTATCCGCAATTTTTTCGCCATGACGATAGATCGCCCCATTATCTGCCAGCCAGCGATCGCTCCGGTCCAAACTAAAGTCTTCGTAAATGGCAGATCCTCGATAGGGCGCACCGTGGTTAAGATTTAAAGCCAGAATAATGCCAATGCCCCGATTGCCAGCTTCATTTAACAGCCACCGAAACGTCGAAAATCGATCCCCATCCGCTTCATCAGAACTACGGACATGCTCATCCAGTTCAAACCAGTCAATATTCCAAGCTTCATTAAATCCCGCTGTGGCTTGAGCATAGAAAGTGCTATATTCTTCATTTTCTGGATTAGCTTCCTCATGTACATAGCCTTTGCGGCCCGGATCGTACTGTAATCCATTTTCAGAGTCTTGAATGGGGGATAAAATCAATTTAGTCACCCCTAAATCAGCCAAATAATCCAACTTTTGGATGATGCCTTCTAAATCTCCCCCCCAGTACAAACTGATATATCGATGGGTCGGATCGTACATATAAGGCAACACGGCCCGGTTAGTTTGATTGTAGGCTAAGGTTGCCCCATCTAGTGCTTCATCCACGGGAAATGCGTAATTGGGCACATTATTCTCTGGATCAGCATCAAAAAAACGGTCTACTGTAATGTAGTACAAGATGTCATTGGCTATGTTCCCCCGCACAAATTGAGCAGACTGGGGCCAGCCATCGGCGAGAGATGGATAAGCAAGGA
>JBFRWC010000443.1:0-2602 GCA_051439365.1 Leptolyngbyaceae cyanobacterium
CCTTACGGCTCCCCAAACTATGCTGCCATTTCTAGCTCACTGGGTGGGCTGGAATTTTCAAGGGAACCTCAGCCTGGATCAACAGCGGGTCTTAATTCGCTATGCCATCGAAATTTATCGGTGGCGTGGCACCCGGCGGGGATTGCGGTTGTATCTCCACCTAGCCACTGGACTCCCGTTGGATGATCATCTACCGGATGAAGCGCAAAAATCTATCGGCATCCACGAAAACTTTAGTCAGGGTCATGTATTGGGACAGGCTCAACTGGGCACCTCCGCCATTATTGGCGGCAGTCGTCCCTACTATTTTTGTGTTCGGTTACGCCCCCCTGCCGACCATCCCCTTGATGAAGTGCTGATTCGCAGCATCATTGAGCAGGAAAAGCCCGTGTTTTGTCACTATGATTTGTTTATTGAACCTCGAACATGACTCTTCGCCAACCCCAACAACCATTACAGCGTCTCCATGTTAATGACGGTTTGCTAATTACCGCCGATCGTTGGCAAAGTGCCCATTGTTATCATCAACACCGACACACCATTCACTATCAAGCCTTGAATCGGGGGGGCATCGTGGAAGGTTTGGGTCTTTGCATTGCCGACGTTCCCGACACAGCCCCCAGTAAATATCGCCATCCCCGTTGGCTGACAATTCATCCAGGACTGGCCATTGATGCGGCTGGCAATCCCATCGTTGTCCCAAACCCAGAAGCGTGCTATTTGTCGGCCAATCCCTCTGAACCAACCACAATCTATATAGTGCTGAAACATTCCGAGGGAGAGAGCCGGACAACAACGGACATTGTGCAGGACGCCTTTCAAATTATTGAGAAAGATACTCCAGCAGAAGCGGATGAAGTGGAGTTGTGTCGAGTTCGCTTAACGCCAGGGATGAATGCGATCGCCCCACCCACCAACGTTTTTGCCCCGGCTGCTAACCAACTAGACTTGCGCCATCGCCAGTTTGTCCAAGGGCGATCGCCCCTGTTATGCCGCGTGGCTTCATGGGCCCGTAATCCCATGGAATTGGAGTCATTTGAAGCCTTGTTTGCTGCCTTACCCACGCTCTATCCGATGCTGGATGGACAACTGATCGACTCTCCCGGTCAAAGTGAACTGAGCTACCTGACCTACAGTGAATTTTGCCAACTCGATCGCTCCGGCCACCATCAGCTAACAACCTATCAGCTTCAAGGAGGAGTCCTATTATTAGAGGCTGACGTAAATGTGGATGTGCTATTGGATTTGTACCAGGCCGAGGCAGATTTAGAAGAGGCGATCGCAGGCCAAGCCCATCAAGCCTCATCCACCACGCTGAATACGGCTCAAACAGAACTGGAGTCAGTACAAGCCTGCATTACCGACGCCATCGCCACCCTTGTCAGGCCAATTCAAGCCTTTTGCGAAACCGAAGGATTATCCCAATTGGCCGACTTCACCAACCTGATCGCCCAAGGAAAATCCTCACCTGCTCGACTCCAACCATTCCAGTTTAGCCGTTTGCCCACGATTCACCACCGCCCCATCGGTCTGTATGGCTGGGGTGGCATCTTGCTGCTCGTTGGGCCGTTACTTCAGACCTGGAGGGGGAGCCAATCCCTCAGCATCAAACGGGATGAACTCCGAACCAGTCAAGAGTTGGGCGTCAATATTCTGGCTTTCGCTGCTCGTCACCGTCAAATGCACCAGTGGTTAACCCCTGATATGCCAAGCGATCAGTTCAACCCGCCATCTGCATCTGAAGCATCATCGGCCTAATTTATCTAATGTTGTGGAATCAAAATAGCCATGCCCACACTGTCCAAACCGATCCTGACTCAGTTATCCACCCAGACTCTCCACATCAGCCAAGGAGAGGATCAATTTGAGGTGATTGTTACCAACCAGAGCGATCGCTTTGTTACCTTTTCCGTTGAACTATCCGCCCCAGGAGTGGATCGCAAAAGTTCGCGGGATTGGTATCGGCTCACCCCCGATCTGTCGGTCAAACTTCCCGCTGGGGATCAGGCTCGATTTCTTGTGACTTTATTAGACTTACCCCCTGTCTCCGGTGGGTTTACCGGAAAGATGAAACTTGGGGTGAATATTATCTGTGTGGAATTAGGAGAAGACGATCGACAAATTATCAATTTAGTCGTAGACGGGTCGGGAGTAGTGCCGCCCATCCTCTCTTTGTCTAACACTACATTTGAAGCGATACCAGGTGATTTAGTGGAAATTGCAGTGCAGGTGGAAAACCCCAACCGCAATACGGCAAATATTCAACTGTTGCTCAATGGCTTGCCCCAATCGTGGCTCGTTGATGGCTATAAGCACCGAGTGCTGTTAGCGGCTCAGGAACAGCGTGAGGTTTTGTTTGTCTGCCAAGTTCCCTCATCCGGCGAGGCCATTAACCAGATTTATCCGTTTGAAATTGAAGCTAGTCAGATTCAGTCGGAATCGGTCAGTCAGTCAGCAACCCTCGATGTCTTACCAACAGGCTCATTGCAGTTTAACTGTGTCCCATTTGAACTGGAATCCCCCGATGATGCCGCCGCTGTTGATGGCTCCAACCAAGCTACTACCAAAAAACTTTTCAAGCAAAAGAACCATGATGCTACCC
>JBFRWC010000444.1:0-3646 GCA_051439365.1 Leptolyngbyaceae cyanobacterium
CCCCATTCCCCCCCTCCCTCACTCCCCCGCTCCCCCCCTCCCCCACTCCTCACCGCCTTCCTCGCTGCCTTCCTCAGCACCCTTTTCACCATCCACGGCGTTGTTTTCCAAAAAGGCTACTCTCCCCACCGAGTCGCCCAAGACATGGCCCAATTTCCCGATCAATCGCTGTTGGTGGCAGTGAGTTACCGATCGCTGCAAGAAGTGGCCTTAGGCCTGAGCTTTGCCCTAGAAGTGGAAAATCACTATCCCCAACTGGGAGAACGTCCAGCCCATCTTATTTTTATCGATCGAACCGATAGCTATGACAAGGCTTGGCAGCAGTTGCAAGCGGCTTCCCATGAGTTACCGCTCCCCCTGAACCTGTGGGCGATCGCCTCCCCTGGAATGAAAACCAAAGACTACCCACCAACGTTACAAGTACGACGACCCAACCGTAAGGCTAAAGTTACTTGCACCATTGCCCCTGATTATTTCCACCGCATTGGATTTCCTTATCAATTGTTTCAATGCCCTTTTGCAAATCAGGCTCAACTTCATGGTTAAAGCACCTAAGATTCAACCAAGAGGCGCGATCGCCCTCTGCTAGGATGGGACGATACACGCTGTTAAGATAGTAGCGACCGACAGCAGACTAAACAGACTAAACTGTCATGACAAACAGGGTTGCCGCTGTACAGAGTTAGGTCGTATGTCGTTGCAGACATTCAGGCTTAGCACTGGACCTGAGACGAATTTGACGGGCTGTGGGGTGCTATCCCATAGCGCCGTCTAACACCATCAGCCAACACCATCAGCCAAATCAAGGGAGTGGGTAAACAAAATCGTGAAACTGGTCTTGGACAATATCCATAAATCGTATGGAGCGAGGGCGATTGTCAATCGCGTGAGTTTGTCCGTGTTTCAAGGAGAAGTCGTTGGCTTACTCGGCCCCAATGGTGCAGGCAAAACCACGACCTTCTATATTGCCACAGGGCTAGAACAGCCCAGTCGGGGTGCAGTATGGCTCAATGACATGGAAATTACTCACTTACCCTTATACCAACGAGCACGGTTGGGCATTGGTTACCTGGCTCAGGAAGCTAGCATCTTTCGCCACCTCACTGTAGCTGATAATATTTTGCTGGTGATGCAGCAAACCGATGTGCCCAAGAATGAACATGGCGATCGCCTTCGTGCCTTGCTCAAAGAGTTTCGCCTGGAATCAGTGGCCCGTACCTTGGGCAGTCAAGTGTCGGGGGGGGAGCGCCGCCGCACGGAGTTAGCAAGGGCATTGGCAGCGGGAAACCATGGTCCCAAGTTTCTTCTTCTGGATGAACCCTTCACCGGAGTTGATCCGATTGCAGTAGCTGAAATTCAAGATATTCTATCCAACCTGTGCCGCGATCGCCATGTTGGTATTCTGATCACCGACCACAATGTCCGGGAAACCCTAGACATTACCAATCGCGCCTATATCTTGCGAGATGGAGAGATTCTAGCAGGGGGGAACGCCGATGAACTCTATGCCAATCCTCTAGTGCGTCAGTATTATCTTGGAAAAAATTTTCAGCCTTAGTGAATTCTAGCGGCGACTTGCAGGGGGAACTGCTAGCCTTGGATTGCAAGTGTTATTCGCAAGTGTTATTCGCAAGTGTTACTCGCAAATATTATTCGTCTGGAACACAATCACTCATTATGGCCTCAGGTATTTCTCAACCCTCTCCCCCTAGAATTTCGGTCCCCAAATCGCCCCCAATGAGATGGAAATGGCCGATATCGATCATGGATCGATATATTTTGATGGAATTAGTTCCCCCCTTCCTGTTCGGCGTGGGCGCTTTTTTAGCCTTGGGGGTTTCCGTCGGCGAATTGTTTGACCTCATTCGGCGCGTCTCAGAATATGGCATCCCCCTCAGTATCGTGATCAAAGTACTGATTCTCAAGCTCCCTGAGTACATCTCGTACTCGTTTCCGATGTCAGTGTTGTTGGCAACATTGATGACCTACAGTCGCTTTTCCAGCGACAGCGAACTGGTAGCGCTCAAAGGGGCAGGAATTAGAATTAGCCGCATTATTCTACCTGCGATCATCATGAGCCTAATCGTGACAGGAGTTGCCTTCATGTTCAATGAGCTCATCGTGCCTGCCGCCAACTACCAAGTCACCATCATGGACAACGAGATTCGCGGTCGGGGAGAGCTACCAAACTTTCAAGAACGAGATATCTTGTACCAGGAATATGAAAAGGAGACTCAGCCTGACGGACGCTCTGAAGAGGTCTTATCGCGGATGTTTTATGCCCGACGATTTGATGGCCAGACCATGTATAACCTTACGATTCTTGATTTTAGCCAAGATCAACTAGGGCAAATTGTTAATGCAGAATCCGGGGTGTGGAATGCCAGAGATGAACGGTGGGATTTTTCCAATGGCACGATCTATCTCGTGGATGATGATGGTTCCTATGGCAATATCTTGCGATTTGAGGAACAGCAACTCCAGTTACCCCGTACGCCTTTAGACATTGCTTCGGTCGGCAAACGGGAGGCAGAAGAGATGAACTTGGCCGAAGCCTGGGAACGGGTCAGAATTTTGCGCCAAAAGGGTAGCGGTACTCGATTACGACGACTGCTTTTTGGGATTCATCAAAAGTATGCCTTGCCATTTGCTTGCTTGGTATTTGGTTTGACAGGAGCGGTCTTGGGCAGTCGATTACGACGCACTGGACGGGCACCCAGTTTTGCCATCAGCCTAGTAATTATTTTTGTGTACTACACGTTATTGACCATTGGTAACGCCACAGCCCACGCGGATATTCTGCCCCCCATTGTGGCTGCATGGATACCAAATGTTACAGGCTTGTCAATTGGAGGGTTTCTACTGATCCGAGCGAATCGCTAACCTTGTCATAGTGGAGGAAAAGACCTCGTTTGATTCAGCCTACGCTAATTGCCCCATTTCGTTTATTTTGGTGTGGTGTTGTGTATTGAGTGTGTATATATCTTGTTGCTACGTCGTTTTAGATCGCTTAGGTAAGAGGAAATCCCATGTCGTCTTCTAAACATGATTCAGCCCCACTCAATCGTTGGAAGTCTCGGTTTTGGGTCTTTACAAAACCGATGTTTTGGATATCGTCCTTTGTGTTGATGCTCACTGGACTGCTCATTGCCGATTATTATCGGGTCAGCATTAGCTCCGAGGAACTGGAAGAGACTAGTGTGTCCGATTTCGATGCCGAGGCAAGCGAGATCCCGCTGTCCAATGATCCGGAGTTACAGGAATTGCGCGGCTGGGAAATTGCGGAAGAAGAGGCCAGTGACACGAGTATCGGCATTGGATTGGGTGCGGCAGACCCAGAGGCGGACGCGATCGCCCCGGAACCCGCTGGGGCAACAGACACTGATGGCGCGGGTCTCCTGAGTGGCAGCGGGAGCAACGGGGAAACAGATGGAGAAGGTGGCGACTTTTGGTGGAATAACCTGGAAGACAGCCCAGAGGCTGACGCAGAGGATGCCGGAACAAATGACCCCGATGCTCAACCCCGGCGCGATCGCCAAGATGAGCGCGATGCCTCTCTGTTTTCGGACTACATCTCACGGGCTGATGATGTTCTAGATCGGATGGGACTGACCCCACCTGCCGCATCGCCTGGGAACCTCCTCTC
>JBFRWC010000445.1:0-7353 GCA_051439365.1 Leptolyngbyaceae cyanobacterium
GCCTGGAACTTGAGCCAGTTGGGCTTGCAGCTTTTGGGCGTTGTGGCGGTGGGCGCATTTACGGTGCGGGCCTCTGCGATTTTCTGGGGCATCCTGAAAGCGACTGTAGGTATTCGGGTCTCTGAGGAGGACGAGTTGATCGGTCTGGACATTGCCGAGCATGGCATGGAAGCCTACAGTGGCTTTGTGAAAGATGCGAACAGTGTTCCAGCCTCTGCCCCAGTGGAGCGGGTGTAGAAGCTTAACCCTGCTATGAGGGTTTTAGGCTAGAACCCTGGTTTCTTTCAGGAGCCGGGGTTTTCAGCATTCATATTCGAGCAAGGGAGTAGAGGGACTTGATGGCGTTTCCTCGAAACCCATTGGGGTAGCCCCCCCAGTTCTTTTCGTAACGAAACGTCTGACTTTACTGGTGAGAATAATACGCAGGTTCTATACTGTATGAACACTCACTTACTGTTACTTGGGTAACGTGGGGGACAGGGTGGATTGTGTTAATGTGCTGTGATGTAAGCAAACGTTGACTCGCTATGGATAGCCAACTGTACAATTGGCGGCGATCGTCTCAGCGATCGCGTAGGTTCTCGGTTCATGCGCCCCGATCTCGCATCGCTTCCAGATGGCTGCTGGTGTCCTTAGGAATCAATATTTTTTTGGTCAGCGCACTAATTTGGCTGGGCCGCGATCGCCTTCCTGTCAATTTCTCTTTCTCTTCTGCAGCGGCCAGTGAAAACAACCCGCCCTATCTCCCCACACCCCCATCCCAGTGGATTAATCCCAATCCCGACGGGCCAGACCATTCTGAGGGAAGTTCTGAGGGCGAAACACACTTAGGACCCAAGCATCGCTGGACCTATCAAGAGTGGGTGGCGCAGCTAGAACGGGAAGCGATCGCCGCTGCCAACAGTGCCCCGCCCAATCTCAGTATTCTCTTAGGAGATTCCATTAGTCTATGGTTTCCCTATGAGTTATTACCCCCTGGAGTGACGTGGCTCAATCAGGGCATTTCGGGGGAAGGCAGCGCCGGATTACTCAGACGCTTGGACTTGATTGCGGATACTGAACCCAGGGTGATGTACTTAATGATTGGAATTAATGATCTGATTCGGGAGGTGAGCGACGACACGGTGCTCGCCAATCACCGCATCATTATCCAAGAGTTAAAGCAGATGCATCCGGATGTGCCCATTGTGGTGCAGACCATTCTGCCCCATGCAGGCGATCGCAGCACCTGGGAAGGCAAAGCCCAACTGCTGGCCGTGCCCAATGAGCGCATCCAGCAGTTGAATCAGCAGTTAGCTGAGATGGCTGAGGAAGAGGACGTGAGCTATCTAGATTTGCAGCCCCTCTTTAGCGATGCGGTAGGGAATTTACGTCTGGATTTGACGACGGATGGACTGCACTTAAGCGACAATGGGTATCGAGTGTGGGCCTCTGCTTTGCAGTTGCATCGGCAGCTCATATTAGAAGATCTCATAAAACCCATAGAGTTAGAAGGCGACGGGTAGGGAAAAGCGGAAGATGCTGCCTTTGTTGAGTTCACTTTGTACTGTGATCGTGCCGCCTTGAAGTTCCACTAGGCGTTTGGAGATGGCTAGCCCGATGCCTGTGCCTCCGGAATGGCGATCGCGGGATCGATCGGCCCGCCAGAATCGCTCAAACACATGGGGGAGATCCTGCTCAGCAATGCCCATACCTGTATCCGCCACGGCGACCCAGACCCAATGGCGTTCATTCCACACCCGAATTTTAATAAAGCCAGCGGGAGTGTAGCGAATGGCATTGCCCATTAAATTCACCAAAATTTGCTCCACCCGGGCGGGGTCTGCCATCACGTTGGGCGTATCGGGTTCGTAATCCACATCCAACACCGGGCTATCGTAACTCAGCAACTGCTCGGCAAATTTTTGCAGCAAGGTATCGAGCAGGGGCTTGAGGGGCATGGATCGGGCCTGAATGGGCAAATACCCCGCCTCCATTTTGGAGAGCTCTTGCATATCGTCCACCAACCGACGAATGCGGCGAGTTTCCCGCCCCAGCAAGTCATAGATATCCGGCGAGGCTTCGATAGTGCCATCACTTAACCCTTCTAGATAACCATCTAGAATCGTCAACGGAGTTCGGAGTTCGTGGGTCAGGTCGCTCACCAAATCGCGGCGACGTTGTTCCACCCCTTCTAACGTTGCGGCCATTTGGTTAAAGCCAGCTCCTAATCGGTTGAGTTCGGGGATTTCACTGGTCGGCACCCGTTCGTCTAGTTGGCCAGAGGATAATTTTTGGGTGATGGTTTCCATTTGAATCAGGGGGCGCACGATGCGCTGGGAGAGGAGATAACTCAACCCCCCTGCAGCGGTAGCCCCAATCGCCAGGGACCATAAAGCCCCCCGACTCCAAGCTAACTCAAAGCCTTGGGTCAGCCGGGTTTTCACCCGACTGATGGAATAGCCATCCACCTCAATTCGCTGGAGATGAACGATGAAAAAGCGAGGCGAGGACACTTTGCCGATCACCACGAGGGTTAATAGTCCCACCAGCATGACCAGTAGATGAGAGCAAAATAGACGCGATCGCAATCCCAGTTTCGCCATAATGATCCAATGCCGTTTTTGCTCTCGCTCTTGTCATCTAACAACCCACTTTGCCATTTCCTAGTGTAGCCATCTTGTGGGTTAGTCGTCTTGCCAGTTAGCCGTCTTCAAATTTATACCCGACCCCAATCACGGTTTTGACAAATTGGGGATGGGCCGGATCGGGTTCAATTTTCTTGCGGAGGCGGGCAATGTGGGTATCGACAACGCGCTCATCCCCAAAAAAGTCACTACCCCACAATTTTTCAATCAATTGGCCCCGATTCCAAACGCGACCGGGATAACTCAGAAAGGTGGCTAGCAAGTCAAATTCCAGAGTGGTTAATTCCAGGGTTTCTTCTGGTTGGTTGGGGAGCGATCGCTGGGCCACGCGCTGATCGACATCAACAAAAAAGTGGGGAGTGCGGTAGCCTTGGCTCTGGCCTCCTTGGCGTAAGGTCCGCCGCAATAAGGCCCGGACCCGCGCCACTAATTCCCTGGGGCTAAAGGGTTTGACCATGTAGTCATCCGCCCCCGTAGAGAGACCAATGATTCGGTCTAGTTCTTCCCCCCGCGCCGTGAGCATGAGAATATAGGGATCTTTCGCCCCTGGCTTTTGCCGAATCCGGGCGCAGAATTCTAGTCCATCCAGTCCCGGCAACATCAGATCGAGGATGATCAAATCCGGTTGCAGCGACTCAAATTGAGCGATCGCTGTCAACCCATCCCGACAGACGTGGCAGGTAAACCCCTCTTTCTCCAAGTAGAGCTGAATTAGTTGGCTAATTTCAGCCTCATCTTCCACAATTAGGATGTTCATGCTGCCTCAGCTCATTAAGCTGGATAAATCCGCAAACGGCGGTTGGGTTCTTCCCCAAAGCTAGAGGACTTCAACCGATAGTGTTCGACCAGTTCATGTTGCATCTTGCGAATCATGGCGGAACGGGGTAACAATTCCACGGGTTGCCCCTTGGGAATCACAATCTGCTCCACCGCTAACCGAGCCTCTTCCAGGGCCTCCAATTCGTTCTCATCCCCATGTTTGCTAAAGAGCGTTAAGTTGACGGAATCAGCCCCATCCGTATCATCGAGCCGCAGCATTCGCCGCAACGCACGAATCATTTGGGGCATACTGTTGGTTTTTACCGTGTAAATCGGCAATTGCCTAACTTTGGCTAAATGGCGCAGTTTGGAATGATTTTTGACATGGCTCCGTAGGGCCAACACGGCATCGGCCTCATCTAAGTCCTTGGTGAACACAATGGGCATCTCCAAGGTCTGGACCACCTGCTCCAGGTTATGACGACTCACGGCATAGGGGTAAACATGGAGGGGCAAGTCTTCCCCATTGGGACCAAGGTGCAATGACTCTGGATCTTGGGCAGCAGGAATGGCACCCAGGTCCAAGGGCTGCGCCAACGTCTCAGACGATTCGGGCGATCGCGCAAAGGACTCCTGAAGCAAGCGGTCAAATTGTTGATGGGGACTGGGAGGGGTCACCGGAGCCGTGGACAACGGAATCCCACTGGTGCCCCCTTGATCAGAAGACGGTAAGGGATTCATCCGCCCAGAGCTGCGCCATCCCCGTTTTTTTTTGGGCGATCGCTCCCCGCGTTCTTTCCAAGCTGACTCCGTGGCCAACGGTGCATTGGGAGGATAAGGGGCCGTCGGATCTTCCCGACTGACTTCCACCTTGCCAGCATCCCCAACCGTTCGCACCTGGGGATTAGGGCGGCGACCCCGCAGCAGACTATCTACCGTACTGGCCACATTTTCATGGACGGTCCAGCGATACCGCTCCAGCATTTCGATCGCAATGTCAAAGGTGGGTGGGGCTTTGCGCTCCAGCACGCTTTTCTGACTTCCTCGCCGTCGAGCTTCATCATCGCCCAAGGTCACTGACTGAATGCCTCCCACCAAATCCGAGAGGGTTGGATTTTTAATCAAGTTTTCAATCTGATTGCCATGGGCCGTCCCCACTAATTGCACTCCCCGCTCCGCAATGGTGCGAGCCGCCAACGCTTCTAACTCGGTGCCAATTTCATCAATCACCACCACTTCTGGCATATGATTTTCCACCGCCTCAATCATGACTTGGTGCTGCAATTCAGGCCGAGCCACCTGCATCCGTCGCGCTCGTCCAATGGCGGGATGGGGAATATCTCCATCTCCTGCAATCTCATTGGAGGTATCGATAATCACCACCCGTTTGCCCAAATCATCCGCCAACACCCGCGCAATTTCTCGCAGTGCGGTGGTTTTACCCACACCAGGACGACCGAGCAGCAGAATCGACTGGCCCAAGCCCACCAAGTCGCGGATCATGCCAATGGTGCCAAAGATAGCCCGACCCACCCGACAGGTCAGGCCAATCACTTCTCCCGATCGGTTCCGTAGGGCGCTGATGCGGTGGAGCGTTCGTTCAATTCCAGCCCGATTATCGCCGCTAAATTGGCCAATTTGCTCCACACAGAGACGCAAATCCGCTGCGGTAATCAGATCATCAGACAAATATTCGGCTCGATCAGGAAATCGCACCTCTGGCTGGCGGCCCAAGTCCATGATGATTTCCACTAGGCGATCTTTGTCGGGGTGCTGGGTGATCGCCCCAGCAATGGGATGAGGGAGAACGGTCAGGAGCTGATCCAAATCATCCGCTGCCACTCGCTCCACCATCTCCAGATTCAGAGAGTCAGTGGCTGGAGCTTCAGGGGTTACGGACTCGGGACTAGATAGAGTTGGATCGAGACGATCGGGACGGTTTAGCGCCATAAATTCAGAAAACTGTACAGATGACTACAGGATGTCGGACCTAAACCAGATTGAGGGTCGATCCAGGCATAGTGCCGGGACTCACACTCAACGGTTCATCAAGCATGGGAGAGGGAGAAGACAACTTAATCTGCGAGACCAGCCAGTGAGCCGAATGAACAGCGGCTTGCAGCAGATCTGGGGCCGACTCTAGGGGGTAATGCCGCTGGTCGCCTTGGCGCTGCTCTAGAACATCCAGGACGGGGGTGAGAATTTTTCGTCCGTAGCTACCATAGGCTACCCCTGCCAGAGAGGGATGGGGCAACAGCCCTAGAGTTCGCAACTTGGGAACGGTGTAATCATTGGTCCCTCCAGCGAGTTGAATCAATCCGGGTAATTCAGCGGCGATCGCCTGTTGGGCCAGCCGAATCGCGGCATGGGTGGTGCCCCTACCAATGTCACCGCTCATGGGCCGACCGTCTGTCTGCCAGAGATTGGGGCAGGGCAGCGGTTGACAACCTCCATCGGTCATGATGGCGTAAAGCGATCGCAAATACTCCACAAATCCTTCTCCACCGGGACAACTCACTGCTATTAGTTTAAGAGACGGGAGATAGGGTTGCAGATGTTGCCACAGAGCAGCAAAGGCATCGGTGCGGCCAATTTGGGTGTGAATTTCAACTGCATCCACCAGCGGCAATACTTCCGGGGCGATCGCGCCTGCCGAGACCGTGTAAGAATCTGTGGTGATCTGCTGAACGGGACAGACCTGCACACAGCGGCCACATCCATAGCAGCGATCGCGGATCACTCCTGAGGGTTCAGATATGGCAGGAGGATGGGCCATAGATCGATCAGGTGGCCCATCAGCAAAGGCAATGGCATGAGTGGGACAAATGGTTTCGCAGGGGCGATCGCAATCCACTGGACAGCGAGCCGGATCGAACGTGGCCTTGCGAAAATGGGGGTCATCGCCATCATTCAAACTGACCATTAACCACGGCACAGACCGGACTATCGTCGGTCGAAAATCCTGCTGGCCTCTGCCATGACCTACGGGTAAATCTGGGAAGCGGTGGCGGACCTCATGCAAGGACCGAATGCCATCACGGGCCGCCGCAACGACAACAGGATCAGCGGCCACGTCAATGCAATCGGCACCCGCTAACCCATACGCTAATGTCAAACTTCGTACCGCAGGCAGATGCTGAAAGCTAGCACCACAGATCAGCTTAAACCAGCGACTCTCCTGCAATGACTGCAAGGGATATTCCAAATCAATCACCCTAGCTGGGTAATCACAACTTCTTCAACGCAAACCACAGACCATGATGTACTATCATGATGCACTTTATCAACCGGCCCAGCAGTTACAGTACTGCCCCAACAGCCGTTGATATGAGTCTCTCGTGCTAATGACCATTGTACTACAAACCGAAACTATCCATGAACATACTGCCAACCAGTCCTTGGGGGATGTTATCTACAGCACGCTGATAGGAATGGTTCACGAATGTTGAGTCACTAGGGTTAAGGAAAGTACACACCCAGGCCAATGGCCAGACCCAAGAACACTGCGGTAACGCTATAAAATACGCCGACCACCTTCAATTCCGACCACCCCGATAGTTCAAAATGATGGTGGAGTGGAGCCATCTTCAGCAGGCGTTTGCCAACTCCCTCGTCGTTTTTGGTGGCTTTGTAATAGCTAACTTGGGCGATCACCGATAACGATTCGGCAAAGAAAATGCCACTGAGAATGAATAAGCCAAAAAGTTGGCCTGCGATGAGGGCGATCGCCGCCATCGCTCCGCCAATGGCCAGGGAACCCGTATCTCCCATAAAGATGGCTGCGGGATTACGGTTGTAGCAGAGAAATCCCAGGCAAGCTCCACTGAGGCAAGCGCTCAAAATCATCAGGTCAGGGAATTGGTCTGCCGTTAAAATCGCCAACCCCACAAACGTCAGGGCTGAGGTGCCAGCGGCGAGTCCATCTAAGCCATCGGTCAAATTGGTGGCGTTGCTCTGGGCCACGGGG
>JBFRWC010000446.1:0-10280 GCA_051439365.1 Leptolyngbyaceae cyanobacterium
GCTAGGAATACACCAACGTCACTGTTCAAAGACTCGCTCATCCAAGTACCCGTCATGGTGATTTCGACAAATGCGTGATCCACAGGGGCGATCGCCACATCACCAGCAGCCATATAGCAGTCACCACCCTGGCGTAATACATCCTGTAGTCGCTTCAACACAGGAGACTCTGCTGGCATCAAAAATGAGGCACGACTCTGCTCTACGTGCATAGACTTCCCTAACCGCATGGCAATCAGGACGTACTGTGCCACCACCACGTCGATGGGCGCAGCGACCTGTTCCATGTGCAAACCAAGATCGGTGTAGTTGAGTTTCAACATGGGTTAGTAGTCTCCTTTTTCGGATTTGGGGGTTTGGGGAGTGGGTGGGTGGGTGAGTAGGTGAGTGGGTGGGTGGGTGAGTGGGTGGGTAAGAGATAAGTAGCATCATTGCTCTTTATCTCACGCTCCATCTCACTACCACACCATCCCACTACTACGCCATCTCACCTCCCCACTATCACTCTGTCACTTCATCAGGCTGAAAAAACGATCGCGTATCTTGCTGATTCCAAAACTCTTCGGCAAAGGCGATCGCCGGGTGAATCGGTGCTTTGGGTTTAGTCTTGAGGACCATCCCTGCTTCTTGGGGGGTGCGCGCGCCCTTGGAGGCATTGCACGGTTCGCAGGCAGTGACAACGTTATCCCACGTATGGGGTCCGCCTTGCGATCGCGGCACCACGTGGTCCAGGGTGAGACGCTTCTTACTGCCACAGTATTGGCAAGCGTAGTTGTCACGCCGTAGAACTTCTCGCCGATTCACTGGAGGCACCTTCCACTTACGTTTCGGATCGCTGGTGGTTAGGCGAATGTACTCGGGCACATGGAGGACAAAATTGGGCGATCGCACCTTCCAACTTTTGCCACTGCCCATATCCAGCGATTCCGCCCGTCCAGTGAGCAAAAGGGTGATCGCTCGCTTAATGTTGACCCGTGCTACAGGCAAATAAGTGCAGGAAAACACCACTACTTTGTGATGCAGAATAGACGGAATTGTTGGGTTTGTCAGGGATTGTATGGGGGATTGCATGGTGGGTTGCCTCCAAGGCCATTGCTTAAACTGTAGAATCGGTCACTTGTGAATTCAGTCGCTCATAACTGGGTTAACCTGTGAATTCAACTAATCACTTGCCCTTAAACAACAACCCCCGCTCTTGGTATCAAGAGCGGGGGCAGAACAGTTGGGCTGTTACTGTGCTTATGCAGGTATAGGACTAAGCCTATGCCTCCCGCTCGTCGGTTGTTTCACGTCAGCCGCTGCGTCAGGGGCTAGTTCAAACCCCAAGTCACTGAGATATTCGCTTGGCTTGCCAATATCTGATGCGGCTAAATTAAATGCTGGAATAGCAAACATCGAAGTTCTGGCTGAGCCAAAACAGGTATCTACTACGGATCTAAAACTGCTACCCTGAATTGTCTCCAAGATAATGTGTATCAGCCAACTCTGGCGTTGATGGCACAGCCCGTGATGCCGCAAACTATTGTGACCAGAGCGATCGCCCTGCAGGGTATCGTGTTGGAGGGTTCTGAATCCAGCTCCCAAGCTACCCTGACTATTACCATCAATCTCATTGACACCAATTACGCGATCGCCCGCCACTGCCGTTGTTTCTGAAGTGGTCGGGCACAAAGTCCCCATCAATGCCAAAAACTCCCTAACACCAGTCAGCCGAGCAATCTCGGTCGGACATGGAGTCCGGCGAGGGGCGATCGCGCTGAGTAAGGTCCAGGAGAATCGGGAAAACATGATACTTGAAGGTATGGCCCTTGAAAGTGGTTAATGGTTGCGTGAATATCGTAACGGATGCCGTTAGGCAGCTAGCGCTGAGCATCTATGACTATACTACACGATGTAATCTTTGCTGTCCAGACTTTAGTGGAATTTAATTCACCTATGCTGGTGATACGAAGCAATAGATGGAGAGTGCTAACCCGGACAGCCTTGCGCCACAAGCAATCATCCCTCTCTACATTGTCTAGAAAGGATCACATATATTCTGATTTGTCCTGTGGCACCTTCTTCAAAAAGCTTTAGGATAAGGGAGCAGAGAATGTAGCAGATGTAACTGTTTACAACACGTGAATACGCCAGCAGCAGAAAAGCATCGTAAGTTAGGGATCTTTTCCCTCGCAGTTCTATTAGTGTCAGCCCAGTATGGGTCAGGTTTTTTGTTAGGGACGGCAGAAGCCGCGTTTGACGTTGGCTTAGCGGGAAGTTTATATCCCCTGTCTATTGGAGTTGGGGCAGCATTGATATTGCTGCTGGCCGGATTCTACTGGCATGAAATTGAACAAATTTGGACGTTACTGGGCGATCGCTACGGTCACCAAAGTAAGGCCATCATCGCATTCATGTCATGGATATCCATCATTGGCATAGAAGCGGCCCAGGTTTTGGCAGGAGCCTTTATTCTCAAAGTCTTAAATGTTCCTGTTAACCCCGCCATGGTTGTCTTGACGGGGTTATTTTTGGTCCTATCCCTGTTGCCCACGGAAAAAGTCAGTTGGGTATTTCGAGCCTTGCTGTTTCTGAACTTGGGCGCTCTCATCTATAGTCTGTGGGCTTTACATTGTGTGGGAGATTATGTGCGATCGCCCCTAGATTTTGTCCCGGCTTTCCAGTCTCTCGATCCAGCGACAGCCATCGGTGTCGGGCTATCCACGGTCATCTTTGTGATGATGGACATGAAATATCAGCAGTATGTGGTGCAGGCCAAGGATACCCGATCGCTATATTGGGGCTGTACTTTGGGGGCATTGGCCCTGATGGCAATGGCATTTTTGCCCTCAGTGGTGGTGGTGGCCGCCCAACACTCTGGCATTCTTCCTGCTGAGGTGGGAGGCAAGGAAAGTATCTCCTATATTTTGGCCTGGGTTGGGGGCGGTCCGACCCAGCCGGTTGGGATTGCCTTAATTGCCGCCCTGGTCGTTCCCGCATTGGGGTCCGGCAGCACCATTCTGCGAGTACAAACTAAAACGATCTTGGATTTCGGCTGGTTTGAGGCCAATGCCTGGACCGTGGGCTTGGTCGCTAGTGTCAATGCACTGATTGGGTTGGCGATCGCTCTCAAAGGAGGAGCCATCATTGGTCTGATTGTGACGTTCCCAGCCGCATACGTTGGCGCAGCCTTGGTTCCCTTCGTGGCCTACTGGTTGGCCCAAACCCAACGGTACGAGTTTTCAGCGATCGCTGTCCAACTGGCATTGGGCGTGGGCAGCCTTGTCTCCGTTATGGTGTTGTGCGTTTCCCTGATTTGGCCCGATTGGCTGGTTGGGAACGCCGCCTTGGATATCATGGTGGCAGGGATTGTATTTGGCTCTCTCGTGTTGATTGGGTCTGAAGTGGTGGTTCAATGGCCAAGGCCGACCGATTCCGGCACTCAGAAATCTCCAGAAGCTTGAGATGGGCAAACCCTCATTCAAGTAGAGCCTCAGGGGCAGCCTCCAGAATTAAAGCACGAGCCAGAACCTTGGTGGCATCGATTAACGGTATCCCCTTGATGTTAGCCTCTGTTAAGGCCAGAGGAATCTCCGTACAGCCCAAAACAATTACGTCTACGCCTTGTCCGAGCAAATAGTCTACTCCGATCTGTAAACCCTCCTTTGCTTGGTCAGTGACAGGGTTTGACTGCTTTTTGATTCCATGAACTGGACTGTAAATAGCTGGATGAACATGCCGTTCTTGGATTTCTTCTAACACTTGAACGCCAGCCAAGCCATGTTGGGATAAACAGTCCGGATAAATATTTGACATAATGGTTCCGGTTGTGGACAAGACACCCACATTCATGACGGATGGGTACTGCTCTTTGATATATTTTGCGACTTCATCAATCAAGTGAACCAGTTTTATCTCTTTTGGGATTCGCTGGACAATTTCGTTGAATATCGGAGCTGCATGGGCCGTATTGCAGGGCATCCCAATGACTGATGCTCCACTTTTGTATAAGTCACCGATGACTTCTGAGATGGCTAACGCAGGATTGATCTCAGATTTCCCTAACAGAAATTCGGTTCGGTCCTGGATTGAATGAGGTACGGACAACATGGATACGGGTAGATGATCTTGATCGCATGTTGCCTTGGTTTGATCGAAGATTTTCTTGACCAGATCGATCCCTGCATATGGCCCTATTCCTCCGACAACCCCGATCATTGGTTTATTGTGCGTACTCATTGCGTTCTGGCTCACTGTAGAAACGGCCCCGACTATCCTCCCATAAGAGTGATGAAATCGAAAGAATTTAGCGTACTCCCCTTCAAGCAGGGCGATCGCTCCAATCCACCAACTCCACTGCTCTCCGTCAATCTGGGCATTGACCCAAGTGAGCGGTTCCCGATTGTCTGGGAAAAAGCCGGGGTTATGCTCCGGCTTTTTAGATGGCTGTTGTCTCACATCAACGGTTACTTTGTGGCAATGGTCGTCTCGCGTCAGCAGCCATCTGGCCCACAGAACTGGTGAGCGTAAAGCACTTCCGCGTCACAGATGTAGGCGATGCCTGCGTAATCGATGAAATATTTCGCCGCAACCTTATCCGCGATCTCTAAGGCCAGATCTCGACTATCAGTTAGCACCTCAAACTTGATATTTGAGGTAGTATCTGAAACACTGGGTTGCCCTGACGAGCGCACGTTACGACTCCCTTTACCACCCGTTTCAATCACGGTGTAGCCTGTCGCTCCACATGCATCAATGATCTTGCCGATCTTTTTTAGCAGCAACTTCTCGGTGATGATAACAAGCTTTTTAGCTGGCTTGGCCATGTTGATTACCTCCTTACGTATAAACTCATTGAACTACACAGACGCTCAGAATGAAAAACGGCAGCACGAGGCGCGATGGAACGAACACCACTCCAGATAGGAGTATCGCGCAAATTAGCTGCCGTGTTAGCTGCCGTGTCAGTCGCCGAACTGGGGGAAAGGCGACGTTTGGGATTCAACCACCCAGAGCCTGAGCTAGCCCAATGAAGAGAGGGATGCCAAGGGCAAGGGCAACAGGCGTTCCAACGGCTGTGGAGGCACCAATATAGGCCGAGGGATTCGCTTTGGGAATTCCGCCCCGTAGCGTAGGCGGACCAGAGATATCAGAACTGGAGGACGCAATCACAGCGAGGATAACAGCACCACCAAGGCTAAACCCTGTCAGTTGGTGGGCAATCATGCCAAGACCGAAGGCAAGGAATCCATGCAATAGGGGTGCAAAAAAGGCGTATAGAGCGTACCACTGACCCACTTTACGCAGTTCCCCTAACCGTGCCCAGGCTTCCATTCCCATGACTAGCATCAAGATTGAAAGCAGTCCTCGGAAGAGGGGATTGAAGAAACTCTCATAAACACTTTCCGGACGAGTGAGGATACCTAGCGCTAGACCCAGCAAGAGAGCGGATAGGGCAGACCCCTGGAGGCTTTCCTGGATAATGGGCCAGATTGCAACCTTTTCCTCTGGTTCCCCAGGTTGCTGGCTGAGCACGGTGGTACTGCTCTGGTCGCCGTAATATTCCTCGCCATGATATTCCTGCTTACTGCGCTGCTCTGCTGCCATCTCTAGCTGCTTTTGCTTGCTGACATAAAGACTGGCTACCACGATCGCCGTCACTAGGGCGGGGATATCCATAAAGGGATAGAGTGCCGCCGCCCAAGGCTCGTATGACAATTGCTCCGATTCCATGATCGTTAGACCTGCAGCAAGAGTCGAACCACTCACCGCGCCAAACAATCCTCCAGTTGCGATCGCATCGACCACTCTGACCCCGGGCATTAGCCCTAGGGTGTAGCGGCCAATGAATACGATGACAACCCCGGTCGCCACCGCGAATAGGGCGGGCAATAGCATCTCCACCAGATTGGCATTACGAATCGCTATCCCACCGCTCAGACCCACTTTGATCAGCAGCATGAAGACAATGAACTTATAGATCGAATCTGGAATGGTTAGCCGACTATTGAGGGCGGCAACGACCACACCACCAATCAAAAAGCCAAGGGTCGGCGACTGCAACTTCCCCAGGAAGAGCGTCAAAAAATCAGATAAAAAATCCACTAATACCTCCTTCTGCCCCCTCTAAACGAGGCGCGATTATTATGACAAGTGAGCGTTAGCAAGTTGAATCAAGTAAGGATAAAGGGTTTACCCCTACAGCACAGGTGTTGCGCGAGAACAATCGGCAGGATGTTCAGAGATAGGTGCTTTCCGAATGAGGCTGAACGGCGATCGCTGCCCATGCCTCTTCTATAGATTATTATCTATTAAGCTCTCAATCTCCATGTGAATAAGTCTATCCTAAAATGCATAAGTTTTTGTGCTCTCTAACATGGATTTGGAGTGTGATGTTAAATCAAAATCATAAGTTTTTCTTTTTTTTCATGTGATGATCCCCATCTCTAGTTATCAGGGAGGACAAATAAAAAAGGCGATCGCGGCGTTGACCACCATGAAACATTCGTTCAAGCAGCATTCAGAGGGAGATCGGGCGGGTCTCCCAAAAACACCATTAGGGAGAGGAGCGGTGACTCTCGTCTGCCGCCCCTCTCCTAGTATTTATTGGCCGGTACAAACCAACGTGCTCGGTAGGCCAGAGTCTAAACTAGAGGCCGCAATATCGATTTCTCTTAGCCTCGCGGTTGCCTTAATCCACTTGTAATGCAGGTGGCTTGGTTCGCAATTCTGTGGGTGAGGTTGGATCTGAGGGGGGACTATAGCGGGCGAGGTTAAACCAAATGACTGAAAACAGTAGACCAACGCTGCAACCGATCACGAAAACCCAACCGTGGGAGGGTTCTAGGACATAAAGCAGGCGGCGATTGCTGCCATATACCTGCACAAGCCACCCCTCATCCGTATCCAACTTTGGCTGTGACTGCCTCGACTCAAACTTGTTCATGGTTTTCACTCCATGCTGGTTGTGTATATCGTTGATAGACTGCTGACCTGTATCCTACGGAACACCTGCCGAAAATTCACATTTACCAAATCCATAGATATTAATCTATAGAGGTTAATCTATACTTTAATCGAACACCATATTGTTAAGCTTATACCACGTCTGCAAAATATGGTCTCACACTTGCTGAATCTTTTGATAGTTAAAACTTATAGCCGTTCTTGAGTCGGTACCATTGGAGTACAAGGATGGAGGGATCACAGAATACATCGGCCAAAGGCGTGATCCCTTCCCTCGCAAGACCAGTTGAGGATATTCGGATGACGACTACGACGACGACTCCCGTCACATCAATTTCTCTTGAAATGGGATTCAAGGCACTCTCTGATCCCCTGCGGTTGAGGGTGATTGAACTCCTGCGAGAGCAAGAACTGTGCGTCTGTGATTTGTGCGATCGCCTCCAAGTCCGTCAATCGAAGCTCTCCTTTCACCTCAAAACTCTCAAAGAAGCTGGTCTCTTGCTCTCAAGTCAGCAAGGCAAATGGGTTTACTACCGTCTTAACTTGCCCCAATTTGCCCTGTTAGAACAGTATCTGTGCGATCTGCGCCAACTGAGTCCTATGCGTCCCCCACGAGTCTGTGCAGACGATTAAGAAACGTGCCAGAAAATAAAATACCCATCAACTGAGCATTCATAAAATGATGGCATGTGGGATATTATGGTCTCATTCAAATCAACTTTTTTTGATTTGATGTAGTGTATTTTTATGTGCCTCTAGCTGAGCATTGCTCATCAATCCCTATGGCGACGAATCAAACGAAACCAAGCTCAAAAGTGTTTCAAGCGGGGGGAACCCTGAGCTTTTTTGAGCGTTATCTGACAATTTGGGTATTTATCTGCATTGTGGTCGGGATCAGCTTGGGCCGAACCTTTCCCGGTATTGCCGAAACCTTGGATGCCATGAGTATTTACCAAGTGTCCGTTCCCATTGCTATCTGCCTGTTTTTCATGATGTACCCCATTATGGTCAAAATTGACTTCTTTCAGGCCAAGCGAGCGGCCCAAACCCCCAAGCCTGTGGTGCTAACGTTGGTGATCAATTGGTTGATCAAACCCTTTACGATGGTGGCCTTTGCTCAGTTCTTTCTCGGGTGGCTATTTCAACCGCTACTGGATGGAACGGAGCTGATCCGGGGGATGGAGGTGACTCTGGCAAACTCCTACATCGCCGGATCGATTCTACTGGGGATTGCTCCCTGTACGGCAATGGTGCTGATGTGGGGGTATCTGTCCTATAGCAATCAGGGGCATACGCTGGTGATGGTGGCGATTAATTCCCTCGCCATGTTGTTTTTGTACGCGCCCTTGGGGGGCTGGCTGCTATCGGCCAATAACCTGGTGGTGCCTTGGGAAACGATTGTTCTATCGGTATTGGTGTATGTAGGTTTACCGTTGTTTGCTGGGGCCGTGTCTCGTACCTGGATTTTGCGCCACAAGGGGAAGGCGTGGTTCGAACAGGTATTTCTCAAATACCTGAGTCCGGTGGCGATCGCGGCTCTCCTGATTACCCTGGTGTTACTCTTTGCGTTCAAAGGAGAACTGATCGTCAATAACCCGTTCCATATCGTATTGATTGCAGTGCCCTTGTTTCTCCAAACCAATTTTATCTTTTTGATCTCCTATGTAGCGGCGCAAAAAATGGGTTTGGTGTATGAGGATGCCGCTCCTGCCGCCTTGATTGGGGCGAGTAATCACTTTGAAGTGGCGATCGCCACCGCTGTCACTTTATTTGGCTTGAACTCTGGGGCGGCTCTTGCCACTGTCGTTGGGGTGCTGATTGAAGTGCCTGTGATGCTCATGCTGGTGGAATTTTGCAAACGTACTGCTTTCTGGTTTCCCCGCGAACCGGAAAAAGCAACCCTGACTGATCCCCGGTGTGCGCGGCCTTTAGGATAGTTAAGGAATGAGGATTTAATAACGTGTCAACTCGTAGGATGCTGTTAGCACCAGCGTAACGCACCGATCCTGTTATGGTTGCAGCTTCTTGAATTCCCAATCCTCAGTTATTTTTGGCGCACACCCTGTCAGTTGTCTGGGGCCAGAGGCTCTTCGCTGAGTTTCCAGTCAGGAGACCGGGAACCAGAGAACACCAGGGGAAACCCAGAAATAGTCATTATGTAGTTATTTTTACCAAGAGAGTGGATAGGCTGATGAAACGGGTCATGTTTGTGTGTAAGAAAAATTCGTCCCGGTCCCAAATGGCAGAGGGATTTGCCAAGATCCTGGGGGCAGGAAAAATTGCTGTCACAAGCTCTGGGTTGGAAGCGAGTCAGGTGCGTCCGGAGGCGATCGCCACCATGAAAGACATCGGCATTGATATCAGCGATCAGACCTCTAATGCCCTCAGTGAATTCCAGCCAGAGGAGTTTGACGCGGTGATTTCTCTCTGTGGCTGTGGGGTCAGCTTACCCCCAGAATGGTTGACACGAGAGCATTTTGACGACTGGCAACTGGACGATCCGGCTGAAAAACCAGAAATTTTTCCCGAAGTGCGAGACCAAATTAAAGCGCGGGTCGCCGCATTCATTGAAACCCTAGTCTAACGTCTGGGGTCAGGGACGGGGGCACTTGCTTTGCATGAAACAGTTGCCATAGCCTGACCTTCTTCATAAAGTTTTATGGCGAATTTGGTGTCATTTTCTGAAATCTTACGTCAGATTTGTGAAGGACAGGGTTAGTGTCTATACTATGGTGGTAGGAAATGTCAACAGCATAAATCACACTTATACCGAAACTTTAAGTTACCGAGACTTTAAGTTACCAAGGCTTTAAGTTACCAAGACTTTAAGGCACGTGGGGCCGCTTGAACGTCATCAAGCCTGCTCCTCTGGATCAAAGTTTTGCTTGATTGTTGCAGGTTTCCTTATTGTTGAGCCTCCTAGCCCCATTTAGAGGTGTTTTGTTTCATTCTGGTGTAACAACGTCTTGGAGCAGGAGAATTGGTAGAAGTCTGAGAATCGTCAGTACAGACGTTTCTTGAACCCCTTCTTCAATTGATCACAGCGATCGCTCTACTACTGGTTTTTATCCACAAAAGGGTGTTGTGAACCAAGACTATGAGTACCCCAACCTACCACCAGCTTGTTGCCGATGTTCGCCGTCTCTGTACGTCGCTCTCCTTGCAACTGCCGACCCATGAAACGGCGATCGCCGCCCAAGTTCGTAAGATTCGATCGATTCATCAGAAATTGGAAATTACCCAATCTAAGGTGAACGTGCTGGCGCACCAGTCGTGGCGACTGGTACAACGCAATAAGTACCACAAGCTCGATCATCTCCTGAATCGCTTAAGCG
>JBFRWC010000447.1:0-10614 GCA_051439365.1 Leptolyngbyaceae cyanobacterium
AATCTTACGGGCAAGCTGCATTTTGACCAAATGCCCCAAGGTTTTCATGGCCTGGTCAATTTCGTCGGTCCACGGTATGCCTGTGTTGAGCCGCAAGCAATTTTGTAAACCCCCAGAGGGGGAAAACATGGGGCCAGGAGCAATGCTAATCCGATGCTGGATGGCTGTTTCAAATAGCTCTAAGGCATCAAACCCTCCCTCAATTTCTAGCCAGAGGACGTGACCTCCGTTGGGTCGGGTGACACGGGTCTCTGCTGGAAAGTAGTCCAGAATCGCTTGGATCATGCGATACATTTGCTGCTGGTACACACGGCGGAGATGGCGCAGATGCCGATCGTAGCCGCCATTGGCAAAAAAGGCCGCGACCGTGAGTTGGGGGGCGATCGCCACCACATGACTGGACACCACTTTTAAGCGCTCCACCGCAGCCTGATAGCGCCCTGGCACGCACCAGCCCACTCGCAACCCTGGGGATAACGTCTTGCTCACCGATGAGCAATACAAGACCCGTCCCTCAATATCAAAGGCTTTAATGGCCTTGGGGCGATCGCCCTCAAAATAAATATCACCGTAGATATCATCTTCAATGAGCGGCACATCGTAACGGTTCAGCAGATTAACCAAGGATTCTTTCTTGCGATCGCTCATGCAACTGCCTGTGGGATTGCTGAAATTAGACACTAGCAGACACGCGGCGATCGTTTGTCGCTTGCAGGCCGATTCCAGCGCCCCCAATGACAGACCATCGCGGGGGTGGGTGGGTAACTCTAGCGCTTTCAATCCCAGAGCATTCATCGCTTCTAACATGGCGTAGTAAGCCGGGGATTCCACCGCCACCGTGTCACCCGGTTGAGTCGTTGCTTGCAGCGCCAGGTAGTAAGCTTCGGTTGCTCCCGCCGTGATGAGCACTTGATCGGGGGTGACAGAGCATCCAGCACTGAGCATCCGTTTCGCCACCTCATGACGCAGGGATTCGCACCCCGCTACCTCACCGTAGCGATGGACACCAATCGGGTCAGCCCGCATCACCTGCCCCATCAAACGATTGAGAGTATTGACCGGAAAATATTCCACGGCTGGTAGGGCTGCCCCTAGCTGAATCACATCTGGTGCCTGCCCCAATTTCAGCAAGTGGACAATGGGTGCCATATCCACAGGCCGACTTTCCAGTGTGGGGGATGACTGAGAGGGTTCATCCGGCAGAGCCAGGGCCGTAGCTTTGACATAGTAGCCGGACTGGGGGCGGGCCGCGATCAGACCTCGGTCTTCCAGCAGGCGGTAGGCTTCCAGCACGGTGGCCATACTGACGGAAAGCTGTTGCTTCAGCGTGCGCACAGAAGGGAGGCGATCGCCCGGAGCCATGGTGCCATCTTGGATCAGCCGTTGGATGCAGTTAGCAATTTGTTCGTAAAGAGTGCGGTCAGCACTGGGGTCCAAAGCGAAAAGCTGGGGGGAGAGTTGGAGGGTGGACATGGGTGGGATGGTGGGTGGTGGGATGGTGGGTGGTGGGATGGCGGGTGGTGGGAGGGTGAAAGGGGGCGACCAGTACAGTTAGCGAAAAGACAACCTGTACAGTTTTATTTTTCAGAATTGTACCCATAACAATTTAGCTTAACTGGCTCTGTTCTGGTCAAGAGATTGGCCAGACAATGGACGGTATCATCACCCAACTCACTAACGGAGGGGCATTCCATGAAATTTCAACGTGTTTTATCTCAGCCTGAGGCCATTGTTCTGCAACGAGACTCCTTTGAAGAGTATGCGATCGCTGAGCCAACGACGACTGAGCAGACAAAGCCGCGCCAGAGTTATACCGCTTCCCTTCGCGCTGCGGTTACCAATATCTGGCGATCTTGCTTCAATGCTTTGATCGGATCATCCGACCCCATCGTGAAAAAGATGACGGGAGAGGGAACCCATTCTCTTTACTCGGTCTATGATCCAGTGACTCAGGAACAGGTCACAGGATTGTCGGACTCTGAAGTCCGCACCTGGCTAGACCAACGCTATTATCACTAGCTTGGGCTCACTAGCTTGGGCAGCTTCAATCCAGTTCAGGCCCAAGACTAAGCACTTATTTGGTGTGGCGGCTCTCCATCAACGGCGATCGCCAAGCCGCAGCTTTAAGATCCATCGCTTGGATAAAGTCATCTTTGCCATCCATGTAAGCGTTGATATCCGTGGGATGGGCCTTGGTTAATTGTCGCTTGAGATCGCTGTAAGCTTGGGCATCCGCAGGATGTGTCCTCATGTAGTCGCGAAAAGCCAGGTGTCGCTTACTTTGGTCGGACCCAACCTCGAAGGCATGGACATGATGGGTGCGAATCCCAGCGGCGTTGTTTTTCCGAAAGTATCGTCGTCCAGAAATGCCGTACTCGCCCATAACCTCGTATCCTAACTGTATCATTGCCCCATTGTGCGGTTCGACTTGGGCGATCGCCTCCACCTCTACCAAGAAATCAATAATCGGTTTCGCATAAATTCCAGGAATAGCGGTGCTGCCAATGTGGTGGATCGCAACAACGGTTTCTCCCAGGGCATGAGCAATGTGCCTAGCCTCCGCCGCAAAGTCCTGTTGCCAAGCAGGATGATGGGGAACAACCTCAACTTTTTGCATGGGGACACCTCGATTAATCCTGCTGATCGCTCGAAAATCTACAGGCTTTAATGTTACCTTTGTTTGGAAACTGTAGGGATATTGTGGGGAAATAAGCCATGACATTTCCAGCCGCACGAGTTGCCGACATGACCGCAACCGGAGATAACGTATTGCCCCCCGGCGTGCCCAATGTGCTGATTGGGGGAATGCCAGCCGCCTGTATCGGCGATATGGTGTACGGATCATTAGTCAATTATGCACCCGGCATCATTGCCACTGGCTCAGCGACAGTCTTGATTGGAGGTCGCCCTGCGGCACGAGTGACATCCATGGTGAATGGTTTTACCATTGGTCCCCTTGGGGTTCCCGTTCCTGTCACGACTACCATTATGAAAGGACAGCCAAATGTGTTGATTGGCGGATAATGTTGATTGGCGGATAATGTTGATTGGCGGATAATGTTGATTGGCGGATAACGTCAACACTTGCGCCCGTGCCCAGTAGCGCCGTCACGTCTGCGGTGTTCTATTCCCTGGCAAGGAGAATGGGCAACTGATGGTTCCAACGTGCCCTGCGGAGAATGACCAAGGCCGCTCCTATAATCTTATCGTCATCCTCCAAATGTACTCAATGATGTTTCAAACCGAATTTGACTTTGTGCTACCACGGGGCTTGCTGATGGCAGATGGTACCACCTTGCATCGGCAGGGACAAATGCGCTTAGCCACTGCCCACGATGAGCTGTGTGTGCAACGTCATCCGCGAGTCAGGCAAGAGCCAGAATATGCCGCCCTGGTGATGCTGGCACAGGTGATTACCCAACTGGGTACCTTGACTGCTCTGCAACCAGAGGATTTGGAGCAGTTGTTTAGTCAAGATTTGGCCTACCTACGGGAGGTCTTTAATCGGATTAATCAATCGGAATCTATGGGAGTGGCCACCATTTGTCCCCAATGTCAGCACCAATTTGAAACGGAGGTGCCCCTGGCGGGGGAATTCTAGGCTACCCCTCAGACCAACTCCATGAGGAGGTAGCCTGTATTGCCTATTATTTCCATTGGTCGCTTCAGGATATTGTGACGTTGAGTCATGGCGATCGCCGTCGTTGGGTCAAGGAAATCGCCAAGCTCACTCAGTCGTTGTAAGTCCCAGTAACGCTTCACAAACAATCTGTGGTGTTCTCTGAAAGAGTTGGTATGCTTGAGCGTAATGATTCTCGCGTGACGATTCTCGCGTGACGATTCTCGCCTAATTCTTGCCCACTCCCAACCCCGATCTGCCCATGACGCTTTCTCCCCGGACCCATGAGACGGATACGACTCCCCGATCGTCGGCCACTGCGGTGGAATCAGGTGCCGAAGATGTCGCGATCGCCCCCGATAACGCTCCAACAGAAGAGTTATCCGGCGGCACCTTGCTCAAAGCGGTTACGGTCTTAGCGTTACTGGGAATGGGGGTGTTCTCCTTCTCTTTGGTGAAACCGTTGATGGAGTCATGGCAGGATGATGTGCCCCTACCTCAGCCTCGACACACGGTGGCCACTCGTGAGGATTTTCCCTTGGTGCGGATTCCCTCGTCGTCGCGATCGCCCAGTCTCCCAACCCAACCCACGACAGAATCCGGGGCCATCTCTGGGATCACCGCAGCCGCACCCAGCAATGGGGTCACGCCTACATCCCCACCTCCAAGTGCATCGGAACCGGGTCGCGGTGACCCGGTTGCACAAGTGCGGCTGATTCCAGCAGGAGCACGACAACCAGGAACAGTAGATGCTCCCCCTTCGGCCCCTTTACCCGCCATGCCTGTAGCGGAGGCTCCGGCACCGTCTGCACCATCGGCTCCCCCCAATCAGCAACTTGCCCTGCCCAACTCGGTGGATCTGCGGCGAACGGTCCGAAATCTAGCGCGATCGCTCCCTGGGCCATCCCAGCCCTTGCCATCGGTTGCGTCATCGCCCCAGCCCATCGCTCGGCTCCCACTCCCAGAAGAACCTGGCGTTCCCTCCATGCTGCCCGATTCCCTGAATGCAACGGGCGATATCCCCAGTTCCCCACCAGCAGATCCTACACCTGGTCCTTCCATTCCCCTGACCATTCAGCCTCCTCCAGCCCAGCACCCCCCAGCCCCTTCTACTCCAGAACCAACGGCAGTTTTGCCCCCAGTGCAACCGTCAGATAGCCCTAGGCTTCAACCCATTCCCGCCAACCCCACCCAGCCCGTTCCCCCAGATTTGCTCCAACCGATCCCCGCCATTCCCGCCAATCCGACCCCCCAACTCACCCCTCCCGCTCCGGTTACGACCATTCCGTCTATCCTGAATCCCCCGGAGGCAGCTTCTCCAGAGGAGTGGCCCGATGTGGATGAGTTGGTGGCGGTTGATCCGCCTTTGGTCCCCAGCCCCGATAATGGGTCTACGAATCCTGATGAGGCGAATCCTGAGTTAGTGAATCCTGAGTTAGTGAATCCTGATGAGGCGAATCCTGATGAGGCGATCGCTATCATCCCTCCTGCCGAACGAACACCGATCCCCAATGAAGTGGCGCTGAATGGCTTCAATATTACAGGGAACACCGTGTTTTCCACCGAGGAACTAACCGTGGAGGCACAACGAGCATTGGTCGCTCCGGCAGAGGAGACTCTGGACGATAGTGCCCAGCAGCCCTTCGAGATTCCTGCAATCGTGTCCTTGAGTCAACTCATTCAAGCCAGCGATCGCATCACCCAGCGTTATGTGAACGAAGGGTACATCAGTTCCGGGGCCATTATTCCTGAAGACGGCATTCAGGCCAATGGTACGGTTGAGATTCAGGTGATTGAAGGGCGGCTGGAATCTATTGACGTGGCGCGATCGCCCAATCGTCAGCAATCGTTGCTGAACCATCCCCTTTCCCCGCCATCGCCGCTGTCGGCTTTGACCGAGTGGATCTTCCCAGCGATTTCCCGGCCCCGGATGTCGATTACGGGCAACCGCGATTTGAGCTTCAGCTACGTGCGGCAACGGTTAGCACGGGCGGGTTCAGCTCCCCTCAACCTTAATCGGTTGTTGGCTGGGGTGCAGTTATTGCAAACGGACCCATTGATTGAAACGGTGGCCACGGAAATTCAGGACGGCACCGCCACGGGCACCAATATCTTAGATGTGGACATTGTGGAAGCGCCTACCACCGCCGCTTCAGTGACGGTGGATAATGCCCGATCGCCTAGCGTGGGGAGTATTCAGCAACGGGCTTCGTTGATTCAGGGGAATTTTCTTGGCTTTGGCGATCGCCTTGCCCTGGGAGCCAACCAAACCGAAGGTAGTGATGGCTGGAACGTCAATTATGCTATTCCCATTAATGCCCGTAACGGCACTTTGAGTTTCGCCTACAGCAACAGTGCCAGCGAAGTGATCGAAGACCCCTTCACCGTCCTCGATATTCAGTCAGAGTCCCGCTCCTACGAATTCACCCTGCGCCAACCCTTAGTTCAAACCGCTGCCGAAGAATTCACCCTCAGCCTCACCGCCTCTCGGCGCGAAAGCAAGAGTGAATTTTTAGCGGATCTCCAAGGGGAGGCTGAACCATTTCCGGCCACCGGAGCCGATGCCGATGGTGAAACCAATATTTCGGCTCTCCGCTTCGCCCAAGCCTGGACCCGCCAAGGGTCACGGCAGGTATTTGCCCTCCGGTCAGAATTGAGTGTGGGTCTGGATGCCCTCAATTCGACCATCAATCCGATTCGGCCCGATAGTCGCTTCTTTTCCTGGCGGGGTCAGGGGCAGTGGGTGCGGCAGGTTGGCTCCGATGCCATCGTCCTGTTGCGCGGCGATATCCAACTGGCGGACGGCCCTTTGGTGCCAGGGGAGCAGTTTAGCTTGGGCGGGCAAAGTACTCTGCGGGGCTTTCGCCAAGATTCCCTGTTAACGGACAATGGCTGGCTAGCCTCGGCTGAGTTTCGGATTCCGGTGCTGCGAGTCCCCACCGTGGATGGGGTGCTGCAAGTCGCCCCCTTTGTGGAAATTGGCCAAGGCTGGAATCCCAAGGAAACCGATCCAGAGTCCAATACCCTAGCGAGTACGGGCTTGGGGCTACTGTGGCGCATGGGCGATCGCTTTGCCTCCCGCTTAGATTGGGGCATTCCGCTCTTGGGCGACACCTCTGAGGGTAGTAGTTTACAAGAAGATGGGTTTCACTTTTCCATTCAATTTTCACCGTTTTAATTGGCTTTGGGCTGAACGGCTTGGATAAATGGCAAAAATGGAGCATTCAGCAGAGTCGTATCGTTTTCTCATTGGTCTCTCATGTTGAGATCGGGTTCTGCGGGACACTGAAGCTTAGGTAATCCAAGTAGAGATTACATAAGCTTCAGCATTGTTCTTATATATCCGTAATCAGATTCCATGAAAGTCAATTATCTCGCTAGTTTGGCGATCGCATCCACCATCATCCTAGGGACGGTAGCCTGTGGAGCCACCCCCTGTGCTGCTCAAGAAGAAACCGTTGATCCTTGTGCTGCGGCTGACCCTTGTGCTGCGGCTGATCCTTGCGCAGCGGCTGACCCTTGTGCTGCCGACCCCTGCGCTGCCGACCCCTGCGCTGCCGACCCCTGCGCTGCCAATTAGTGCCCCGAATTGGCCTGTCTGATTTCCAGTTTGCTACCGCCGTATCGTTATTGTGAATGCTTTAAACCAATGATGAATTCTAAATTATGGCTAAGCTTGGCGATCGCCTCCAGCGTGACGTTTGGCATCGCCGCTTGCTCCAACTCTACTCCTACGACCAGTGCGAGCTCTAGTGCCGTCTCAACGGCGGTTGATCCCTGTGCAGCAGCTGACCCCTGTGCGGCTGAAGCGACCCTTGTGAGCTTTAACGTAGAAAACGGGGTTGCCATTGAGGGCACTGATCCCGTTGCCTATTTTACTGATGGTGGACCCGTCCCAGGCAGCAGCGAATTTGCCTATGAGTGGAATGGTGCAGTCTGGCAGTTTGCCAGTGCTGAGAACCGTGATTTATTTGCAGCAAACCCAGAACAGTACGCGCCCCAGTACGGCGGTTATTGTGCTTGGGCAGTGAGTCAAGGCTACACCGCCCCCATCGATCCATCAGCCTGGAAAATCGTGGATGGCAAGCTATACCTCAACTTTGATCGGAGAGTTCAAGCCCGTTGGGAACGGGACATTCCAGGGCACATCGCTCAAGCCGATGCCAACTGGCCGGGAGTGTTGACTCAGTAACAGGCATTCCTGGCTCACGAACCAGCATGCTGCTAAAAATCTTGTGGCACCTTTCTAAGGTGCCTATTTTCGTTACGATAGAACAGGACTCGGTAGAACAGAGTAGGCACTGCATCGTGGCCTGCTGAAGCAAGATTTTTGAGGAAAGGCAGACAATGTACTATACCTACTATGGGGCAAACAGTTGGTTGTTGGAACTGGGCGGTTGCCGAATTTTGGTAGACCCGTGGCTGGTGGATTCCCTCATTTTCTTTAACATGCCGTGGCTGTTCAAGGGCGATCGCTCCCAGCCCATTGATCCCTTGCCGGATAATATTGACTTGATTCTCCTGTCCCAGGGACTTGAAGATCATGCCCATCGCCCAACGCTGGCAACCCTCGATCGCTCCATTCCGGTGATCGCCTCCCCTACTGCCGCAAAAGTCGTGCAGGAACTAGGGTACATGACCATTACCACTCTCTCTCCGGGCGATGTTCACCTGTTTGGAGGGCAGCTTCAGGTTCAAGCTCTAGCTGGCGCTCCCATTGGTCTTCAAACCGAAAATGGGTATCGCCTGACGGATACGGACCAAGACTTCTCGTTGTATTACGAACCCCATGGCTATCCCCCCGCTAATCTGAATGAGATCGAGCGAGTAGATGTGGTTATTAGCCCTGTGGTCAACCTCGAACTGCCTTTCTCGATTCCCATCATTCAGGGGAAAGATAGTGCTTTAGCCCTAGCCCAGCAGCTCAGACCCTCCCTCCTTTTGCCAACCGCCTTGGGGGGAGATGTGGTTTACAGCGGTGCTCTAGATCAGTTGATTCAGACTGATGGAGACATCAACGACTTACAGCGCCGCTTGGCGGAGAGTGACCTATCCACTCAGGTGACCGTGCCAACCCCCTATCAAAGTTACAGTATGGTGGTCTCGGCCCACTCCTAAGCCTCTATTCAGAGAACCGCAAACGGTGACGGTGGTTCCTCACCGATTCCACCAGCCCTAGGGCAATAAAGTTGGTGAGCAAGGCCGATCGCCCATAGCTGAGCCAAGGGAGGGGAATACCCGTGATCGGGGCCAGTCCGATGGTCATGCCGATGTTGACAAACACTTGGAAAACAATCATGAATAGTACCCCGATCGCCAGCAGGGAGCCAAAGTTGTCCTTAGCGTTCTGGGCGATCAGCACGAGGCGAAAGCAAATGAGCCAGAACAGTACGATGACGGCGATCGCCCCCGCAAACCCCAATTCCTCACCGATGGCAGAAAAGATAAAATCGGTGTGTTGCTCTGGAATGAAGTCCAGTTGGGTTTGAGTGCCCTGGTACAATCCCCGGCCCCATAACTGTCCGGCTCCAATGGCAATCCGCGACTGAATCAAGTGATAGCCCCCTCCCAGGGGATCTTTGTCCGGGTCCAAAAACAGAATCAGCCGATCCTTCTGATAGTCTTTGAGCAGACCCCACAGGATGCGGCCTAGCCCCCCTGAAATGAGATTAATCACCACCATCATAAAGGTTGCCAGCCAGCGCCAAGGCAAACACCACCAGGCGATCGCCCCCAGCACCCCGACCCACCCTAACCACAGCGGCACTGACAGGTTAAACAAGATCGCTGAGATCAACGGAGCCACCAGCAAAATCAGCCAGCCGGGATGGGCATTAGCCCAATACAGCATCCCCAGGGTAATCATGCCGTATACCAGAGACGTTCCCAGGTCAGGCTGTAAAAAGATCAAGGCCCAAGGCACCATCGTGATCCCCAAAACCTTGAACATCAACCACAGGGTCATCCTCGAATTCCGGTGTAATACACTAGCCAAGGTGATAATCAGCCCCAACTTGGCAAACTCAGAAGGCTGGATATTGAACCCCGCGATGGAGATCCAGCGCTGCGCCCCCAGCGCAGTTGTGCCCACCATCATCACCGCCACCAACGACACATTGGTCAGCCCGTAGATAATCCAGGTCCAAGATAACAGATGCTCATAGCGCCACCGGGCAATCAGCATCATGATCACCAGGCAAAAGCCCCCCAGCAACCAATGCTGTAATGAATAGACCACGGCATCGTATTTGAGTTCGGTACTGCGAATGATGATGCCGCCTAGGGCCGTCAGACTGATGGCCAACACAATCAAAAACCAGTCAATCTCTTGCCAGGGCTGGAATGGGGTTTTCCACTTGCTTCGACTCGACGTTTGCTGAAACATCAGACTCCATCTTTTCAACTAATCTTAATCAATCTTAGCTAATCCCAGTCAAGCTCAATCCGCCTTCTCAGTGTCTATCATCGTCCATAACGATCGTTTCGCCATTATTCCCTAGTATCGATTTAACCGCTGCAAAAATCTTGGCGGCGGGACGATAATGAACCCGCTATTCTACGGCAAGCAAAGGGCGATCGCTCCCCATCCCTGAGATGAGACTGGAGGAAGAGCGATCGCCATACAATTCTGATCATATCAGTGGGACCAATCATCGCTAGAATAGGGATTGGCCAATTGCCCTGAGACCCCCTTTTAGAGAACCTACTAGAGAACCTCCTATGTCTGTTCGTGTTCGGATCGCGCCCAGTCCCACTGGAAATTTACACATCGGTACCGCTAGAACGGCGGTGTTTAACTGGCTGTTTGCCCGTCATAACGGTGGTCAGTTTATCTTGCGGGTGGAGGATACGGATTTGGAGCGATCGCGCCCCGAATTTACCCAGAATATTACCGAGGGGCTGCAATGGCTGGGCTTGCAGTGGGATGAGGGGCCGTTTTTTCAGAGCGATCGCCTGGATCTCTACAAAAAATCCGTGCAGACCGTGCTGGACAC
>JBFRWC010000448.1:0-23102 GCA_051439365.1 Leptolyngbyaceae cyanobacterium
CAGTCGCGTCTTAAGCAACGGTGATCAAGGCAGTGATGTTAGTGACCTACAACAACTGTTGAATGAGCGGGTTGGGTTTACTTCCATTGATGGCGACTTTGGCGATGCCACTGAACGACGGGTGCGCCAAGTGCAGCAATTTTCGAGGTTGACGGTCGATGGGCGCGTTGGCTCTGAGACCCTCTCCGCCCTACGCAGACTGCCACCAGGACAAATTGCCGTAACCTCCAACTCTGGAACCGAGGGCGTGTCGAATAACTTGAGTTGGGAGGCACGGCGAGCGACAGAGAACGCCGCATCGATTAATCGTGGGAACTACACGGTTGTTATCCCGACAGACTCTGATAACCGCAACCAGTTGGCCATTGCGCGCCGAGTTCAACCACTGGCTTGCATGGCGCGATCGCGACGAGGCAGCTATATTTTTGCAGGTGGCTATCCCACCTTTAGTAGTGCGGAAACTGTCCGATTGCGGCTGCGTGCAGAGCGCCAGAGTCCAAACACGAGCCGTTTAGATGCCAGAATTGATTACCGTAGGGACGACGATTTTAGGGTTGAATGTCTCTTCTGAGCTTCGACTGCTCAAGGCTTAGACTTGCAGCCTTGAAATCGTCCCCGATCAACTGGCTTGCGGCTCAGGGACGGCATATTGACTGGCTTTCGCATAATCCCCCACGGTGTAATATAGGTTGCGCAGATTGGCCTGTATCTTCTTGATGGCACGGATATCGTTGACCCGTTGAGCCAGTTTGAGCTGCTGCTCATGGCACGTTAAGGCATGAGCATATTCACCAAGAGAATCGTAGATGATTCCCAGGCTTTCAAGGGCTTGGGCTTCATGGCGATGATCTTGAATGCGTTGGGCGATCGCCAACCGTTGTCGATGGCGCTCAATTGCCTTGGCATAATTTTCCATCGTATAGTAGGCACTACCCAAGTTTTTGAGGATGTGGATTTCGGAACGGCGGTCCTCACGGTGGCGAGCAATCTCCAGCAACCGTTCGTAGCATTCCACCGTTTTGCTACAGTGGCCTAACGCATGATACGTATTCCCCAGGTTTCGCAATATTTGTCCTTCCACATAGTGGTCTTCAATGATGTGGGCCAAGACTAACCCTTCCTCATAGTGGACGATCGCCGATTCACAATCCCCCATCGCCTTGTACACCATCCCCATATTGCTCAGGGTAATCGCCTCTCCTTTGATATCATCCAAATCCTGGGCAATCTCGATACTCTGGGTTTGACACTGGAGGGCTTGCTGATATTCTTGCAAGTGACGATAGGTGTTGCCAAGATGATCCAACGCTTGCTTTTCCGCAAGGCGATCGCCCACTGCCCGTGCTGCTTTGATGCCAGCATGGCAAGCCGTGATCACCTTAGCATATTGACCTAACGCATAGAGGGCAGAGGTCAGCCCCATGATCGCTTTGGCCTCGCCAGCGCGATCGCCCAACTGACGATAAGCTGCGATCGCCAATTGGAAACATGACACCGCCTTGTCAAACTCTCGTAGTTGATGATATTCCGTTCCTTGCTCAATCTGTAATGCGACATCAGATGGGTGAGATCGCTGATGGCTGCCTGATCTGTCCATTGCTACCCTCTCCACGAATGGTACGAATGTCCCTTTATTGCGTTCGTGAGTGCTCATGGCTCTTAATCCTAGTTCAGCGACTAAATATGAGTAACTAATATGAGTAACTAATATAAGCGACTAAATATAATGAGAAACTCCTATAAATCTAGCTTGAGTGACTAAATATGATGAGTAACCCCTATGAGTCAGCTTGGTGATCAGCACCACAATTCGGATCGACCGATCAACCGGCAGATTGATCAACCGTTAGAGCCTAGTGGCTTGAGCCTTGAACGGATTCTCCGTTGCTGAGGTCCAACGCCACCAAACACCAGAACACATGTTGGATGACTTCATCAACAGAGAACAATCTAGGGGCAAAATCTGCACCGGAGAAGTCTGTTGATGCGGTCTCTTAAAACTTATCCCTGATCCATGAGAAGTAGATTCACCTCACCATCTGATATCAACCGATGGTGTCTTGATAGTCCTAATGTAAAAGATCTTGACAAATGAGAATACCGTATGTTCCCGACAATTAGGCAATTGAAGCGGGACACAATGAACATTTTTTCGTATTAACACGGGGAATAATCGCAATGCACCATCAGGAACAGGCCAAAATGATGTGGTAGATCACTGGATTAGGTGATCTGAGTCGTTTAAGGCTCCATAAATTTAAGAATGTTAGGCTAAATAACGTAGTATATCGGTCAGTTGTGCGTGGTTTCCCTGTTCTCTGAGGAGCATCTATTATTTACCCCCGCTTCATCAATGGATGATGCCGTTCCCCTCATTTTTGCGTTTCCCAATGAATATAGTGTTGGGATCACCAGTTTGGGCTATCAGGTTGTGTGGGCAACGTTGGCCAGCCGACCCGACTTGACCGTTCGACGACTGTTTACGGATGGCCACGATCCCCTACCGAGCCAACCGGAATTGGTCGGGTTTTCAGTATCGTGGGAGTTAGATTATCTGAATGTTCTAGACTTATTAGAGCAATTGCAAGTTCCGGTGCGATCGCGCCAACGCACTGACGATCATCCCCTCATCTTTGGCGGTGGCCCTGTCCTCACGGCGAATCCAGAGCCCTTTGCCGATTTTTTCGATGTGATTTTATTAGGGGATGGGGAGTTACTGCTGGCGGAATTTGTCGAGGCGTACCAAGCGGTTCGAGGGGGCGATCGCTCTACCCAACTGCGGCATCTGGCCCAGGTTCCCGGTCTTTATGTCCCGGCGCTGTATGAACCAGACTACGATGGCAATAATGGAGTTTTTCGAGCGATCGCCCCCGTGACCGCCGATATTCCTGCCCAAGTCACGAAACAAACCTACCGAGGCAATACTCTGTCTACTTCCACCGTGGTCACCGCAAAAGCTGCCTGGGAAAACATTTACATGGTGGAAGTGGTGCGGAGTTGTCCGGAACTCTGTCGCTTCTGTTTGGCCAGCTATCTCACGCTGCCATTTCGGACTGCCGCTCTGGAGGAAAGTTTGATTCCAGCCATTGATCGAGGGCTGACCGTCACCGATCGCATCGGCCTGCTGGGAGCATCTGTGACCCAACATCCTGAATTTGAGGCATTGTTGCAGCATCTCAATCGGCCCCAATATGACCAGGTGCGAGTGAGTCTGGCTTCGGTGCGCACCAACACGGTCACGCCCCAGTTGGCCCAAACCTTGGTCAAGCACGACACCCAGTCGATTACGATTGCGGTGGAAAGTGGGTCAGAGCGGGTACGGCGAATTGTCAATAAAAAATTGGCCACTGATGAAATTTTGACCGCAGCGGCTAATGCTCAATCGGGGGGCTTAAAAGCGCTGAAGCTTTACGGCATGGTGGGCATCCCAGGGGAGTCGATGGCAGATGTGGAGCAAACCGCTGCGATGATGATCAATATCAAAAAGCAGGTCCCAGGGTTAAAACTGACCCTGGGATGCAGCACCTTTGTCCCCAAATCCCATACGCCGTTTCAGTGGTGTGGGGTGAATCCGGAGGCGGATCGGCGGCTAAAGTTTTTGCAAAAGCAGTTGCGATCGCGGGGCATCGACTTTCGCCCAGAGAGCTACAAGGGGTCGGTGGTGCAAGCGTTGATTTCCAGAGGCGATCGCCGTCTTTCCTATGTGCTGGAATCGGTGCGGCAGTATGGCGCATCTTGGGGGAGCTATCGTCGCGCCTTCAAGGAGTTGGGCGATCGCCTGCCACCGCTAGACGTTTACGTGCATGAGCAATGGAGTCCGGATCAACCCCTTCCCTGGCAACATCTTCAAGGACCATTACCCGTTACCACCCTGCAAAAACATTGGGCTGAGGCCCAAGCCGTGATGGCTGCTGGGACAGCCCCCTAAATCCCCAAACTTGGGGGACTTCCAGCTTTTGGCTCTCCTCAGGGCTGGGCGGGGGGCAAATTCATTATGCGATTCGGCAACGCCGTTTTTTAGGATAAATTGCCTCAAATAAACGCCAATGCCGTATTCGCTTGGTAGTCGGGGAAGATCTGGACGAGTTGAGTTGACGTTAAGCCCCACTGTTTTTGCAAGAGCGTAGACAACACATCGCGGTAGTCCGTTGTCACGGGCAAATCACGCCCCTCGTTCAGATAGCGCTGTTCCAGTCCGGCCCAATCCCCATACCTGCGCTGACCCTGAATCTGCCCTCCCAGCAACCACATCACATTGCCGTGGCCGTGCTCTGTACCCCGGTTGCCATTTTCCGCTGCCGTGCGGCCAAATTCGGACATGACCACAATGGTTGTGTGGCGATAGGTTTCTCCCAACCCGTCAATTAACGTCGTGAGACCCGCCGATAACTGTTCTAACCGTTGGTTAAGACTAAAATTTTGATTGACATGGGTATCCCAGCCCCCCAGTTCCAGGAAGGCCACCTGGGTTTGGGCATCCCCTCGCATCAGTTGAGCCAGGGCCAGGGCACTGCGCTGAAAACCATCATTGATTTGCCTCGCTTGAGAGGTTGCGGCCCAATCCGAGTTCAGTTCTTGCACCAGCAATGCCCTGGTGTTGCGCCCCTGCTGGTACGCTTGACTCAGGGGATCTGAGCCAGAATAAAGTGAGTCGAATGCCATTTGTAGATTCCGTTGGTCAATGGCGAGGGGTTTGATCCCGTTAGCCCCAACGTTAACATTGGCGATCGCCTCTCCCCCCAAAAACGAGATGGGTGTCAGACTGCCAAAACTCACGGCTTGGGTCGGTGTTGTCCGTTCAATCACGCTGAGCAGTCGGTTCATCCAGCCATCCGTCACGGCATTGATCCCTGGTCGGCCACTTTCCATGTAGTCCTGGGCTTCAAAATGGGATCGAATCGGGTCCGGTAATCCAGAGTTGTGGACAAATGCCAACTGACCTGCGTTCCACTGAGGTAACAGATCGGCCAAGGCAGGATGAAGGCCAAAGGTACCGTCTAGGTCCAGGGCTCCATCAGGCTCACCAGGAGGGGCGATTGCGATCCCTGGTCGCCGATCATAGTAAGCCTGCTCCTGATAGGGCACCACAATATTGAGACCATCCGCCGCGCCCCGCAACAGCACCACAACTAGCCGAGGGACTGTGGAAGGGGAAAGCGATCGCCCCGGTGCAGTTTCAGATGACAGAGTGTCATCAGCCACCATTGTCACCTCATGTACCGTATTGCCTCGCACCGCACAGCCGTGGGTACCCACAGCCATCAGGTTAGCAGCTCCGAATAAGGTCGCATATTGTAAGATTTGGCGGCGTTTCATAGGTCTTTGCTAAGGGTAAAAGAGTGAGTTCTGAGTTTGAGGGTTGGGGAGTTGGGAAGTTCGGAGTTGGGAAGTTCGGAGTTGGGTTGGGGAGTTTTAGAGCCGATACATCATTTCTGGGCTAGCGAGGGCAATGATGGCTTGCCATCGGGAAGGAGCCGCCGCGATCGCCTCATGGGTGTGGCGGGACAGGTTAGGCCTGAGGGTTGCCGTAATTGCCTCAATATTGGTTGCCAGATCTCTGTGGGTGCGGACCAAACGCTGGGCCACCTCAATTCGTCGCAGCATGGCATCGGGGCTGAGCCATGCGTCTCGGGTGTGGCTGTAACCATTGGGTGGACGGAATTGAAACAGCGGCATGCCCAAGGTATTCATTCCGGATTCCAATTGGCGGAGAGACTGGGGCGAGGGTTGGGTTAGATCTAACATCCGTGCGATCGCCACCACATACTGGTAGGGAGTCCGAAATTTCCGAGGGTCCGATTGCCAAAACTGGGGATGTTCAATCAACGCCTGCATCACCGTTGCAATATTCCCATTGCTGGACTGGAACCGAGCCGCCAGATGATCGACGAATCGGGCCGAAGGGCGATCGCTGACAAAATATTGGACGAGTTTCTGGCTGATAAATCGGGCAGTGGCGGGATGAGTCGCCAGCAAGTCCAACGCCGCTTCTCCATCCTCTAAGCCACCCGCGCTGATTGTTGTGCCGAGAAGTGTCTTGGGACCAGGAGTGTGGCGATCGTCCGCAAAATAAAATCCATATTCATTCAAACTGGTTTGTCCCGGTTCAATCACGCTCCAGCCTGTCAGAATACGGGTCAAGGCCTCTACATCTGCTTGGGTATATCCTCCATTGGCCCCCATGGTATGTAATTCCAACAACTCACGAGCATAGTTTTCATTGAAACCCTGATATATCCTCCTAGCACCGGGACTGTTGGGATCGGTATTGCGCCAATTGTCCAAATAGCGCAGCATCGCCGGATGTTTTGCCACCGCCCCCAGGAGTTGACGAAAGGAACCGAGGGCATGGGGCCGAATCGCATCCCGCTCATAAGAACCCAACCACAACGCCACCCGATTCTGATAGGCAAACACGTTAAAGTGGTTGAACCAAAAATCCACCATCATTTCCTGCAACTGCCAAGGGCTATCCACCGCATGAATCAACCGAGCTTGAATCGCCTCTTTGACAATCTGGCTACGCAACTCCTGCTGTTTTGATCGAGCCGCTTGCTGATGGCGGTTAAATAACTAAAGCGCTGATTGGTTCTGGGTTTCGAGAGCTTGAAGTTGTTGGGCAAGTCGGGGAGTGTCTGCAACTGGAGCAGGTTGTAATTGGGCTTGGATATACGATTCAAGACCCACAGCTTCGAGCTGGGCGCGATCGCCAGGACGGGTACCAAAACTGATCCGATTCAGCAAGCGGAGGATAGTTTGTGGGTTAGTTTGGGGATAGGTAGCCATGAGAAAATGACCCTCTGGGTTGGTGGTTCGCAGATATTGCTAGCTCTGAGGATATTCATCCAGAAAATTGTTCCAAGAGCGCTACCGGAAAGACCCTCGCACCGAAATCACGAGGCTCAAAGCAGTGACTCAACACAAACTACCCATCTCTCTCCTCCATAGTGCCACGAGTCAACAAAATACCGCAGCAAATTCCCCCCCCACTCCCCACTCCCCACTCCCCCAATTATCTGACCAAGGCTCGACCACCCTTTACAATGGGGATGAAAACATTAAGAAGTGTGTATTTTATGGTCGATCAACTGGTTCGGGCAGCAGCGGCAGAAGGTGGCATACGTGCGGTTGGTGTCATTACGACCAACCTGGTGGATGAAGCGAGACAGCGACATGGATTATCTTACGTGGCTACTGCGGCCCTAGGCAGAACCATGTCAGCCGGGTTGTTGCTTGCGTCCAGCATGAAACGTCCTGGGTCGCGAGTGAATATTCGGGTGAAAGGCGATGGTCCGCTGGGTGGTTTACTGGTGGATGCAGGTCTGGATGGTACCGTGAGAGGGTATGTCCAAAACCCAGCAGTGGAGCTACCGCTCAATGATCGGGGCAAGTTGGATGTGGGCGGTGCCGTGGGTCATGATGGGTTTCTCTATGTGATTCGAGATGTGGGCTATGGCTACCCCTACTCTAGTACTGTTAAATTAGTGTCTGGAGAAATTGGCGAAGATATTGCGAACTACTTAGCTACGTCAGAACAGACTCCATCGGCCTTGGTTTTGGGCGTATTTGTAGGGGCAACCGGAGTCACCGCAGCGGGTGGATTGTTGATTCAGGTGATGCCCAAAGCGGCTGAAGATGAGGCCTTAGTAGAACTGCTGGAGTCACGCATTGGTCATTTAACGGGGTTTACGCCACTGATGAGAGCGGGGAAATCCTTAGTGCAAATTTTTGAGGATTTGCTGGGAGATATGGGCCTGACCATCTTCCCGGAAAGTCAGCTCCTGCGGTTTCATTGTGGCTGTTCCGAAGAGCGAATGTTTTCTGCATTGAAACTGTTGGGGCCTGATGAATTACGAGACATGATTCGACAGGATGGAGGGGCAGAAGTCACCTGTGAGTTTTGCAACGAACAATATACTGTTGACAGCCACGGCTTGGAAGCACTAATTGAGGAAATTCATCAAGATCAGGCTGAGGCCAGTGGGAATTAAGGCCATTCTTTGAAATAAGCATACCCACGGTGATGGGTGACGCTGTTGCTAACCCATCTTACAAGTTACAAGCTGAGGAATGAACAGTGGGGAATGAGTGAGGGGGTTGGCAAGGCTGGCCACCTCGTTAAAGTTTGGGGGGTGGGAATGGGCGACCTCCTAGGAAAAGTGCGCGGCTTGGGGAGAGTGTGCCACAATGAAGGGCACTATGAAATTTACAGGACACCAAGGTTTTGATTGAGGTCGAAGTCCATCAACAGTTGCGTGCGTTTCTGCGAGAGCAGGGAGAGTCTCTCTGGCCCCATCATTTGACGATGGCCCGGTTGGTGGCCCGTGCGTTGCGGATTGATCGGAGTGCTTTGATTCAATCGGGAGTAGCTGCTAGTCACTATGCCCATTATCGCCTCAGCTATTTGATGCCTGCGTTGCTGTGGCCGGAGGCGGTGGTGGTGGTGGCACCAGAGGCGATTCGCCACCGTCTGGTGATGGTGGATATTCCTCGGTTGCAACAGTGGATGGGTACCAGTAAGCCCATTCATCATGCGCATTCGGCCTTGGCTCATTTACCGGGAGTGCCTCCGTCTTCGTCGCTGTGGCCCCAGCCGGAGTTTAAGGGATTGGTGATTGTGTCACCGACGGATTGGTTGGGCGATCGCCTCTCTTCCTCAACCCCACAGATTCCCGCCTCAGTTCCCACCATTATCGACGGTGCCGACGACCTAGAGCAATGGGTCCAGCACCAACTAACCCTGACGCTCCAGCCCCAAGCCTGGGACACCTTGATGCTGGCCTGTCCGCTCCAAGCTGAAGCTATACGTGAGATCCGAATTCAACTCACCCACACCCTGTTCCAACATCCACCAAATCCCTATCGTTGCCACTTGCTGGAGGAAGACGAACAGGAACGACTGCGAGGGTTAGAGCGGATGCTTCAGGTCGATGGGGCTAGCCCTGCTCCCTATATTCCCGCCCGGTGGCAAGCCTTCATCAATAAGCTGTACCAGCAAGACCAACTGTTGTGGGCTACCATCGATCGGGTCCGGGGACAGTTTTCGCTGCATTGCACCCCTCTGGAGCCAGCTCCGTTGCTAGCGGATATGTGGCGGCAACAGGCTTTGGTGTTCATTGGCAATGCTTTGGATCAATCGGCTCAGGCCACGGCGTATCGACAGCGCCTTGGCCTGGGGGATCTGACCTGTCTCAAATTTGCCCCCGATCGCCACCAAGATTTGATTCAGCTCTACTTACCGGATCAGTTTCCCCTCCCCAACACCCCCCAGTTTCAGCCTGCCCTATTACAGAAGGTGCGACAGCTAATTTGTACCAGTGCTGAAGCAAAGGGACTGACGGTAATTTTGGTGGACGACACCCCGCTCAAGTCCCAACTGGCGACCATTTTGGCGGCGGAATTCGGGTCACGACTCCAGGTAGAGCAAACTGACCTGGAAGACAATGGCATTTTGGTGGCTGGGTGGCCGTTTTGGCGGGAGCATCACGGCGTGTTGCCTGCCCCAACCTTGCTGATTATGCCGACGTTACCGATTCCGTCCCTGGAAAATCCCCTAGTGGCGGGGCGGGTGAGTTGTTATAAGCGGCAACACAGAAACTGGTTCACCGATTATTTATTACCAGAGACATTAAAGGACATGCAGCGAGCGATCGCCCCTCTGCGTAACACCCAAGGCGTGGTGGCGTTGTTGGACAATCGGGTTAACCATCGCAGCTATGGTCGCCAAGTTCTGGATGCGATCAGCCCCTTTGCCCGAACCAACTATGTTGATGAAGGCTTGTTCACATCATCGAACCATCCGGTGTTGGACGAGCGCTAGCCCATTCCCTAGCGAAAAGTATCCTTGCGAGAGAGGGGATTAATCCACTCATTCAGCCCTTCACCCAAGAGCGATAGTCCCACCACAAGTAGGGTAAGAGCTAAACCGGGAAATAGAGCCGTCCACCAGATTCCGGTGGTAAGGGGATCGAGGGCTAAACGCAAATCCTGGCCCCATTCCGGAGTTTGATCCGGTAGCCCCAACCCCAAAAAGCCCAGTCCACCTAGGATCAGAACTGCATCTGCTGCATTCAGCGTAAACAACACTGGGACGCTCTGCACCACATTCAGAAACAGGTAGCGAGATAACACTGTCCAAGTGGAGGCTCCCATGGCTTGGGCGGCTTCGATAAAGAGTTCGGTTTTGAGGCTGACGGTATGGTTGCGAATCACTCGATAGTACTGAGGAACGTAGGCAATGCTGAGAGCGATCGCCGCATTCAGTACTCCTCGCCCCACCACAAAGGCCAGAGTCGCCGAGAGCAGAAACCCCGGCATTGTATAAATACTATCCATCAGAAATAACAAGGTTCGATCCAATGGTCCGGCAATGTAGCCGCTGACCATTCCCAGGGGAACCCCAATCAACACACTCATGGCTGTCGCCAACAAGACCACTCGGAGGGCGGCTTGGGTGCCAAATAGGGTGCGGGCAAACACATCGTAGCCCTGACGACTGGTGCCAAACCAGTGGTCGAGGGAGGGCGGTTGGTGAATGGGATTAGCCAAGGATTCCAGGGGATCTTGGATCAGCCCCCAGTGCTGGAGGAAGGGAGCGGCGATCGCCACCACCACAAATGCCACCGTCATCATCGCCCCCACTTCCGTGAGTCGTCGGGAGACGCTGATGGAATCACCTTGGGACGCAGGCAAATGGTCAGACTGGCTGGGCACAACTGAGGATTGGCTGGAAGGAATACTCATAGGATAGAAAAGATTAGACGATGATTAGAATCGAACCACCTGAATCGAACCACTTGAACCGAACCGTCTGGGCTGCTCCTCAACAGACCTTAAGGATACCAGTAATTCCCAGTCTCAACTGATTCGTCCCCGACTTGAGGCCACGTAATCACACGGGTGATGTAAATTTCGTGTGTATTTTGCTACGTGAATCTGTTGAACTTTACCCCCCTTTCATGCTCAAGTGCCGGAACCCCAGATCCCCTCTAGAAGAGTGAAGTATAGCCGAATCAATATGACACATTATTCTAAGATCCAGCTTGGATGCAGGATGGGGGGACAATTTATGGCAAACCAAGAGCAACTAGCCCTGCTGGCGAAAGGTGTTGGGGTGTGGAATCAATGGCGGCAACGTCATCAAGTTCAACCCGATTTAAGTGGAGCAAACTTATCCAAGACCAACTTAGCCTACTTTAACTTGACAGATGCTGACCTGACGCGAGCCGACCTAAGTTTGGCCAATTTGCACCAAGCCAACTTGATGATGGCTGACCTGACACGGGCCAATGTGATTGGAGGACTATTGACGGGGGCCAGCTTGCAAAAAGTGTCGTTTGTTGGAGCCAACTTGATTGGGACCAAATTTATGGCGGCTAATTTACAAGATGCTAAGTTTCAGGGAGCCAAAATGACCCGCGCTGATTTGTGTGAAGCCAATTTAATTGGTGTGGACTTGAGCCAGGTGGACTGTACTGAGATCTTAGGTATTGGGGTCAATCTTAAAACCGCCCAACTTGCAGGGACCAATTTGCAAGGGGCCAACCTAGAACGGGCAGATTTACGAGGCGTAGATGCGAGTGCCGCGAACTTGAGCGGGGCCAATTTGATTGAAACCTTTCTGGCCCATGCCAACTTTACAGGGGCACTCATGCAACGGGCGGTCTTGAAACGGTCACGTCTCCGCAAGACTATTTTCAAAGGGGCTGATTTGAGTCAGGCGAACTTGGAGAAAACCACACCGTCGCTCTGTAACTTTGATGGCGCGAATATGACCGATGTGGCGTTGCCTGCTCAACCGATTTTGAAAGCGATCGCCTAACTCATCTTGTGCCTATCCGGCTTGATGCATAATAGATTGCCACAACGCATAACCCTGATAATTGAGGTGTAAGCCATCAGTGGTTAGCTCTTGGCGCAGTAGCCCTTGATCGTCCGTAAAGTAGGGCTGCAAGTCAAGAAAATGCGTGCCTTCTCGGTTGGCGACATAAGCAATGTAGCGGTTGAGGGTGCGGATGCGATCGCTGGGCAAATGGGTCAATCGGGTCGGCAAAATCGAATGAATCACGACTTTGGCCTCAGGATGTTGCTGGCGGAGTTGATGCATCAGGGTTTGAAGAGCCATGAGAATGTCGCGATCGCTGGCTCCATTTTTGAGGTCGTTAATCCCTGCCATCACATGAATCACATCAGGGTTGGTATCTGCAAATACGTGCAACCGCTTGGTCATGGAGGCAGCCGTTTCCCCAGATACGGCTTGATTTAACCAAAATCGATGACGGGGCATAAATTCTGTCGGCATCCACAAACTGAGGGAATCGCCAACGATCACGGTCAGGCGATTATTGCCTTGCCCGTGGGCCATTGCCCAAGCTTCACGGTCCAGCAGTTTCAGCCATTCCTCGTAAGTGGCTTGTTGATGGCGACCACGCCATTGCTCCGCAAAACTGTTGACGGGCAAACGGGTGTAGGTTTGGCCAGATTGAAGGGCGGCCCATCGCTGTTGAAATAGTTGGCCTGTGACTTGGGGCCGTTCCCGATGTTGCCAACTAAATTCCACTGAGGATAAGGTCGTTGTTTGGGGGGAAGGTTCAGGGGCGATCGCCTCCTGGACTAACCCAGCGCTCCAGCCAGCATGATCGGATGACAACGTTTGATAACGAGGGCTGCGATTGGCCTCAGAGGAGGTGGGTTGGGCACAAGACTCAGAGTTAGTCGGCAAGGCAGTGGCGGATTGGAGAACAACGCTGGCAGCTAACGTACACAACTCACTCATGGATTTTTCCCGATAGTCCAACAGGCGAACGAAGAAAATGAGGCAACATATACGGTAACGTGGGCTGCTTCGTTTAATCAGGATAAATTTGGGTACAACCCACAACCTTGCTACAGATTCCAAATTCACGCCAAATCCGAACTCACACCAAAAAGGAAGGAGGAATGGAATTCCATTCCTCCTATGCCTTCGTTCTAAGGTACCGGATGATTCACTTTTGGCGTTAAGCTAAAGCCTAGAACTTTTTCCGATAGGGAACTTTGCTAAAGCTAAAGTCAACGTTCTCGGCAGACGTTTCAGGTACGCCTGTGCGTAGAACACCCATACTCCGAACCATATTGAGATACGAGCTTGGGTCGCCAGCTTTGGACCCCCAAGATTTCGTCGCATCATCAGCCTTACGAGGAACAATGGAAAACACCAGCTTGGGAAAGCCTAGCTTGGCGCGGTAGTACTCGTTGTAACGGGGAGACTTGAGATTGAATGGCAGTTCACCCTCAGAGCGACCGGGCAACACCCGACGACGCTGATAGGGAACAATGCTATCACCAAAGGTCTCTAGATATTCGTCACTGTCCAACAAAGCATCGATAAAACCGGCCCGACCTTTCGTGGCAACCACAATTGACCAGGCAAGCTTTTCTCGCTCATCGTAGATGTCGCGGCCCAAAACTCGCTGGACGCATTGCTCAACAAAGCGATAGTTGCTGTTCATTCCGTAGAAGGAACCATTGAAGGTGTCAGACAGTAACAACCCTCGAATAAAGTCCCGAACCGTAATTTGGCCGGACCGGAGCTGGGATTCCAGAAATGGTTCCCGGTCAGACTCAAACGCATGAAAGAAAATCTGGCGGTAGGCTGCTTCGATTAAGTTATCGATGTCGTTGTCAGACAACAACATTTGAGTGTCCCAAACTCTGGCCTGATCGTCTCCAGGCACTTCGTAACCAGGGACACGGGAATTCTGAGTCGAGTATGAGTATTCTAAAAGAGGAATAGCCACGTCGCAAAAGCTCCTCAAAAGTTTACGAAACCTTACAAATTAATATCCATAATAGGGGAATGAGGGGGCGCTTCTCACATAACCCGATTAACTGTTACACAGCTTAATGAAAATTCTTAAGAAATGTTGCTAACCATGGTTCGCTACGGGAGGTAAAGGGGGGCAGTTACTGGTAGCCTAGGGGGAAGGCTGCTCTAGCAGTAGCACAGGTTGGACGTGCCAATGAGAGAGGTCCGTGGGCGATCGCACAATCTCGATGTGGTGAATAAACTCACGGAAGTAGAACCGTCGTTCTGATTCGGACAGATCGAGCCAAAATTGCCGCAGGGCAACTTCTTTAACGGTGGCTTTAAGGTTAACCGGAGGGAGTTGGGCCAGGGATGCTTGCAGTGTAGCCATTTCGCTCCGCAGGGCATAAGTACGAAGTGCGACCGTATCTGCGTCAAGGATTCCTTGCTGTTCAAGACCGGGTAATTGGGCGATCGCCTCCTCCTTAGCCTGAATTTGTTGCTGAATCTGCTGTTTAATTCCATCCAGATTGGGCAAGGGCGCGGTCTCGACAATCTTAGGCAAGGTGGCACAGATAGTATCGATCGTTTGGGTAAGAACGGCCTCATAAGGCAGAGCAGAACAGGGTTTAGGGGACTCTAACGGGCTAGGATGGGCTGATTGGTGGGTTGGCTCCCCGGCTGGGTCACTCGTTGATTGGCGGGTTGAGTTGGGGGGGGATGAGCTAGTTGACTTGAAAGGACACTGGGTCGGGCGCAAGTAGAGATAGTCCCGCTTTTTTCCCCGTTGGGTGACGTGGGTAACGGTCATTGGGGATTGGCACTGACCACAACGCACCAGCCCGGAGAGCGATCGCTCGGCACTGGCGGAACGGGGAGGCACTTGGCGGTTGCGGCGCAATAATCGATCCACTTGGGCCGCTTCATCGTCGCTGAGAATCGCTGCATGAGTATGGGTGATCACATCCCCGGTGGTGTAAGCCAGATGGCCGCGATACACTGGATTTGACAACCAGCGTTTGCCTGTGGAGACCGAAATTTTCTTGTTGTACTTTTGGGCCAGATACCGAACGCTCCGCCGCAATGACCCATACAACAGAAAGTGATCAAAAAAGTCCTTGACGACAGGGGCCGTGCTGCGATCTAAGATATAGCGATCTTTGCCACGACGATAGCCGTAGGGGGCTTTCCCCGGCGGCGGTTTGGTCTGAATTCGATTTTGGGCATGACCTCGTTGGAGGGTGCGCTGATGTTGGATCTGCTGCAACTGTTGAAAGGTCCGCAATTGGTCTGCTGGGGACATGGGGCGATCGCCTCCTCCATAATCCTCCTCCACCGCCACCACCTGAATCTTCAGATCTTCGAGGTGCTGGAGGCGATCGCGCACATCGGCTACCGAGTCCCCTAATTCCCACAGGTGCCTGATCAGAAGTCGCCTAATGAAGTGGGGCCCGGCTTCTGCATCAGTCTCAAAGCCATGGGTAGAATCAGTGAGCAATTGCTGGAATTGGTGGCGATCGCCCCAGTCCTGGTAAATCTGTTCCACAGACTCTCCCCAATCATAGGTATCGTCCCACGGCGGATCAAGCAGGGGATCAATATATACATAAGCCCATACTGACATCGGTTTAAACGCTGGAGGTTGTCCCACTACTTCCTAGTTTCTACTGACTCGTTTCATTTGCTTTTTGAACTATATTTTGCCACCGTATCACGGGTCGCCTGGTTAGTGGACAAAAATCCGGTCTGGGCACAAAAGCCGCAACTCTATGGAGTCTCGTGGAACTCCAAATACAGACCTGGTTCTACCCTGTGGTGAACCACCCCAACAGAGTGGTAAACCGCCCATTCTAATGTCACCAACTGCTCACAAAAACAAGCGATTCTCTCTTGCATTTATAGGACAAAAGAGTAACAATAGTGACAGAAACAAATCGTTCATCTTCAATACAGAAGACGGAAGTAGGAATTTTCCGAAGGAACGCGCCTCTGACTTGAACTCCGCATAATTTTGGGGGCAATGCGATGACCAAAACCATTACAGCAAGCGATCGCCGTATCGAGTATCACAAAACCTTATCTATAGGGTCTAGCTGAGCCTTGTGCGCAAAGCTTAGTGCTGCCATATTGCTTTTTGCCAAATCAACATGGCGAAGTAGTATAAAAGTGGCCCGATACTACGCTGAAAATACTTGCAAGAATTTAACTTTTCCTTGAGAAAATGAGAGCACTCTCCCCTGCTGTAAAGCAGGGGTTTTCTTATTGGCTAACCTTTGAGGCACTCCGGATGAGGTGCTATGGTTCGAGGCCGTGTTAAGGAGTGCAGCGTATTCTACAGCACCGCTAATTGATCCCAACTTTGGGTTATAAATTTAGACGCACAAAGTATCTAGACAGGCACAATCTAGACAGGCACAATCTAGACAGGTAAAACGTTGTCTAAATTTAACTGGAAGTGGGATGGGGGAAGATCAACATGGGTTGGCATTGGTGGTCTGAACGGAAGCACATACTGCCCTTGTGGTTGGGGCTGCAGGGGTTGTTAGGACTGTGTTTAGTCCTAGTACTACATGGCTGTCAACCCCAAGTTTCTGCACCACCCCGTTCAGAAGCTCCCATGCCGGATACTTCTGAGGCGACCACGACTAGACCGCCAGAGGTGAATGCATCCCAATCCGAAATTCCTGCTCCCACTGACATCGCCTTACCCCCAGAGACGGAAGCGTTGGTTGCAGGTGTGGGATCTGAAGGATTGTTTAATCCTCCACGAGGCGATGTGCGGTTGGTGGTGATCAGTGACTTGAATGGCCCCTATGGCTCCACCGACTATGATCCGGAAGTGGACAAGGCCATAACGTTGCTCCCGTTTTGGCAACCAGATATGGTCTTATGTAGCGGCGACATGGTGGCAGGGCAAAAGCTCACCTTATCCATGGAACAATTGCAAGCCATGTGGATGGCGTTTGATGACCATGTGGCGACTCCGTTGCGGCAAGCCAATATCCCTTTTGGCTTTACGATTGGCAACCATGATGCTTCCGGTGCCCAAGGAGCATCTGGGGGGTTTGTATTTGAGCAAGAACGGACGGTGGCGCGGGACTACTGGAATGATCCAGGCCATAACCCCAACATCGAGTTTGTCGATCGCCACGATTTTCCTTTTTACTACAGTTTTAAGTTCAATGATATTTTTTTCGTTGCCTGGGATGGGTCGTCCTCCACAATTCCCCAAGACAAGTTGGATTGGGTAGAACAAGCCTTAGAAAGTCCAGCAGCCCGATCGGCTAAACTCAAAATCCTCCTCAGTCATCTCCCTCTCTACGCGGTGGCCGCTGGACGAGATTCCCCAGGGGAGGTGATGGCCGATGCGGACCAGTTGCGAGAAATGCTGGAAAAGCACCAGGTTCACACCTATATCAGCGGTCATCAACATGCGTATTACCCCGCTCACAAAGGTGATCTGCAATTGCTGCACGCGGGGCTTTTGGGGTCTGGCCCCCGTGCTTTTGTTGGTGGTTCCCTGCCACCGCGTAAATCCTTGACAGTCCTTGATGTCAATTTTGACAATCCGGGCCTGACGACCTATACCACCTACGATATTCAAACCCTGGCCCTAATCGATTTTGAGGAACTGCCCCGATTCATCAGTGGTCATAATGGCATGGTGCTACGCCGGGATGTGAACATGGCCGATTTGTCCCAAGAGGAGCGATCGCACTGTGAATCCCAGTTAGGTGCGGAGTTGTGCCAAGCCTAGGATAGTGACTTTCAAAAGCGAAAGACTTGAGGCGAGCGTATTCAAGTCTTTCGAGGGACTAGAAGGGAAAGTTTTCATCGTCTTCGTCACTATCGTCCAAATCCAAGTTAGTAGAGAGCATGTCAGCGACCACCGCCTCCAAGGCAACGACGTTCATGGTGCGATCGCGCCGTGCCGTCAGAGGATTAGACAAGGGGACAAGTTGAAGCGTGGTCGTCTCTTGAACTAAAAGGAAGCAAGTAGTGGGACCGGGAACTTTAGAGGGCGTGGCTGAGTCGTCAGGAGAACAACTGCAGTCACAATTCGGGCCATGATCTGGGGTAGGCTCTATCAGAGTAGTCGAAGCAGAGAGAGGTTGCGGAGAGTCCTGGGATAGCTCGAGGTAGTCAAAGCTACAAATGTTTAGATAAAGTGAATGGTTGGTGACTAGTGTTGCTTCGTCAGGGTCAGAGAACACTTCGACCACATATCCTTCGCCTTCGGAGATGCACCGATCGCCCTGGGTGTAACGATAGCGAACGGCACCGAGGTCGCACAATAGTCGTCGCATGTCTTGTTTGTTAACGACGATGCCAGCATCAACAATACAAGGAGCTGGAAGGTGAGAGTGATAGGAGGTGCGATCGCTAGTCATAGACTTCGTGCCCCAAATGGTGTAGCAAACAAATACGAGACTAAATCAATACGAGACTAAATCAATACGAGACCAAATCAGTACAGGGCTCAATTAATGTCAGACTAATCAACTCAAGATTAACTAACCTCACTATCAATTATATGCGGTTGGCCCAGCCCCTTGCGTCGCCTCTATCATTAATCGCGATCGCAATCCTTTATGGCTAGTTGTCCCCATGCTACCTCAGGATCAGACCTAAGCTATTATCGGAATCTACGGAAGTTGCATCTTGTAACTTTATAAACACCAAATATGGCAAGGATGTATCCGAAATTCCACGTACAGATTCCGATTTTATCGAGGCGACTACTGTGGTGTCTTCGCTCAACTTGCTAGTTCTTTGGGATACCCAAGGAGTAAAGTTCAGAGCTTGAGGCATTCTCACCACGATGCTGAACGTTTCACATCCCAAAATATACTGGACTCTGTAGGTTTTCGTGCTACTATCACAACCTAACCCTGTTGGCCCCTGATTCGTCTCTTGCTCCAGTGTTGATTTTTTTAAACGGACCTCCCAAGGTGTTTAAATCGTTCATGGCGGCGATCGCCTTCTACACTAGCATTCCTATTCCTGCCCACTGGTCCCTTGATTTCCGGTACGTATCCCGGAGCGCAACGGTGGTGGGCCTAATATTGGGGGGAATTCTGGCAGTAACAGACTGGGGATTAATGAAATTGGGGATGCCCATCCTGATTCGTAGTGCCCTGGTCGTCACCATCTGGCTGGCGTTAACCGGAGGATTGCACCTGGATGGAGCGATGGATACGGCGGACGGATTGGCAGTCATGCAGCCAGAACGTCGGCTAGAGGTAATGGCCGATAGCGCAACGGGGGCCTTCGGGGCGATGGTAGCAGTTGTGATCTTGGGCCTAAAGTGGGCGAGTCTCAGCGACATGGCACCAGGCTTTGATGCTGGACGGCTCGTGTCTCTGTTGCTCACACCCATGTGGGGTCGCTGGGGACAACAAGTGGCGATCGCCACCTATCCCTACCTTAAGCCCACCGGAAAAGGAGCCTTTCATAAAGCCGCTTTTGATTCACCGTGGCTAGTGGTGGGCAGTGGTATCAGTTGCGGGTTATTAAGCATGGGAACCTGGATGCTGGTAAACCCAACCATGACCCTGGAAAGCTTTTGGGTGATGGGGGGAAACGTTGGGGGCGCAACCGTCATGGCCATTGTCACCGGAGCTTGGTTCAATGACAAGCTAGGAGGACACACTGGAGATACCTACGGAGCCGTGGTGGAATGGACTGAGACGGGATTACTCATACTATTCGTCACTTTATCCTCATCCATTTTTCGGATGACGTAGGATGCGTCAGGCGGTAGCCATAACGCATTTATCTAACTTTTATCAAGGCGTGTCGCGCCTGTCGGGTGTCACTAGCACGAGTGTAAGGCAACCACTTCTATCCAGTCTATTTTCTGGAAAACGGCCCTAGCGGAGGAAACTACTAACCAGCCAAAGCGTAAAAGCTGTTGCAAGGACATCAAAGCCTTCTTGGGAGATTAAATTTCCATTGATGCTTTGCAACGGACCAACGACCAAGCCTCCCACAATCCCACCCAAGGCCAGAACGCCAACCATCAATCCCCCGATTGTCAGCAATACAGACCGGAAAAATCTATTTTCCTTGCGATTAAGAAAATAGATACTAAAAATGCTGCCCAGTGCCAAGGCCAAGGTGGTCAGATTAGTCCTTGCTGCCACATCGAGTTCGGGCGTTGCCAAAAGCCCCAAAATTGCAACCCCAGAGAAAGCAATTCCGGGCCACAACACTTCATTCTGGCTAGGCGTATCCAAAAATCGCTGTAGCCATTCTGGCAAGCCTTGGGTGGAGACAGCGAGGGTTTGTGGAGAGGGTTCGCTGGGCCGATCGGGGAATCGAATACGGTCAGGCACCTTGATTTTGCCTTCCTGACGCAACCGCAGTCGATCCATTAGGATGGCATCGTAAGCCATCTCTACCGCCTCAGCCTGCTTGCGATCGCCATCATGCTCTTGCAACAGGCGATCGCGAGCCGACTGAATCTCCTCAAAGGAGGAATGCTCATCTAACCCCAATGTCTCGTAGTGATTCGTCTCATTCATTCAACTGATCCTCTCCCCCAACTTTCCAGCCCTAACGTCAGATCGGGCGTGACCTGCATAAACCACAGAGAAATCGCAGCAATCTCTACTACATCATAGCGGAGCAAACTCATGCATGGGGACAGTTCTTCGCTCTTTTCGGTCCTTTTCCCCCAACACAGACATTGGTGCCAACTGCTCAGGACGCTAAGTGAGCAAAACTATATTTTTTCAGGAGACAAGCCCCTTTAGGTTTCACTCCACAGAAGTGTGCGACATAGCTTGATAATGTGTGACTGATTTTATACTGATTTTATACGGATGTTCAAGATTAGCAGCACCCTATGCACAGCCGGATATACCCTAATCAATTTTAATCTCTGACACAGATATTACATTTTGTATCAAGTTCATCCAGTACAAAAAACTCACACTGGGACTTAATCTGAAGTGACAACAGGATCAGCACACTTAGGGTGGCGAGGGGCAGTGAGGTGGAGCATTTAGCTTAATCTAGGTATAATCGGTGTCGTCACACTTGATTTAAGATTGGAATGATTGTTAGGGTCAGATCGCTAAGATCACTTAATGTGCTGAGTATGTCTCCTTTAGTTTTAGAGTGCAGCATTTGGCTGTTCCTAGCTAGACGAGTTAGAAAGCTCGTTAATGCTATGCCAGTTCAGTAAGTTGCCTCTTAACTTAAGATTGGTCATGGAAACTGTATTTCAGTAACGATTAAACTTGGATCTTGTATGAGTTTGATCTTGTAATAGAGTAAGTTAGTAAAAATCTAGACCACTGCATCGACCCCCTTGCTGTCTATTTGTTCTGTTACACAAGGTTACGCCTATGGCATCAGCCAAAATTCTCGTCGTTGATGATGATTCATCGATTCGTACGCTCATTTATCGCTTTTTATCTAAGCACGACTATCAAATGGAGTCAGCAGAAGATGGCAAGTCTGCTCTTGCTATCTTTGAGGAGTTCAATCCAGATTTAGTGATTCTTGATGTAAACTTACCAGACTCTACGGGATATGCTCTCTGTGAAGAGATGCAAAAGCGCACCGGGGTTTTTGTTCTGATGCTGACGAGCCGCTCAGATGAGTCGGACAAAATCCGTGGGTTTTCCCAGGGCGCGGACGACTATCTGACCAAGCCCTTCAGTTTGAGCGAATTAGAGGTTCGAGTTGGGGCTATTCTAAAGCGGCAACGACCTGTAACCACAGCAGAACAACAGCGACTGACCTTTAACCGCCTTATGATTGACCCAGTGCGGCGGGAGGTCACTCTAGATAACGATCTTATCCCCCTGACCGCTCTAGAATTTGACCTTTTGCATTTTCTAGCAAGTCATCCCGGTAGAGTATGGCGGCGGACCGAGTTAATCCAAAAGGTTTGGGATTATGAATACGTCGGGGATCAGCGCGTTGTCGATGTCCACATTGGCCAGATTCGCAAAAAAATTGAGGTAGATACATCTGAGCCAGCACTTATCCAAACCGTAAGGGGGGTAGGATACAAGTTCGAGGAACCCAATACTGCTGGGTCAGATGAATCTTCCCCATGAGTCGATGATGTCCCACAAAAAAGCTCTGCCTTCCCAGAACAGGGGTAAGACAGAGGGCATCCATAAGATATCCAAAATAGAAAATCGTAGAGCCAAAATCCTGAGATAAACCAGGATTTTGGCTCTATTCAACGTTGGCTAGGCCCACTTTTCAGCCATATATTCTGCCAAGTCAACAACACGCTGACTGTAGCCCCATTCATTGTCATACCAAGCAACAACTTTAATCATGTCTCCACCCAGGACCATTGTCAGACTAGAGTCAACGATGGAAGAACAATCTTCGCCTCGGTGGTCAATGGAAACTAGAGGGAGGTCACTGTAAGCTAGGATACCCTTCATACTAGTTTCCGATGCTTTTTTCAAGACATCATTGACTTGCTCAGCGATGGTGCTTTTCTCAATCTGGGCAACCAAGTCAACCACTGAGACGTTGGGAGTAGGCACTCGCATGGCAATACCATTGAGCTTCCCTGCCATTTCAGGAACAACTAATGCAACGGCTTGAGCTGCTCCGGTACTGGTGGGCACGATATTCAGAGCGGCTGCACGGGCACGACGAACATCGCGGTGACTGTTGTCAAGTAAGCGCTGGTCTCCTGTGTAACTATGGGTCGTTGTCATGGTTCCCTTAATGATACCAAATTGATCATTGAGGGTCTTGACAATCGGAGCCAGACAGTTAGTAGTACAGCTAGCGTTGCTGACAACATCGTACTCACTATGTGTGTAATCAGTGTGGTTAACCCCTACCACAAAAGTACCAACATCTTTACCTTTTCCAGGAGCAGTAATCAAAACCTTCTGAGCCCCTGCTTGCATATGCTTTGAAGCACCTGCGTGGTCTCGGAATACCCCTGTACATTCAATTACCAAGTCAACATCCCAGTCCTTCCAGGGTAGGTTGAGGGGATTACGGTCAGATGTACACTTGACAGACTTACCATTGATAATAATGGAATTCTCGTCACAGCTAATATCTGCATCCAACTTCCCTAACATTGAGTCATACTTGAGAAGGTGAGCATTGGTCTTGGGATCGGAAGTATCATTGATAGCAACCAAATCAAGCTGACTATTCTCACGAGTTAGCCAGCATCGCACAAAGTTTCGCCCAATCCGTCCAAATCCATTGATTGCTACTTTAATCACTGCGTCTTGCCCTCTTAATGATATTTACTTAAGACTAACCTCCAATGTTGAGACCAATCATATCACCATATAGGGATCATATAGGGATA
>JBFRWC010000449.1:0-17362 GCA_051439365.1 Leptolyngbyaceae cyanobacterium
AAACCCGTGCGGCAGAAGACCCCGAATTTGAAACGTTCTACACGAAGAACATCTTGTTGAACGAAGGTATCCGTGCGTGGATGGCGGTCCAAGACCAGCCCCACGAAGAATTTGTATTCCCTGAGGAGGTTCTGCCACGTGGTAACGCTCTCTAATAATATTGCAGGCGGTGGCCGTGACCTACAATCCACTGGTTTTGCCTGGTGGGCAGGAAACGCTCGTCTGATCAACTTGTCTGGTAAATTGCTGGGTGCTCACGTTGCCCATGCAGGTCTGATTGTCTTCTGGGCGGGTGCAATGACCTTGTTTGAGGTCGCTCACTTCACTCCTGAGAAGCCCATGTATGAGCAGGGCTTGATCCTGCTGCCTCACCTTGCCACGATTGGTTATGGTGTTGGTCCTGGTGGAGAAGTTGTGAATACTTTCCCTTACTTTGTTGTTGGGGTTCTTCACCTAATCTCTTCCGCTGTGTTGGGTCTGGGTGGTATCTACCACGCTGTTCGTGGCCCCGAAGTATTGGAAGGCTACTCCAACTTCTTCGGCTATGACTGGAAGGACAAGAACCAAATGACAAACATCATTGGTTACCACCTCTTGCTTCTTGGTGGTGGTGCGCTGTTGCTAGTCATCAAGGCGATGTTCTTGGGCGGAGTGTATGACACATGGGCACCCGGTGGTGGTGACGTTCGTGTGATTACTAATCCCACCTTGAACCCTGCCATCATCTTTGGTTACCTTGTCGCTTCGCCCTTCGGTGGAGAGGGCTGGATTGTTGGTGTGAATAACATGGAAGACGTGATCGGTGGTCACATCTGGGTTGGTCTCATCTGCATCTCCGGTGGTATCTGGCACATCTTGACCAAGCCTTTCGGTTGGGTTCGTCGCGCCTTCGTTTGGTCCGGTGAAGCTTACCTCTCCTACAGCTTGGGTGCCCTATCCTTGATGGGTCTAGTTGCCGCTTGTATGGTGTGGTTCAACAACACTGTATACCCCAGTGAGTTCTTCGGTCCTACTAATGCCGAAGCTTCTCAGGCACAGGCTTTCACCTTCTTGGTGCGTGACCAGCGGATTGGTGCGAACATCGGTTCTGCTCAAGGCCCCACTGGTTTGGGTAAGTACATGATGCGCTCTCCCACTGGTGAGATCATCTTGGGTGGTGAAACCATGCGTTTCTGGGACTTTGACGGTCCTTGGTTGGCTCCTCTCCGTGGGACCAACGGTTTGGATCTAGACAAGATGCGGAATGATATTCAGCCCTGGCAGATTCGTCGTGCGGCTGAGTACATGACTCATGCTCCTAACGCCTCCATCAACTCTGTAGGTGGTATCATCACTGAGCCTAACTCTGTGAACTACGTGAACCTACGTCAGTGGTTGGCGGCATTCCACTTCATCATGGGTTTCTTCTTCTTGATCGGTCACTTGTGGCATGCGGGTCGTGCTCGTGCGGCTGAAGCAGGTTTCGAGAAAGGAATCGATCGTGAGACTGAACCCGTATTGTTCATGGGTGATTTGGACTAATGGTCTAGATTAGTTGCAAATTTCCCCATGAATTGCTTTTGACTCGTGTGTTAGCCTCTACTTCGGTAGGGGCTTTTTTATTGGTTGATCCCTATTGAGTCAGAAGAGGTCGGGCCGGGGATTGCTGGTTGGGAAGTTCCCCAATTTTGGTAAATATAACAGTCCGTAACCTCATGGGTCAGAGTGGCGATCGCTTCCCCGTCTTTGGGCATAATGGTGAATGCCAATGCCGAACTATCAATCGTGGACCTTGGAACTGTGACAGACTCTACCGCCTCCTTCTTGACCATTGACAACCAACCGATTTCCATTACCCAAGCGATTCGCTACTTGCAGATGGGCCGCAAGTTTGATGGTTTTATTGGTGAAATTCTGCGTCAGTTTGTGCTGGAGCGAGAAATCAATGACCGAGCCGATATTATGGTAGGCCCAGCGGTGATTGAGCAAGCAATGGTCGATTTCCGGTTGCAAAATAAGCTGACGGATCCGCAAAAATTCCAAGAGTGGCTATCAGCTAACGGGATGGATTACGAAACGTTCCATACCCAGGTGGCCGCAGGCTTCAAACTGAAAAAGCTGAAGGACGCGATCGCCCTGCCCAAGCTGCAAGAACATTTTATTGAGCGCAAAGTCTTTCTTGATCGGGTAGTGCTTTCCCGCATCATTGTCAATGAACAGGACGTAGCCGAAGAACTCAAAACCCAGATTGCTGAGGGCAGTGCTACTTTTGAAGAACTGGCCCGAGAGTATTCCCTCACAGACGATAAGGTCGTAAACGGTATGGTCGGGCCAGTGAGTCGCGGATCGATGCCCGATATGTTGCGATCGGCCATTGATGCAGCAAATCCGAGCGAAATTGTCGGACCAATGTGCATGGAGGAACGGTGGGGGCTGTTTCGAGTTGAGGAATTTCTGCCTGCATCGCTAGAAGATGCCAAACTCAAGCAGTCATTACTCGACGAACTGTTTGAACAGTGGCTTTCAGACACCATGCAAACCTTACCCATTAAGCTCCAAGTGAAGTAGAAAAATGTGGGATGATGACAGCAGTGGGATGACAGATGGGGAGCAGGGGTTTTGGGCATCATTGATTGGGCGATCGTCTGCCTGTACGGCCTCGCGGTAATCGCTATTGGCATTGTAGCTAATCGTCGTCAAACGAACACTGATGAGTACTTCCGGGGAGCACGACAGTTACCCTGGTGGGCGATCGGGTTGTCCATCATTGCCACCTCTTTCTCCGCCGCTTCATTGTTGGGCGGGCCAGGACAAGGATATAACAATGGCTTTTTGTATCTGCAACTGCAACTCGGCGACTTAATTGGATATCTCCTCGTTATCCTCTTGTTTCTACCATTTTTTGTTCGTCTGAATCTCACCACAGCCTACGAGTATCTCGAAAAACGCTTTGATGCTAAGACCCGTTCTCTTGGTGCGCTTTGCTTCTTGCTATTCGTGATTGCCCGTTTGGGCGGACTGCTGTACGCAGCTTCGCTGGTGGTGGCAACGGTGACGGGATTGCCCTTGGCCCTGGCCATCCTCTTAGTAGGTACAGTCTCCATTGTCTATACCGTTGTAGGGGGAATCGCAGCTGTCGTTTGGACCGATGTCCTGCAATTTGCCATGATTTTTGTCGGGTTAATCGCTGGCACGCTGGCAGCAGCATCTGGTGTAGAAGGTGGCATCAATCAACTGTGGCAAACCGCCGCCGCTGCCGATAAATTAGCCGTGGTCAATCTCAGCTGGGACCCTAGTTCCATCTTTTCATTGCCCACCGCCCTGTTTGCCTATGGCATTCTGGCCTTTGCTGTCGCCGGAACCAATCAACAATCCGTGCAGCGCTATGTCTCTTGCGCCAGTGTCGCTGATGGACGCAAGGCTATTTTACTGGGATGGTTTTCCGGATTTGTTGGTGTAGCCGCCACCCTCCTCTTGGGGGTTTTATTGTTTGGGTTTTACGACATCAACGGCGGATTACCGCCTGAGACTCCAGGGGATGGCATCCTGCCCCATTTTATTATCAACCATGTACCACCAGGGGCATCGGGTATCCTAGTAGCTGCTATTTTTGCAGCAGCCATGTCGTCCATTGATTCCGCCTTACATTCCCTTGCCACTTGCATGACGGTGGATTTTTATGAGCGCTACTGGGTCAAACGGAACAACGATACTCCTGGAGGATCTCCTGCTACCTCCCCTTCCCTGAAAGTAGCTCAGGGATTGATTGTCGTATGGGGTGTTCTCGGTATTCTGGCGGCATTCTATGTTGCCTCTACGGGTGAAGACCTACTACCATTTCTGGTCCTATACACCACGATGTTTTTAGGACCGCTTCTGGGCTTATTTCTGATGGGAGTGCTAGTACCGCGCATCAATGCCACCGGAGCATTCTACGGTACGGTGGTGGCTGCATTAATCTTAATCGTAGGCAGTAACACTGGATGGCTCACATTTCCAGGAATTTGGCGATCGGCTGTCACAGCGCCTCTCGCTGTTGCTCTAGGTTGGCTAATTTCGCTATATGGCGATCGCCCACCCTCCCGCGCAACTCAAGGCTTGACATGGTGGGATCGAGGCGATCGCGCCAATTAACCCCATCCCGCCCGAATGGGTGCTCCAATGCAATGGACCACCGGGATGATGAAAACTCTGTCTTGTGAGTGCTAGCCCTTACTAGAAAACAACCGCTGCTAGCACATAAAGCACTAACAGCGGTTGTTGAAAAGTCGCCTTTACAGGCTATTTCCCTTCATTCAGATTCTAGTAGGCGAACCTTAGCTTGCTAACTGACGATAGGGAACCTTGCGGAGAAAATCGCCACTATTCATGGGAGAATCTGCCGTATCTGGCGTGCTAGGAAGCTTCACCTTACGGGCCAATCTCAAGAACAGGCGAGGATCGCCACTCCGGGGAATCTCTTCCTGAGGCTGATAGGAATAGGAACCGCCCCTGGGAAAACCCAACTTATCGCGGTAGTATTCGCTGTAGCGGGGAGACTTCAGATTAAAGGGCATTTCACCTTCGTCACGACCCGGTAAAACCCGACGACGCTGGTAAGGAACAATTGTGTCACCAAAATTCTCTAGATATTCGTCAGAATCTAGAAGCTCATCGATAAATCCAGCCCGACCTTTCGTTGCCACAACAATCGACCAAGCGATTTTCTCACGCTCGCTGTAAACGTCACGTCCTAGAACCTTTTGAACACAGTGTTCGACAAAGCGGTAGTTGCTGTTAAGGTTGTAGAAGCTACGGTTGAACGTGTTAGACAGCAGGAGACCTCGGATAAATTCCCGCACGGTGATTTGTCCAGATTTCAACTGGGACTCCAAGAATGGCTCTCGATCGGACGCAAATGCATGAAAGTAGATTTGGCGGTAGCTCGCCTCAATCAGGTTATCAATATCGCTATTGGAAAGTAGGTTCTCAGTATCCCAGATCCTTGGCTGTTCTTCATTGGAGACTTCATAGCCAGCTACACGAACATTTTGGGAAGAGGGGGAGTAACTTAAAAGAGGGATAGCCACGCCTATACAAGCTCCTCGCTTTTTATTTTACGAAATCTTACAAACAATCTCATAATACGGGACTGCTGTTCATGACTTGCTGACGTGACGGAAAAGTGTCACACAATTTAATATCGTTTTAATATCGTTGAATTAGGGCAGGCTTTATGCAGTCCTGTGAAGCCTACCATCGAACTGTTAACCCAGTTCAGTCCAGCTCAGTTTGTTCTTCTTCAGGAGGAGTGTAGCCATTTTCAAAGGCAAACCGGGTGAGTTGGGCACGGTTTGCCATCTCTAATTTGCCCAGGATGTTGCTGAGGTGGGTTTGAACAGTGCGAGGGCTGATGAAAAGGCGATCGCCAATCTGTTTATTGGTCAACCCTTGGATCACTTGCCAGAAGACCCGTTTTTCGGCGGGGGACAACGGCAGGGGCTGAGGTTCCTCAACGGGTTGAGGCTCCGGTGGTTGGGGCGCAGGCTGGTTTTGCTGGATTAGCTGGACTAACTCAGTGTGAATACGGTGCGATCGCTCCAGTTGGGCTTCAATTTTGGCCACCAGTTCCAGGGGTTCAAACGGTTTCACCAAATAATCATCGGCCCCAATTTGGTGTCCTTTCACCCGGTCATCCAACCCGCCGCGACTCGATAGAAAAATAAACGGCGTGAGTCGTCCGGCCCGATGGCTGCGTAAGGTACGGCAAAACTCTAATCCATCCATCTGAGGCATCACCACATCAGACACAATCAAATCTGGATGGTGTTGCTCAAAGATAGCTAGTGCTTCGACTCCGGTTTCCGCCTGGAGAGTGGCATAGCCGCAGTTTTCCAGGTAGTGGCTCAACGCAATTCGTAGCGTCGCATCATCATCCACCAGCAAGATTGTTTTCATGGCATCGCACTCATGGTTCCAAACGAAAAAGTGTGGGTCTGCCGATCACCCATCAATAGTCATACACCGCTAGAGGCAACGATGTGGCTTTTCTAAATATTTATGTATCCAACTGATTGGGTATGCTTATTGTTCCCGCTGGACAAACTGGGGTATCGGCCCCCTGCCAAGTTTTATGGCTGTGGAACTACGTTTATGGCGGCACTTGGAAAGCCCATAAACGTCATTAATGCGGGAGAAAATACAGTACACTCTAACTCAGAATTGAAGGCAGGAGTCGATTATGCTCACGGTTGCGTTGCCCAAGGGTGCGTTATTGGCAGACAGTATTCGGTTGTTTAAGGCGGTGGGGCTGGATTTTAGCGCGGTCCTTGACAAAGCCAATCGCCAGTTGGAAATTGTGGACCCCACCGGGAAGGCACGGGGCTTACTGGTGCGGAATAGCGACGTGCCCGTGTATGTGGAATATGGTCAGGCCCAGTTGGGCGTAGTTGGCTATGATGTGCTGCGAGAAAAACGGCCCAAGGTGGCCCATTTGGTGGATTTGAACTTTGGCTACTGTCGGATGGCGATCGCCGTCAAAGAGTCCAGTGCGTACCGTTCGGTATTCGACTTTCCGCCCCACTGCCGCATTGCCTCCAAATTTGTCAACTGCGCCCGTGAGTACTTCCAGAGCATTGACTTGCCTGTGGAGATTGTCCCCTTGCAAGGATCGGTTGAACTGGGACCGATCACGGGCATGGCCGAGGGCATTGTGGATTTGGTCGCCACGGGCCGCACTCTCAAGGAAAATAACCTAATCGAAATTGCCCAATTATTTGACACCACAGCTCGCTTGGTTGCCAATCCCCTCAGTTATCGACTTGATATTGATGGATTATGTGCTTACGCCGACGAGATGAAGCAACAGGTGTCGGCTGAACGCACCTTGGTCCAAAAATAGGGCCATTGTGCAACTGGCAATCGATGAAAATTCTCTACGTTCCCCTGGATGAGCGCCCCTGCAATCGACTGTATCCCCAATATATTGCTCGACTCCAGCCCCAACTCGAACTAGTGGTGCCGCCCCTAGAATTGTTGGGACAAAAGAAACACCCTGCGGATGTGGCTGCTCTTTGGGATTGGCTTGAGCCGCAGGTTAGCGCAACTACAGTGCCGTTTCAGGTGGCAATTTTATCACTTGAAATGCTGGTGTACGGAGGGTTGTTGCCGTCTCGTCTCCATCACCATTCGGACGAGGAATTGGGCGATCGCCTCCACCGTTTTCGCCAACTCAAAGCCCAGAACCCCGATCTCACGATTTTTGCCAGCAACCTAATTATGCGGACTCCAGCCTACGACAGTAGTGAAGAGGAACCCGATTATTACGAACACTGGGGCAAGCTAATCTTTAAGTGGGGCTGGTATCAGGATAAAGATCAGCGGCTGGGATTGACCGAGACCGAAATTACTGCATTTAACCGCATCACCGAGACCCTACCCACTGAGCATCTCACCGATTATCAGCAACGACGGGCCAAAAATCTGACGGTGAATCAGGGCGCGATCGCCCTCGTGCGGGATCAGATTCTCGACTTTTTGGCCATCCCCCAAGATGATTCGGCTCCCTACGGGTTCACAGCAATGGATCAGCGGCAAGTGAGCAACTGGATTATGGGCGATCGCCTCCAATCCCGCATCCATGTCTATCCTGGAGCCGATGAAGTGGGTTGTACCCTCTTCGCCAGAGCCTACAGTCAACTCAAAGCCACTCAGCCCAAAATTTACCTGTTTTACAGCGGCATTACTGCCGAGAGCATTGTGCCCCTCTACGAAGATCGTCCCTTAGGAGTAACAGTCCAGTCTCATGTGTTGGCGGCTGGGGCACGGCTGGTTGACCAACCGGAGGCGGCGGATGTAATGATGGCGATCAATGCTCCAGGGGCAACCATGCAGGAAGCTTGGGATCAGGCCGCGAAGGACATTAGTTATCACACTCACCGGAATCTACGCTTTTTTGTCAACCAGATCGATCAGTACGTAGGTGGGGGGAAGCGGGTGGCGATCGCTGACATTGCTTTTGCCAACGGCGGCGAAACGGAGTTCGTGGAACTGCTGGATGAAGCCCGCTTGTGGGACGACATTCTGGCCTATGGGGGGTGGAATACCTGCGGCAACACATTGGGATCGGTGCTGGCGATGGCAATTTTGGGAGTAGAGGGTGATCCGGCGCAAATTCAAGCCAATAAAATCTATCACTTGCTGGAAGGCTGGGCCTATCAAGCGATCGCCCGATCCGACATTATCCATCAATACTTACCCACCTTGGGCGCATCGTACTATGATTTCAACGGCCAAGAGCCAGAGGTGTTAGGGGAAATTGCACACCGTCTCCGCCACATCTGGACGACGACCATGCGTTATTCTTTCCAATCCTGTTCCTTGGAAACGGTGGAGGTCTTTTCTCCCTGGCACCGGATGTTTGAAATTGGCATTCATCTATCAATTTTGCCAAAGGAAATGGCTGGGCGATCGCCCCACCGCCCATCATCTTCATAGAATTTTGATAAATCTTCCAGAAAATTTTATTTTCTGGCCCCATTTAAATGATTTTGGCTTAACCTTATATCAGGAGATACATAAAACTTTACATTCTCCCGATCATGATGTCCTGGTTCTAGGGACATCATCCCTTGACGCAAACGGAGGCTTTATCTATGTCTATTCGACTTTCTTCTCTCGGTTATGCTGCCAGTGCGGCAATGGTGGCTGGATTGGCGATCGCGATCCAAATGCCTGTCCAAGCCGACCATCATGGGAGTGGTGCCGCACCCGTGGCAGACCATCACGCCGCAGACCATCACGCCGCAATGGAAGACAAGGCCAATGAGCTGGGAACGATTGTGGATGTCGCGGTGGGAGCCGGATCATTCACCACTTTGGCAGAGCTACTTCAGGCGGCTGGATTGGTAGAGACATTGCAGGGTGAGGGTCCATTCACCGTATTCGCGCCCACCGATGAAGCCTTTGCCGCCCTGCCTGAAGGCACAGTGGAAGCCTTGAAACAGCCTGAGAATGCGGACGTTCTGACTCAGATTCTCACCTACCACGTTGTCCCAGGCGAGGTCATGTCCGGTAATATTACGTCCGGTGCTGTCGCCACTATCGCTGCAATTCCCATCCAGATTGATGTGGTTGACGGCACGGTGATGATCAATGACGCCACAGTCACCACCGCAGATGTGGATGCCAGCAACGGAGTGATCCACATTGTTGACAGCGTCCTGCTCCCTCCTACCGAGTAATCCGTTTTGGGATCAAATCCTAGTCCCCAACGGGATCAGTTCTAGCGCTATCAGCCCTCATCCCCCAGCCCCTTCGCCCAAAATGGGCAAAGGGGGGCTAGATTGAAGTCCCTCTACCATTCTGGGAGAGGGATCTATGGAGGGATTTGCCTACTGCAACCATGCTGTACTAGCGACCCTATCTCGCCCAACTATTCCTGCTATCCTAAAGATTGCTTGGACTAACAGCATAGTGTCGCGTTGTTGGACTAACAGCTTGGACAGTGCCCACTGACTTGAACCCCAAGCTTCAGCTTGCCCGACTAGAGAGAGGCGAATACCGTGGGATTTCAGTTTCATGCTCAAAAACATTGCAGCCAGACCCAAGCGCGAGTGGGTCAGTTTGAAACCCCACACGGCATCGTGGAAACGCCCCGATTTATGCCCGTCGGCACCTTGGCCAATGTAAAAACCGTCACGCCCCAACACCTCCATGCCACGGGAGCGCAAATGGTCTTGGCCAATACTTACCATCTTCATTTACAACCAGGGGAAGACATTGTGCAGCGGGCTGGAGGACTACATCAGTTCATGGGCTGGCCGGGACCCATTCTCACCGACTCCGGTGGCTTTCAAGTGTTTAGCCTTAGCGAAATGCGATCGATCACTGATGAGGGAGTGACGTTCCGATCGCCCCGCGATGGCCAAACGATCAAGCTAACCCCAGAGAAATCGATCCAGATCCAGAATGCTCTGGGAGCAGATGTGATCATGGCCTTTGATGAATGTCCCCCCTATCCCGCTAGTCGCGAGGAGGTGCAGCAGGCCACGGAGCGCACCTATCAATGGCTGGAACGGTGTGTGCAGGCCCACCAGCGATCGGATCAAGCCCTATTTGGCATTGTCCAGGGGGGGACCTATCTCGATTTGCGACAACAGGCGGCGCGATCGCTCCTCGACTTTGACCTCCCCGGTTACGCCATTGGTGGAGTGAGTGTCGGGGAACCGGCTGAGCTAATTGAGTCGATTGTGCAAGCCACGACACCCCTCTTGCCCCAGGATAAACCCCGCTACCTAATGGGCGTGGGCACCTATCGGGAAATGGCCCAGGCGATCGCCGCTGGCATTGATCTATTTGATTGTGTCATCCCCACCCGCTTGGCCCGTCATGGCAGTGCCCTGGTCAAAGGAGAGCGCTGGAATCTCAAAAACGCCCGATTCCGCGAAGACTTTACGCCCCTCGATCCGGATTGCCCTTGTTACTGCTGTCAAAATTTTTCCCGTGCCTATTTACACCATCTGATTCATGCCCGTGAACTGCTGGCGTTCACCTTAATTTCAATTCACAATATCACCGAGTTAGTGCGGTTTACCCAGCGAATTCGAGACGCGATTCTGGGCGATCGCTTCACCACCGAATTTAGCACTTGGCTCCAGTCATAACCTAAATTTACCCAGAAAATGATGCATTCCAGCCAACCGTGGGAACGCTAAACAACAGGCATCGTCCATCGTGAAATTACGGTAAGACACAAGGATAAGCTGATTGCCATTTAATTTGCGTGGCTGAAACCCGCCAGCGGCGGGGTTCAGCCACCAAAATAAGCAAACTAAAATAGTTTTAGATTATCACTTTCTGCTGAAATATTGCGTTTTACCCAAAAAATGGGCTTATTGAACGCGATCGCATTCGGAAACTAACAATGCCTGCAATTGAGGGGAATTCCGAAACTTGGCTAAATCAGGATCAGTTTGAGCTAAAACTTTTTCGGTGGAGGAGAGTGCGATCGCCCGTTCCAAAGACTGCACCACCTGCTCCAACTCCCCCAGATGGCTATGACAACAGGCCTTGTTGTGCCAAGCAAAGGCACTCTTGGGTTTGGTCTCTAAGATAGTGTTATAAATGGCTAGGGCTTCTTCATACTGCTCTGAAAAAAACAAAACTGCGGCTTGATTAAAGCGATTTTTAGGATGATGCTCTAGAGATTTTTCGTAGTAAGCCACCACATCCTTGCGCCATCCTGCCCGATTGCGTCCGTAGTCCGTCAACAAACGACTGCGCCGTCGATAACTGGCTAGACGATCGGGTTCAAGGGCGATCGCCTCCCCATACCCATCAATCGCCTCGTCGTATCGCTCCAGACATTCCAGAGCTAGCCCCCTCAAGTAGTGGGCTTCGTAAAAGTCAGGCTTAAGGGCGATCGCTTGTTCTAAATCTTCCAAGGCTTCAAGATAATGAGGCTTGTGCAGGAGATCTTGGCAATGGTCTAGATATTGTCGTTGGCGAAGGGGCAAGGCTTTGGGCTTAAGGTTTACCAGCAGTGCTTGGACCTGAGGATGCTCCTGAAAATGGGTCAGCCCTGATGCTGTCCTGGCCGTTTGCCGCATCTTGCCATCGAGTTCAATCGCATGAGTGAGGGCGCTGAGGGTGTTCTCTAAATCATTGAGTTGACTGTAGCAAAAGGCTTTGTTCAGCCAGATTTCAGCAATGGTGTCATCCTGTTTTAAGACTTGATCGTAGACTGCGATCGCCTCTTCGTACTGCCCTGCTAAAAAGAGGGCTGCAACTTCATGATTTTGATTATCGGGTTCTAGTGCCGCCATCTTCCGATGGCACGCGATCGCCTCATCGGTGCGATGGTGGTGGGTGAGAATGTCCGCTTGCCGTTGGTAGGCCGCTAGGTGGCTAGGATCGAGGGCGATCGCGACCTCATAGGTCTCTAGGGCTTCGTCGGGTCGTTCCAAATGCTCCAACGCTAATCCTTTTCCATAGATTGCGTCGTAATGGTTGGATTGGTGAGCGATCGCGGCCTCAAATTTGCTCAGGGCCGCCTCGTGACGACCTTTTTGGAGCAAGTGATAACCTTGATCGGTGTAGCGTTTGTGAGCCGGTTTGAGCCAGCGTTGATAGATGAGGAAGAGGGCGATCGCCACCACCACAATGGGCACGCTGCTGGCTCGAAAGGAGTTGTAACCAATGCCAATGGCATTTCCGGGAATCCCCAAGGTGCGGATGATGGCAAAGGACGTACCAAATAAAAACTCGCCGAAGGGGGGCACAAAGAAAATCAGACCAAACAAAATGACAATGCCATATCGCCCTATCTTGTTGGCCTGCGCTTGCAAATGGGGCGGTAACCAGGGGCGCACCACGCCAAATCCATCCAGGGGGGGAATGGGCAGGGAATTGAGAAAGGTCATGTAGATATTCAGAAAAACGAGGAGGGCGAGGGCAGCCCAGAGTTCGCTGGAGGGCGATCGCGTGGACATCAACCACTGCAAATCCACCCCCGCCGGAACGCCAAACCAGAAGGGAATGGACAGAATAAGAGCGGCGATCGCGCTGGCAAATGGTCCTGCTGCCGATACGGCACTGCGCCATAGCCGATTCCGCAAGGCGGCATGGTCAATGTAAACAGCCGCGCCAGGTAGGGCAATTCCTCCCAACAGCAAAAAGATCACAGGCAGGACTAAACTCATCTGTGGGTCAATATATTTGGTGGGATTGAAGGTGAGATAGCCCTTATCTTTCACCGACGTATCGCCCCCCCAATAGGCCACGATCGCATGGCCAAACTCATGCAAACACACCGAGGCAATCCAACCGACAATTACGACAATGGCAACTAGGCCCATAATACTGACTCCAAAATCCTGCTTGGGGGATAACTTTACTCCTACTTACAGCAATTTTAGGGTTGAGGGACGAAACCCAACAAGAATAATCCTCAATCCTCTACAATTAAATCTTGCGACCACCGTTCTGCAACGACCCGTCCGCAACGACCCGTCCGCCACTAAACTCCGTAACTTAGGATTTAGAAACCAAACACCGTCATGAACATTCCAACGCCTGAAGATTTCTGGGTCATCACCCAATACTGTGCCTACACGACCTTAGCGTTTGGGGGACTCTCTCTGCTTGGGTTTCTGTTTAAGTGGGGCATCCGTTTTCGGTTGGTGGGCACCACTGGATTCATGATCGTGCTAACGGCAGGAGCCTTCGGTCTCAGCATCGTTCCCTTTGTGCAGACGACCATTCCTGGCTCCATTCCCTACCAAGTGACCTTTGACAACGGCATGTCCCAGGCGGTGATCGCCGTGCCACCCACCGTCACCGAAAACGAATTGGATGCGACCCTGCGCCAAGCGGCGATTAATCTATTTTCCCTGGGACGAGCGGGAAATGTGAACGAAAAGATGATTGTGCGGGCGCGGACCTTGCTTCATCCTGAGCCAGGAGCTTCCATTCCCCTATACTTGGGTGATGTAAAGCGATCGCTGGCGGTGCGTGAAGATGAACAAATGGAAGTCACTCTCTACCCTGACAGTTTGGCCCAACTGCCGCCGCGCCCTTCCGAAGATGCCGTAGAAGAAGATGCCGTAGAAAACGAAGCCGTAGAAAACGAAGCCGTAGAATAATGGCATCGACCCAGAACCCCGGCATTTTCAAGAGGCCGGGGTTCTACCCTCTAGTTCCCTACTTCCTGAACTGTTATGGCATCAACGTCTGTATCCAATCGACCGCTGTTGGGGGCAACCCTAGACGAACTCACCGCTTGGGTGGAAGCTCAAGGCCAGCCCAAATATCGTGGCAAGCAGCTTTACCAATGGATCTATCAGCAGGGGGCGCGATCGCTCACGGATATTTCCGTCTTCCCCAAATCTTGGCGCTCGGAGTTGGCAGAGGTGGTGGTGGGGCGATCGCACTTGCACCACAAGTCAGAGGCGACAGATGGTACCGTCAAATATCTGCTCCAACTAGCAGACGGACAAATTATTGAAACCGTGGGCATTCCTACCCAAAAGCGACTGACCGTGTGTGTATCTTCCCAAGTGGGCTGCCCAATGGCCTGTGATTTTTGCGCCACGGGCAAGGGCGGCTTTCAGCGCAACCTAGAACCCCACGAAATTATCGATCAGGTGTTGACCGTCCAGGAAGATTTTGGTCAGCGGGTCAGCAATCTGGTGTTCATGGGGATGGGAGAGCCGTTGCTGAATCCAGAGAATGTTTTGGTGGCAGTGCGATCGCTCAACCAAGATGTCGGTATTGGCCAGCGCTCCATTACCATTTCCACCGTCGGCGTTCCCAACCGTATCCGCCGACTCGCTCAGCATCACTTGCAAACTACTCTTGCCGTCAGCCTCCATGCTCCCAACCAAGCCCTGAGACAGGAATTAATTCCCAGTGCCCGCAACTATTCCCTTAGAGCCTTGATCCAAGAATGCCGCGAATATGTAGCAGAAACGGGACGGCGAGTCACCTTTGAATATATCGTTTTGGCCAACTTTAACGATAAACCAGGCCATGCAGTGGAACTGGCCAAGCTACTCCGGGGTTTCCAGAGCCACGTTAATCTCATTCCCTATAACCCTATCAGCGAGGTCGATTACCAACGCCCTAGCGAACAGCGGCTGCAAGCTTTTGTCAACGCTCTAGAGCAAAACAATGTGACAGTCAGCATTCGCCGCTCCCGTGGTCTGGACAAAGATGCCGCCTGTGGTCAACTCCGTGCTTCCGTCCTGGAAAAATTAGCCTAAGTTACGTCCCGATTTCCCAGGGTTTCCCATCCCCCCAACGCCCCAAGTCCCAAGCTCTCAGGCTCCTGGTGGGAGCTGTCTATGGAAGCCTCCGGCTCCAAACCCAGGAGAATCTGTCGAGCACGTTCACCCAAGCTAGAACCGGGAATTAAGTCACGTCTTTGCTGAGAGCGAGTCCCCTGATTAACTCAAATACCGCCCGGAGTCCCATCGCTTCTCCCCCTTCAGGCCGACCCGGACGAGAGCGGCTGTTCCAAGCCATTACATCGATGTGAATCCAAGGAATATCCTGCGCCACAAACTCTTGCAAAAACAGTGCTGCCGTAATCGCCCCTCCTTGGGAAACACTGCCGATATTGGAAATATCCGCCGCCTTGCTATCCAAAAGGCTACGGTAGGGTTGATGGAGCGGCAACGGCCACATCAGGTCATCTGTCGTCTCGCTGCACTGCTGGAGGGCGATCGCATTCTCTGGCACCGTACTGAAAAACACCGGAACCTCTGTCCCCAGCGCTACTCTAGCGGCTCCCGTCAACGTAGCAAAATCCACCAGCAGGGTCGGTTGTGGCTCCCCTTGACAAGCATCCCATAAGGCATCTGCCAATACCAGCCGCCCCTCCGCATCCGTATTGCCAATCTCCACTGTCGTGCCTTTCCTCGAGGGCACTATGTCTAGCGGACGGCTTGCATTGCCAGCAATACTATTTTCCACTGCCGCCACGACGACTCTCAGATAGACCGGAATCTGTAATTTCATGATCATCAGGGCTAGCCCCAGAACATGAGCCGCTCCACCCATGTCCTTTTTCATCAACTTCATCCCAGAGAAAGATTTGATGTTGAGGCCACCGGAGTCAAAGCAAACCCCTTTGCCTACCAGAGTGATGGCGGGATGATTGGGATTGCCCCAAGTAAAGTCAATCAGTCGGGGAGGGCGATCGCTTGCCTGTCCAACTGCGTAAATCAACGGATAATTTTGTTGCTGGAGGTCTGTCCCCGCAATCACCCGTATTGTCGCCCCGTAGGTGTCGGCTAACGATCGGGCTGCTACCTCCAACTCCGCCGGCCCCATATCATTGGCAGGGGTATTGACCAAATCCCGCACCAGAAAAGCCCCAGCCGTTGTCGCTTCAACATAAGCTGAGTCGGCATGGATCGGTAGAGTCAGTTGGGGATAGTCCGTGGTTTTGCTCTGGCGATAGCGGTCAAACCGATACTGAGCGAGGTGCCAACCTAACCCCAATTTTGTCGCCTCTGTTGGAGTGAACTCATCAGCAAGATGATAAGTTCGCGGTGGTAGGGTAGTGGCCAAGCCTGCTAGTGTCCAGGTATCAAAGGATTGGGGCCGACCTAGAAGTACTGCCCTAAGTCCGCTTTCATTATCCGGGAGCAAACAATGGGTACCCGGTTTAGCGCTAAACTGGCAGGCATCAAACCAAGGGGTGTAGGCTCCATAGTCTGCCTTAAGCTTTGAGGAGTTAACAAAAATAATAGGGATGGAATCAGACAAGAGGCTACCTCGACCGTTACGCAAACTCAACTGTATAGTTTTAGCATACGATGATTCAGCCTAGACTGGTTTTGACAAACATCTGTATTAAGTCAACAGTGTCAATACGCCATGAGTCAGCAACCAGAGCCAAGTCAACTTGGCCATTCCTGTTCCCAATCTAGACGACGTGTATTCATCACGGGAGCCAGTGGCTTTCTGGGATGGCATTTGTGTCAAGCGGCTCACAACCAGGGTTGGAGTGTTTATGGTACCTATCACCACCACTCTGTTGCCATGGCAGGAGCGACGCTTCATCCAGTAGACTTGACTAATTTTGTGGCCCAAAAAGAGGCCATTGCCCACCTCCAGCCTGATGCCGTCATTCACGCTGCCGCCCAAGCTCGTCCCAACCAGTGTGAAGTAGATCCCGCATCAGCCCGTCAGATTAATGTGACGGCCTCGTTGAATTTAGCCGGACTATGTCGCGATCGCGGCATTCCCCTTGTCTTTATTTCCACTAATCAAGTCTTTGACGGCACCCAAGCTCCCTACCGCGAAAATGATCCCGTTGCACCCATCAATCAGTACGGGGAACAAAAAGTTGCAGCAGAACAAGGTGTATTGCAACGTCATCCGACCGCCCTAGTATGTCGGATGGCCCTAATGTTTGGGGTCTCTCCCACCGCCCCCAGCTTTTTGCAAGGATTTCTCCAACGCTTAGCCAACGGTGAATCCTTAAATCTCTTTACCGACGAATTTCGGACCCCGCTAAGTGGTATGGATGCGGCCCAAGGCATTTTGTTAGCCCTGGGAAAAACTGAAGGTTACTTGCATCTAGGTGGAACAGAACGACTCTCCCGCTACGAATTTGGCCAAATTCTGGCATCTGTTCTGGGCATAGCTGCCACCCGCCTCACTGCCTGTCGTCAAGCCGAGGTGCCGATGGCGGCAGCTCGTGCCGCCGATTTAACCATGGATATCAGTCGAGCCAAGGCATTAGGATACGCCCCAACTAGGGTGAGAGACGCTTTGATGCGCCTCAATCTTTAAGAGGGCTTTCTTGGGAAGATAAGCTCATAGCCATTTAAGTCTGCGTGGGGGGAACCCCCCCCCCCCGCCGGGGGCACACACCCAAAAAAAAAAAAAAAAA
>JBFRWC010000450.1:0-6598 GCA_051439365.1 Leptolyngbyaceae cyanobacterium
CCCCAATAGCAAGCCCCCAAGCTGAGTCCCCAAGCTGAGTCCCCATAGATAGCCTCCACCAAACGTTTACTTTGCTTGTTGTTTTCTAATGAATACCCAGATATGGAATCCGCCCAAAAAATAAGATACTAATCAAGTCGGGATAGTTTGGACATCCCATCCTCTGAGTGAGGATAATGTGGGTTTTTGTGGTCAGCGTTGATCTGTCTTCCCTTGTGGGCATACTGAATACACTCTCACTATGGTGTCTATAGACAAAACATCAATGAGGTGAGGCATGGGCTTCGACCACAGGGGGCAGAAATTGGAAACAAATGAACGAACCTATTGGGTAGCTTGGTCCACTATTCCCAAAGTAGGGCCAACGTTGCTATTGCGGATACAGCGGACCTTCGGAGCCTTGAGTGCTGCATGGGCAGCTTCCACCCAAGCCTTGTGCCAAGTGGATGGGATTGGACCACAGACAGCGGAAGCGATCGCCCAATCTCGTCGCACGGTTGACCCGAAAACCCTCCTGCAAACCTACGAACAGAATAACCCTGGTTTTTGGACCCCAGCGGACCCCGAATATCCCCGATTGCTACTGGAGATTCCTGACCCGCCCCCAGTGTTGTACTATCGCGGTCAAGTCGATTTGCTGGAAAATCAGGGCGTGCAGCCTGCCGTTGCCATTGTGGGTACCCGCCGTCCATCGCCCTACGGAAAAAAGTGGGCGAAACGAATTGTGCGTCACCTAAGTGAGGCTGGATTTACGATTGTGTCTGGGTTAGCAGCGGGAATTGATGCGATCGCCCACCAAAGCTGCCTGGATCGCCATGGTCGCACCATCGCCGTGGTGGGTACCGGGGTGAATATTATTTATCCTTGGTCCAATCGTCGCATCGCCGAGGAGATTATCGATCGGGGCCTGATGTTGAGCGAATATCCTGCCGGAACCAAGCCAGACTCGGCCCACTTTCCCCAGCGCAACCGCATCATTGCCGGATTGTGTCGAGCCAGCCTGGTGATTGAAGCGCCGCTGAAGTCGGGAGCTTTAATCACCGCCCGGATTGCCAACGATTATGGCCGCGATGTCTATGCCCTGCCCGGTTCCTTGGATGAAGAACGGTCTCACGGTTGCCTGCAACTGATTAACCAAGGTGCCCACATGATCCTCAGCGAAGCCAATTTACTCGACATGCTGGGCACCATTCCCCACTTTCATACCCCGCAACTGTCCAACTTATCCACGAATCCAGCAGCTCAGGGGGTGTTACTCCTTGATTCATCTGACTCATCGAAGCAGGCTGAGGCAGCAAGGGCGGGAGCGGTGATGGATACGGCGATCGCCCTAGAACCCAACGCTCAAAAGGTCTGGGAAAGCGTCGATCCCAGTGGCTTGGTGTCCCTTGATGCCATTGTAGAACGCTGTCAACTGCCCACCGGGGAAACCTTGGCTCTCTTGGCACAACTTGAATTGATGGGCCTAGTCACTCAATGTCCCGGTATGATGTATCAGCGGGACTGAGCTTGCTGTAACTTCCACAAGCAACTGGATAGCAGGTTAGTGGTAATATGGGCCGCGATGGGCACCACCAGACTATGGGTGACGACAACACTCATTCCGAGGACAATACCAATAATGGTTGCCCACAAAATGTAGGGCCATTGTTGGGTGCCACTAAAGTGCATCGCTCCAAAGATACTACTGCTCAGCAATACCCCAAACCAATCCAGGCCAAAACTAGGTAACATCACCCCACGAAAGAGCAGCTCTTCACTTAACCCAGGGAGCAACCCCAACCAAATCAAATCTGGCCAGACCAGTGAGGGTAAGACCATTGCCAGATAGAGATCGGCACTCGCCTGATAAGCTGGCCACCAGCGGTACACGAGACCGCTTAAGCTCGTAATCACCAATCCGAGGGCAATGCCTGTACCCACCCGTTGGGGTTGCCAGCCAAAGGAAAGGGAGGTCGAAGCCACAAAGTACAGCCAGAGCCGGGAAATAACCAGTAACACTATCGCGGTAATGGCCATCGCGACGAGGACCTCAATGCGGCTGAGGGCGTTTGGATCGGGCTTGGGTGAGGGGTCAGAATCTGAATGAATCACGGCGAGTCGGCAAAAAATAATGGTTGGGCGTAGAGTTAGTTGGGCGTAGATTAGCTGGGCGTAGATTAGCTGGGCGTAAATTAGTTGGGCGTAGATTAGCTGGGCGTAGATTAGCTGGGCGTAAATTAGTTGGGCGTAAATTAGTTGGGCGTAAATTAGTTGGGCGTAAATTAGTTGGGCGTAAATTAGCTGGGCGTAGATTGGTTGAGTGTAAATTGACTGGGTGTAGCTGAGTTGGGCGTAGATTGATTCGGCTGTAGCTTAGTTGGGGCTAGAGGACTCTAGATGGAGCCTGGAGAGGGGCTGAATTGGGGATGGCATTCCCCCTCGGCCAGGGTGTTGATCCGAGTACAAGGCAGCGAGATCAATCCCTGCTTTTTGGGCAACAAGGGCACCAATGGCTTCGGGATAGGACTGCACCGTCAGAGCAGAAATTCCTAGGGCCGCAGGGGATACTTGCATTGTGGTTTGATTATCGGCAACTGTGATGATTTGTGCCCCAGTTTGCACGAAACTTAACACAGCACTGCCACCACAAGCGGCCTCAGGCAGCACCACGGCATCTACGTCTGTGGCCGTCATAGCCGTCATGGAACGAGGTTTGGCCAGAGGCAATGAGGATTGAAATCGGGGAGCGCGGCTGAGTCCGGCCAGAACACAGGGGAGGAACGTGTAACCCAATTCTTCCGCCGCTGATCGGGGAGAGAGGTCAGGGTCAGGCGGAATGGGTGCTAGGGCAGGGGCGTGGGCGCAAGGCACTTGAAAGGTTTGGACAACGAGATGGCTGATGACGGCTTCGGCTCCAGCGAGGGGATCAACCCCGTGGCCATGGCGGTAATTTTCCAGAATGTTAGCGTCTTCATCGTCAGGAAATCGGGCAACGACGGCGATCGCTTCTGCCCCTCCTTGATGGATTAATGTATCAACAGCTCGCAGCAAACTATCTGGGCGCTGAATCGTGCCCCAGGTTGCTCCCGATGGTGCCGTTTGCAAGGTCACACCCAAGTCGGTGTCCGTGACCACATAATCCGTCAGGGTAAGTCCCAGGGTCGCCCGGGCTGCATCCGCTGCCTGGAGGTGGCGCAGTTTTAGATCGGCTTCAATGGCTCGATCCAGGACCAGGCCAACGCGATTGTGGCGCACCGGAACCAAGTCCCATGCGCCGCGAGCAAACTGATCTAGACCGTAGCCCTCCACGTACAAAGTGTTGGCCATTGGCCAGTACAACTGGGCACCGTTGAGGACATTTGGGTGGGTAATTAGGCAATCGGCCACTTGAGCGATCGCCCGTGCCACAGGCAACCCATCCCCCGCATAGCCCCCAATCGCGGCACCAATTCCAGTGGGAATAATCAGGACAACGGTAAATGGGGATTGAAAATTACGCATAGAATACCCAGCAACATCAACCCCCTAGCCCGGTGTCGTTGCCATCGCATCTATCGCAAACTGTGATTGGCATGACTCCTGGTGGTGGCTCACAAACAGTTCAACTTCCAATGTACCAAATTGCAGCAAATCTCCATCGTCTAGCGGATGTCTAGCTTGGGCCGCTAGTTGCTTACCGTTGACCCAAGTCCCATTTTTACTCCCTAAGTCCGTCAAGAAAAAGCCCAAATGGGGATGGTGGGTCATCACAGCATGACAACGGGAAATGGATTTGACTCGCATACTGATGGCACAAGTTGCCCCTCGGCCCAAGGTCCAACTGGATGAAATATCTGTGGCAAACAGCCCTCCTCGGCGACGGAGGCTCAAGTTTGTTGCTAGAAAACCTGTATTGCCCAAGGAGACCGCCTGGATAAAAAATGCGGTATTGCGACATCGTTGAGAGGCTTGCAGGACAGGTTGAACAATTGTTGTAACCCCTTGAATATCTTGGGCAAAATCTGTGAAAAGACAAGAGGAAAGAGACGGATTGTGCTGAAGAAAACCCATCAAACCCTCGTTCTTAAGACTATTTTTTCGTGTGACCATAGCAAGCAAATTAAGACGTAATCAACTAGTGTTACAAGAGCAGTGAAAAAATGAACCGGAGATACGACACCCTGATTACTGGCTTAATGCACCCAAAAAATAGCCATTCCAAATAACTATCCGCGCACTGTTTGGAGTGAACCATGGTCACAATAGCCACAAATCTAGCTAGAATCTTGTCTACCAATAGGACACAAGCTCCAAACAATCTCTGATAGCACTACACAATATTTCGTCTCTCCTGATGTCTGCTGGCCTCAGAGTTGAGGTTGGACCACATCTGCCAATCTTTAATTGTCAAATACGCTGGGAGGCAGGAATGAAAAGTATGGCGATCGCAAGTACTATTCACCCCCAAACCTTGTTTTTACTGAGTTTTGTAAACTCGTCCAAAATTTGCACTGATCAAGATCTAAGGGGGCGAAGATCATGCCAAGGACAAATGCAAAAGCGTATATGGTTTTGGCACGGTGCTGCCCACTTTGCAGATTAACCACGATTAAACCGCTGCGTCTGAGATTTTTCATGCCTGTTTCTAGGAGTTTGCAAAAAATTCACAAAACTGGGGTTATTTCAAACGTTTTGTAAAGCACTTGCTTAACAGTAGCCAGTAATTCCCCTAGAATTGGGCATCCAATTGGTAGCCCAGGCTTATCCTTCCTGGAGGCAACTGTATTTCTGATGAGGATAGTTGAAGAGATGATGAAGATCTGGGGGGCACCTCTGAACTCACTGGGCGAGGAGATGGTAAAGAGTCACAACGCACCCGCAAATGCCCAGAAGCACTGACCCCAATGACGTGGCCTTGGACTTTCTGACCGTCATATTCTGTAGATACCGTTTGGCCTCGATGGCTGAGCAGATGGTTGTAGTCAGCCAGAATGGGAGCAATTCCCTGTTGCTGCCAGCGCCGCCATCCTGAGCGAATCCCCCAAATGGCGATCGCCCCCATCCCATTCAGCGACATCGGTAGCGGCACTAGGGAGGACACTTGCGAGGATGTTGGCGCTGAAGTCATTGATTGCTCTTGCTGGCATGAGCGTCCCAAGGCTTGAACCGTAATTCCCTGGGGTGGGACTGGATTCGCGCCATTGATGCCAATTCCTACCACCGCCTGACGGATGGTGTTCCCTTGCAACCGAGTTTCCGTGAGAATGCCCCCCAGTTTGTAAAGGGATTGTTCTTGCTCCCTGGTGATAGAGTGATCCAAGGCTGAAGCGGGGACGACTAAATCATTGGGCCATTTGATCAGAACGGGGAGGTGACAACGGCGGAGGGCGATCGCCACTCCCACCACCACACTCAAGGTAATCTGAGCCGCCGCTGCCACGGGACAGTTGGGCTTGAGGGCCATCGATAGATACAGTCCCCCTAGGCTCGACTGCCACTGTCGTCCCCACTGCCCCTTGCCTGCGGACTGTTGACGAGCGATCGCCACCATTCCTTCCAGCCACGCTGATTGGTTATTTCCTGATTGACGGATCGTCTGCCACAACAGGGGGTTGGTAGACTCAACTGAGTCGTAGAGGTAAATTGGACTATCGGTGAAAGTCGGGACTAACTCCGGTTGGCCATTGAAGGTTGTTGCTAACTGGGACAAATAGGACCGAATCGTTTCAGAGTCGAGGGTGGTCCATGTGTCTGGTGATGCAGGAGATGGCTCAGGTGTCATTAACGCAGGTTACAGTGGGGATACGTTCATTGGCCGTTAGCAGTATATCTTTCTCCCTGTCTTTTACCGAGCCGTTGTCATGCATACTTGGACCTGGAATACCGGGGGCGATCGCCCCTACTTAACCTGTAGCCTCCTCGATCAGTGGCCCCACGGATTTTTCACTAAAGACTGGTGGCCCCTGTCCCCGGCTGACCTCACTCCGATTTTGGCCCTAGATGCCATCACTGTCCGGGTCAAGCAAGTTCACGGCAATGTTGTCCTCACCCCCGCGCAAGTCAACACTTATCAACAAGGGGATGATTCTATGCTCCCCTCGTCTCCCCTCACCCTACCATTTCCGCTCCCCCCGTCTTCAGAGACTGCCGAGGAACGCCCAGAGTGGCCTCCTGCCGATGGCCTAATCGCTGACGGTCCCAACCAAGGATTATGGGTCGCCTCTGCTGACTGTACCCCAGCATTAATTGCTGATGTGAACACAGGGCGGGTGGCGGCAGTTCATGCTGGATGGCGGGGAACTGCCTTACAAATCGTTCCGGTGGCGGTTCGCAAGTTTCAGGAGCAAGGCAGTCAACTATCCAATCTACGAGTGGCACTGGGGCCAGCGATCGCCGGAGAGGTATATCAAGTCACGACGAACGTAGCGGCCCAGGTGGGTCAAACGGTACTACCTGACATCGCTCCTAAGGAAAAATTGACGGATGAGGACATTACCCATATTTTGCAGCAGGTACAATCTTTGCCCCAATCTCCCATCCTCAATGATGAACAAGCGGGACGGGCGCGATTAGATGTGCGGCGGGTGAATCAGCTCCAGCGTGAACAAATGGGGATTACGGCTGAGCAGATGGCGAT
>JBFRWC010000451.1:0-3746 GCA_051439365.1 Leptolyngbyaceae cyanobacterium
TAAGTGCCAGGAATGGGAAGAAAGAGGTATTCATATATTTTATCTACCGACCTATTCACCCCCATCTAAACTTGATTGAGAAGTTATGGAAGTTTATGAAATATTATTGGATTGAGATTGATGCATATAAAAGTTGGAATTCTCTAGTAGAGTACGTTGAGCGTGTCATCAAAGGAATTGGTGAAGAATATAAAATTAATTTTGTCTAGGTGCTTAGCCATCTCGCCGACGCGCCCATTGCTGACCTGAGATTATCCTCGGATTGAAAATGTAGCTACCAGGTGCAGATCACTTGCCCCTACGCGGCAATGCGCCGAACGCATTAACTGCATTCAGCGCATCAACTGAGGCCACAACCTCAAGTATCAATCAGAGCCTAGGCCACAGCGGCAAAAGATCCTTCAACAGCACCCGCGATCGCCCGCCAACCAGACAACCCACCGATTAACTCAGCCACATTCTGATAACCCGCCTCACGCAACTGAGCAACGGATGTAGCAGTCTGCTCATCCGTTTCCCCGTAGACGTAGATGTCACGGTCGTACTCCAAACCAGCAGCCAATTGAGCCAAGGCATCTCCAATAGGAGCAGACAGTGCTCCCGTGATGTGACGGCTGTTGTAAGCATCACGGCTTCTCACGTCAACAATCGTCAACGCAGGCTCACCCCAATCCAACCGCTCCTTGAGCGCTTGGGCACTGGACCGAGACTTGAGAGGCTGGGGAATGGGAATAAGAGTAGAGGAGAAAGTCATATCAAGAAGGTGACGAGACGCGCCACCACGAGTGGTTACACAAGCATTGTAACGAAATATAAACAAAAGTGTTAAATTATCTTAAATATTTGTCAGAGATAATGATTTGTGTGCGTTAACGTCCCCAACTTCCACTCCCCCACTCTCCCACTCCCCCACTCCCCACTCCCCCACTCTCCACTCCCTCACTCCCCCCACCGAGCACTCAACACTACACACGCTGCCGCCAACCCATAGGCCACGGCCCCACCCAAGGCTGATACGGCTGGCAAGGAAGCCAAGGCAGGTTTGATCTTGATGAAGAAGGTAAACCCAATGGCGGCACCGCTAAAAAAGATCCCCGTTCCTAATCCGGCCCGTTGGGGTGAGACCATCGATAGGGCAAACGGAACGCTGGTGTTAGACACTAGACTGATACCAGCACCGAGGGCGATCGCCAAAATTAGCACTCCAATACTCTGACGTTGGGCGATCGCCAACAGCCCACAACATGCTGCGAGAGCCGCGAGTCCCACCACAATCCCGCGACGATTCCCCAATCGAGTCGCCAGTTCCCCCGCTGGTAGGGCCGTGACAATCAGCGCCACGGAAATGGCTCCGATAATGCCTTTGCTGCCAATGGCGGCACCCTCTGCCAAACTGCTGGGCAGGGCTTGCATGATGAACTGAAAGCCCATCGTGGTGCCGATGCCTGTGCCAAACACTAGAACCAATTTCAGCAGGCTAGTGAGGAGAGGCGATCGCCGATTGGGCTGAAATGCCTGAGCTGCCGCCAATCCCTGATCAGGCCCCACCATGCCCAGAGCCGTCGCCGCCGCCAACAAGGAAATAGAGCCAATGGCGAACGCAAAGAGCGGCCCAATCCCTAAAATAAAATCCGTGGCAAAGGAGCGCATGGGACTGATGACGCTGTGCATTAGGGTCAGGATACTGGCAGCTCTGGGCAAATTGGTGGCATAGGCATACCGCCCCAGTAGGGACATGGCTGGACTGCGGAAGACCGTTTGCGCCAGTGCCCACAACACCATTGCCGTCGGCAACAACCACCGCACCACTCCAGTGGAACCACCAAAGACCAGCACCACTGGCACAGCAATAAAGCAAGCCGAAGCCGCAATCAGGCCGATAGCAATAAAGGGAAAACGACTCCCCATCCAATGCTGGACCCGATCGGACAGGGTGCCCATCAACGGCTCCATGATGGCCGCGAGAATATTTTCAATGATGAGCAAGGTCGCTGCAAAGCTGGCCGGAAAACCATACTGAATCAGTAACTTATCCAAATACAGGATATAGATGATCCAGGTTAGTGAAATGGCCCCTTGGACTGCGGCCAGCCCCCACACTCTCATCCACAGCACGCGGGTGGACGCTGCTGATTGACTCATATCTGACGTTGCCCCAGCTTACAAACATTCTCCAACAAAGGCGAAACCGCTTGCATCGTACCTGTTTTCTACTGAAGGGACGCGATCCTAACGTAAAGAATTTAGGTCTTCGCCCCTCTGGTTGGCGGCCCTTTTCACTGCCCTTCAGCAAAACTCAATCAAGGCGAATGGCTAAAGTTTCCACAATCAATTCAATATTCCAAGCTTGAATTCCTGTGAGAGTGGGATCAGACGGATGAATCGTATCGATGAGTGTGACCCGCTGATCCAGGGTTGACCAATGAGTAGCGGGTTCGGAAAAACCGTCTTCAATCCAAACAATCTGCTCGGCCCACTGGGGAGCATGGTAGAGGGCGGCGATCGCTTTACCATCTTCAATTTCATCTAGAATTAGCTGGTTGCGATACTGCTCCAATACAAACTGAGCTTGCCTAAATGAGATCGGATAACCCATGGCCCAAGGCTTAATATCGGCCCACTGATTCCAAACATTTGCAGCTTGTCGCCAACCGGAAGACAGCCAAAATGGCTTGATTGACGTGGCTCGATCAATGGCTTGAAGCAACGGTTTGACGAAGACCGATGGAGACCCGTATAAGCATCTGCCCTGATGACTCCCCAACAGTTCTGCCCCTGGATTGGTCCGGGTATGAATCACGCCATCAATGTCTAGAAAAAGAACCATCTTTGCCATAAGCCGCCTTTCGTTCGGTTCAACCATGCAGATCGCAGAAGTTTTCCTGTATTTTCCCAGAGTGGGAAGAGAGGGTGAAAGAGGGCGATCGCGTTTCAAGCATGGACTGTGGAAGCGATCGCGCCACCCGACTCCCCAGACTCCTTAGCCATTTCATAAACCGACCATAAACTTATCTGAATTTCAGCTTAACTTCTCCATGAAAGGGTAGACGGTGGAACAATTGCCCCAGGGAGGCATGGAGCATTCATCCTGAGCCGTTTAAGATTGACACAAGTTTAACGCCCCCAACCCCAAACTGCCCCAGAACTTGCCCTAAAGCCCCAGAGCCTCCCTCACTTTGCGCCTTCCTTGAACGATTGATTCTTGAACGATTGCTTGATGTTAACTTCTACCACATTGCACCATGTCACAATTCAACCGCATCGCCTCTTTTATTGTCGCCAGCCAAATCGATCCCAATAGCAATACTGATTTAGAAACTGCCGCTGAAATTGTTGCGGTTAGCGTAGATAACAATATCCTCGTGTATTCTGATTCGCCCCAGGGCCAACTTGGATTTGTTAATATTTCTGACCCTGCTAACCCCGTCGGCACTGGCGTGGTTGATGTCGGTGGCGAACCCACCAGCGTTGCTGTCTTGGGTAATTATGCTCTGGTCGCGATTAACACTAGCGAGGACTTTGATGATCCGTCCGGGCAGCTCGTTGTGGTTGATATTCCCAGCCAAACTGTTCTCAACTTGCCGAATGCCCCCTCGAATTTGACCGGACAGCCAGATGCGATCGCCGTTAGTCCTGATGGTAACTACGTCGTTGTTGCAGTTGAGAATGAGCGCGATGAAGACAAAACCGTAGAGGGGGTTGAGGGTGGACTCCCCCAATCTCCTCCAGGAACGGTGGTCGTGGTG
>JBFRWC010000452.1:0-2753 GCA_051439365.1 Leptolyngbyaceae cyanobacterium
GTTAGGAAGGACCCGAAATTCTGCCCTAAAAAATGGGTATGGCTAGGATTGCCAATGCCCATTTTTGTGATGATGTTTAAGCGTGTTAAGCTCAGCTTTATGAAAGGGGAAAAGTTCTTCCCAAACAAAAAACATGTATGAGTTTGATAAACGCGAACACTTTTGTCGGTGTCTATTAGCTGATACTAGAGATCGTTAGCGATCACCCATCTTAACCCTTATCACCTACTGAATAAAAACTGAGGTGGTATAGGTAACCCCGCCACGGATGCTTATGAGCCTCTTTCACCACAACTGGACCACTCCAAGGCATGTCAGGCACATTCAGCTCTAGTTGAGTATCGTTAACCCTTACCTGACGCATCAACATAGATGCTGACTTCGTATCAAGGGTAAGCGAAACCGAGTTAGCGCCATCATGGCCATACAGCGTTGCAGGAGTTAATCCCTCACGCCGCAGTGCTCTAGGCTTAGCGTTTTCTTCTCGTTTCTTTCCTTCAATTGTCAGTTCCATAAACCTGTTCCCAATTTTAATGTCTACACCTTAAACTTTACGAAGTTCCGCAAAACGGACACGTCCGCAATCTATTCCAACCAAAGTCTGGCCTCCAGGATTGTGTTGGTGAACCCAACACAACCTCTCTTAAACCGACAACGCTGAAAATGAGGTCGTTTCACTTAGCAGCGCCCGTTTAGGCCCGTGGATTGGATCTTCTACAATGATCGTCTGATCACGGCTTGCCCCTAAAGACACAATGGCGATGGGCACTTCCATTAGCTCTGCCAGCAGTCTTAGGTAATCTAGAGCCTGCTTGGGCAAATCGCCGAGACTGCGGCATTCCTCTGTGGATGTTTTCCAGCCCGGTACCGTTTGATAGATTGGCTTGCACCGAGCAAATGCTCTAGCATCTCCCGGTAAATCATGGCAAGTTTCACCGTCCAGCTCATAGGCTACACAGACGTTAATCTCATCCATATCATCCAAAACATCCAGTTTGGTAATGGCTAGACAGTCAATCCCATTGATACGAACCGCATAGCGCCCGATCACTGCATCAAACCAGCCACATCGCCGTGCCCGCCCCGTAGTTGTGCCAAATTCTGCACCGCGATCGCCCAGTAGCTCTCCCATAGCGTCTGTCAACTCTGTGGGAAAAGGCCCTTCACCTACACGGGTTGTGTAAGCTTTTGCTACACCAATCACCCGGTCAATAATTGTAGGACCAACCCCAGCGCCAATACAAGCCCCACCGGACACTGGATTGGAGGAGGTGACGTAGGGATAAGTCCCGTGGTCCAAGTCAAGCAACGTTCCTTGGGCACCCTCAAACAAAATATTCTTCTTGGCTTTGAAGGCATCATAAACTCGCAATGACGCATCCGTCACATGGGGCCGCAGCCGCTCCGCATAACCCAGATATTCTTCAATCACTGCCTCTGGATCCAGTGGTGGCAGATTGTAGAGCTTCTCCAATATGACGTTTTTTGCAGGAATTGTCCAAGAAAGCTGTTCCCGTAACCCGTCTGGGTCCATCAGATTGACGACTCGTATACCTGTGCGCTCGGACTTATCTGCGTAGGTTGGACCAATCCCGCGCCCCGTTGTACCAATTTTGCGGACTCCCCGACGCTCTTCAGCCGCATTATCAATCAGCCGATGATACGGCATGGTGACATGGGCTGCCGCCGAAATCACCAGATTATCAACAGATACATTGAGCTCCTTCAACCGATCAATTTCCGCCAGCAACTCTTTTGGGTCGATAACGGTTCCGCCACCAACAATGCAGACAGTATCGGGATAGAGAATTCCTGAAGGAATTAGGTGTAACTTGAAGGTCTGGCCCTGAACGACCACCGTATGACCTGCGTTGACTCCACCTTGGTATCGAACCACCACATCGGCTGAATTACTCAACAAATCGGTGATTTTACCTTTTCCCTCATCGCCCCATTGGGCACCAATGACAATTACGTTAGCCAAGACTTTATATCAGGTATCGAGTTTTCACAAACAGCAATTATCTCTATCGGCCTATGCTCTTGTCAACCGTCTGACCTGAAAGCGCGATGAAAGTTGGGAGAAAAGAGGTTGCTCCGCTGACTAAATTCCCGGGCTGGTTTGGATAAATCAACGTTTCACCCATATTCATTATGAATGGACCAAATATTAAGAATAGTCAACTCAATTATTAGAATCAGGCTAACTCTGATGTGAGTTTGATGATGAAAGGCTCTCCATGAGTAAAGCGGCGCAAAACCTTTCGATTTCACACCGCCTACCATGTTCCACTTACTTCCCAAGAACACTTATGAGAAATGCTTTGTCAGCATCCCCTGAGGAATGCTTTGTCAGCATCTCCAACAACAGTCAACGCAAATTAGCGTCGGCCCATCGTCATAGCCATGTCTTTGAAGGAAGATAGGCTGGGCCCGGGACGACGACGACCTTGAGTCGCCGGCACTACTAGGTAATCAGTAGCAAAGGTCTGACTACCGGAACCGTCTTGGTCCGTTTCTTCCTTGGGCGTCGTTTTAGCGATCGCTGCATCAACCAAAGCCTGGATCGGATCAACCGAGGATACTGCTGCCACACTAGCCTGGACAGGAGTTGCAGTAACGCTCTTACTTTTCTTCTTCCGAGAGGTAGCAGTTTTCTTGGGTGCTGCCTCAACCGCATCCGTAGTTGACTCTGCAACGCTAGCCGCAGCGACCTCAGGTGCAGGGGCTGCCGCAGGTGCACTCTCTGTCAC
>JBFRWC010000453.1:0-23122 GCA_051439365.1 Leptolyngbyaceae cyanobacterium
GTGCCAGGGATGACCTTAATCTTGGTGGGGCGATCGCCAGAACCCCCACCAGAATCGCCCCTAACGGCTGGTATTAATGATTTGACCACCCTCCGTCAAGTCCTGATCCAACACTGGCCCACCTTAGTTCAACCTCAACCTCAGGCTTCATCTCCGACCCCAGCTCAGGTGGAAGCCCAACTCAAACGGTTGCTACAACAACGGGCGATGACCAAGACGCTGCAATCTCTGCGACAAATGGGCGTTCAGGTTGAGTATCACGGGATTGACGTGCGGGATGCAGCGACCTTTGTTCCCCTGTTGGATCAGATTTATCAACGCTATGGTCGTTTGGATGCAGTGCTGCACGGGGCTGGCATCATTGACGATAAGTTGATCACGGACAAAGATGCTGAGTCCTTCAACCAGGTATTTGATACGAAAGTGGATAGTGCCTTTCTGCTCCAGCGCTATCTTCGGCCCGAAACCTTGAAGCTTGTGGTACTGTTTAGTTCGGTTGCGGCCTTGATCGGCAATCGGGGACAATCCGATTATGCTGCTGCCAATGAGGTGCTGAATCGAATGGCCTGGGCCATGCACCACACTTGGCCCCAAACCAGAGTGTTATCGATTAATTGGGGGCCGTGGCAGGGGACGGGGATGGCTTCAGCCCAAGTCAATGAGCAGTTTCAGGCTCAGGGTATTGTGCCAATTGATCCCAAGTTAGGGTGTGAGTTTGCCCTCCAGGAAATGGTGACTGGCTCTGATGTGGAAGTGGTCGCGGGAGCGGGACCGTGGGGGTGAGTGGGACACAGCCCAAAACGTTAAAATTTAGCAAGTGTTGAGAGGCGCGTGATTTCCTGATAGCCATGACCCATCCTGAATCTTCTCCCTTCCCCCAGCCTGAACCGATGGAAGCAACCGCTGTTGAGGCCACCCAACCCCCAGAAGCACCATCGTCCATTGGAGCCGCCCACTATATCGTCGAGGCGATGTACGATGCCATCAACCGCCGCGATATTGAGGGGGCGATCGCCTACATTGACCCAGCCTGCGTCTACCAAGACTTCAACTTTCCCCACCCCTTTATCGGTCGAGCCGCCGTGCGAGAGTTGTTTACTGAATCCTGTGCGGGTATCCCGGATGACTTGCAGTTTATCATTGACGACATCACCACCGGAGACAGCCAAGCCGTGGGGATTCTCTGGCATGTGGAACTGGCAGGCATTCCCTTTCCTAATGGCCGGGGCGCTAGCTTTTATCGCTTGTCAGAAAAGACAGGGCAAATTGTTCTGGCTAGAGATGTGGTGGAACCCCCATTGAAACCCGGTCATGCCGCTTTTTTTATCATCCGTTTGGTCACTCCCCTAGTGCGCCGTTTCCTGGCTCCCAGTCCGACTGCTGATGCGATCGCTGCTAGCGACGGTGCGGGAGACCCTGGCACCTCATCGTGGACAATTGCGTCCATTCTGTTGTGGGCGATCGCCATCTTCTACACCTATATTTTGTTGCTGTCGCCTCCCGGTCAGTTGCTGCCTGGGGAACCCGCTTGGGCTATCCAACCCGATACCATCCGTGAAGTGATTGATGAATCCACTAACTTTTGGTTTGTTTTGCCGATTCTGAATCAGTTTGGCATTCACTTTATGGAAGCTCCAGTGGTCCATCCCACTACGGAAGCGTTGTTCAATCTGGCAGAAGCCTGGATTGCCATGTTTTTGCCCTTACTCCTACTGGATCGTCGGGGTCAAGGCTTACCCAAGGTGCCGATTTGGAGCGCTGCCCTATTTCTCACCAATGTCTTTCTCACCCCTTATATGGCCCTGAGAGCCAGCAAACCCAAGGTTGTCGCAGACCAACCACCACAAAAAACCTTGCTGGCTCGGATGTTTGGCCTGGTTGGTCTAACAGTAGGAACGGGAGCGATCGCTTGGGGACTCTTCGCCCGACCGGAGTTTGGCGGTTGGCTGGCTCGGAGTCAATACTTTCTGATGCAGTTGGCGACCAATCGAGTGGCGATCGCCTTCTGTGTGGATCTCGTCTTTTTCGCCGTCTTTCAAATCATCCTCATGGGCGCGATCGAACCCAAAGACAGTTCTAAGCGTTGGCTACGATTTATTCCCCTGTGGGGCTTAGCCATTTGGTTACTGATTTGACCTCCACCCAATTTGACCCCCACCCCATTCGCAAATCGATTTTGCCCTTAACATTCAATTAATATATAAGCCATCAATCTGAGCTACCGTGAAACAATCCTGCTTGATTCACCTGTGACCCGATCACCTACACGCCATCAACGACAAACAAACAAACAAACAATGATTGGTTTTCTCTGTACCCTCCTGCTACTGCTCACGTCCCTTGTACTCACGCCACTCCCCTGGATTGGGATGAGAGCTGGCACTAATGCGGCGATCGCCCAGTCTGCCGTTCCTCCAGATCCGACTTCAGACATGACTTCGGCAACCCCAGTAGTCCCTTCCCCTGGCTCACTGGATGGGGCATCACCCGGTTCAGCATCCCCAGCCATCACCCCGCCAGACGCTATTCCTCCAGCATCTCCCCCCGCCGTTCCGACCCCTGAAGCCGTTATCCAACGCCTGTTTGCCCCGACTCCCATCCAAGCCAGTTGGTTTGTGCCCACATTTTTACAACAGATTCCCCTAGCTCAAATTCAACAAGTGTTAACGGAAATCTCAACGGGGCTAGGCGAGATTCAGACGATTCGTTCCACAGACACGGGCTATGCAGTCAAATTTGCCAAGGGTACGGTGCCCACCCAAATTCGCTTAACAGCAGAGGGCAAAATTGCTGGCCTCTTCTTTGAGCCGCCCTTGGTTCCCATTCCGCTGGAGGAAGCGATCGCCATCCTCGAAACCTCGCCTTACACTACTGGGCTACTGGTCACCCAAGATGGAAACGATCTGGCTGCCATCAACCCTGACATGCCTATTGCCGTTGCGTCTGCATTCAAGCTAGCCGTCCTGGCTAAGCTCCAGGAGCAAATTGATGCCGGGACACTCAGTTGGGATACGGTGGTGGAACTTCAGCCAGAGTGGAAAAGCTTGCCCAGTGGCATCATCCAAGATTGGCCTGACGGGTCTCAGCTCACCCTGGACACCCTAGCGACCCTCATGATCTTGATTAGCGACAACACCGCCGCCGATGCCTTGATCCAAATTCTAGGCCGAGAAGCAGTCGAAGCGATCGCCCCCCGCAACCAGCCTTTCCTCACCACCAAAGAAGCCTTTACCCTGAAAAATCCGGCGAACGCAGCCTTGCTGAAGCAGTACCAAGTTGGGAGCGCCACCACTCGACGACAAGTCCTGTCAGAATTGGGTGTTGGGGCCGCCTCCCCAACGGGCAATTCTCCCCTTCCCGACAAAAATGTGTTGATGAACTTGCCCATTAACCTGGATGCGGAATGGTGGTTCACCCCCCGCGAATTGTGTCGTCTAATGGAGCAAGTCGCCCCTTTACCGGCCATGCAAATTAATCCAGGAGTTGCCAACCCAGAAACTTGGTCCCAAATTGCCTTCAAAGGGGGAACCGAACCGGGAGTGCTCAACTTAACCACTTGGCTCCAAAACTCACAAGGCCAGACCTACTGTGTCACGGGCACTTGGAACTCCGACCCCCAGCCTCTAAATGAGGAGGGACTGACGGAAATATACCAAGGATTAATCATTGGTTTAGAGCAAGAATAACCCTGATGGTTTGATCGCCTTAGCAACAGTTTGGTTTAGAGCAAGAATGGCTCTGATGGTTTGATCGCCTCAGCAGCAGGTTTGATCGTCTGTCAAGCAACCCATCGCCCAAGTGGCACTAATCTAGGGGAGTCAAGGGTTCAACCACCAGTGCTGCCTCCCCTTCTGTTGCGACGAAACCTGGCTCAATGACTCCTAGGCCAAACAAATCGAGAAACTCAAGCCACAATTCTGGCCGGGTCACACGATGGTTAGCCAACAACGAAACGGTTTCATGCCAGAGGAAATACTCTGTATAGATAGACAACAGATTTTCAGGCGGAGCGTCAATCACTCCACCTAACTGTTGAACAATGGTATCTCGCTCAACCCGTTCAATCCACCCTTCTACCGTTGGATTACCAGCAGAATCAGACTCATCACACACAATGATAAAGAACCAACGGTAGCGTTTGTTGACTTCCAAGGGCGCTTCGCTGGTGGGTAGCGTCACGCTAAAGATACCGGGTTGTTCTGGTAAACTCAGCCAAATATCGTTGCTCAATACAGAATTATCGTTCTCGTCAAGTAACCAAAACTCAGCCCGAATCGCCTCACTGGATGCATCCAAGGGGAGATAGAACCAAAAGGTTGGGTAACGGGCAATGGTCTTCCCTTCATTGGTCTGGGGCATGAGCGCCATTAAATGATCGTGCGCCAAGGCATCGGGGCGAATTTGGTGAAACGTATTACAGGTCTCCCCGCGTACTGCCCCACCTCGACTTCGACCTGCCGCCTGTCCTTCCACTTGGTCCCCGCCAAATAGGGATCGCAGCCTTGCCACCACCCCATTCTGGGCGACGGCTGGGGAGTTAATCCCTAGGATCAAAGTGACGTTGAGGAGGGGAACCGCCAGGGTACCCAGCAGCAAACGCTTGAGCCAAAGCATAGACCGTCGGCTTGGGGACTTTTGAGTTAGAGCATTTTGAGTTAGAGCATTTTGAGTTGAGGACGTTGCACGGCTGGCTCGATGGATAGACGCAAGAAGACTGCTCATTTCACGTTGGAATCGGTTACAAGGGTATATTTCAAGTATCGCCTAAGGATAAAGTCAGGCCCAACAACGAATTATTGCTTAATGACTTTGACACTTGAGCCACCCAAGATTTAATTTAACGAATCACTTAACGAATCACTTAACGAATCACTTAACGAAAAATACAATTCACTCCTGCCCATAAGTTAGTGATAACGCCATCAGGTTGATCCGCCGATACGATACCTGAGAGGGTGCCAACGTTAAACTCAGTGCCCAACGAACTTTCAAAGATGTCCACGCTATAGGCAGCTTTCAAGTCGCCCACAGTGGTGCCAAGGCCGACTCCAGAGACAGTGGTTAAGTCTTGATCGTTCGCTTGAGACTGGGACTGGGACTGGGATTGAGGCCGGATCGTCCAACCAATAAAGGTTTGGTTCGTTGTGTTGATCGCCAGACCATTTGACCATGTGGTCACGGTCATGGGACCAGCGGGACATTCAGGGGACTCGACGGTTTCAGTTGGTTTGCCTAAAATCTGGGTCACGACTTGTAGGGTGCGATCGCCCTCTGCCTCAAACGGAATGGTCCGAATACTCCCGGTTTGGAGGGTAATCACCTGTAATCCATCGGTGGCCAGTGCCAATGCTACCTGGGGAACTGGCTCTGTGTCAGGAGCGATCGCGTCTTCAGCAGCGATCGTGTCAACAATTTTTTCCAGATCTGCAAGTCCCGTCTCCTCTGGTGAAGTCGCCTCTGGAGGTGGCTCTGGAGTGGGAGCCTCTGGAGTAGACACTTCGGGAGTAGAAGCCTCTGAAGACAGCAGATCAGGCGATGGCACCTCAGTTTCCTGATTTTCTCCCTCATCGTCTGTGGGATTATTGTCTGGTTGGGCCGAGGGGCTCGATGTCTCGTCCGACAACTCAGCGGTGGTTGTCGTGGATTCTGGTGTGGTTCCGCCACTACCATCAGTGACTGGGGACTTGCAGGCCGTTGCGGCACAGAACACCAGACTGGATAGAAATAAGAGGCGAATCATTTGATGGGCATTCAACATATTTAATGGTGCATGGAGAGACTGTACAGAGGGGAGGATAAGGATGACTTCTTCAAAATCACGGTTATGTCCAAGCCAATACCACAGTTGTTGCCCACTATTTTCCGGATCAATTCTCCGTAAATGTTTTAGGGTGCGTGACAACGCACCCTAAAACAACTTCTGGGGCTTGATAAGCTTGCCCAACCCTTATGGCTTTTGCTCTGGCAACATACACTTATCCGAATCGCACCCGGCTGGACCCGCTTCAGTGCGATCGCCCCGGTCATGGACCGCCATCGCCTCAGCAAAACTCTCCACTTGTCGCCGCTCTCGCACCTCCCGACTGAGGCGATCGTACGTCTCCTTGTCAATCGGCTCAAAGGGTAAACGAGGGAAAGTTTGGTGGTCGTCAAATCGGGCCAGCAGCGCCGCTGACATGTAGCCCTCGTCATCCCGAATTGCTTCAAAGATGCGGGTGCCCAAGGCATCGATCTCTGGCTCCCGTAGTTCGATGGTGGCGCTGGTGTTGTGAGTGGTGTAGTGTCGTTGCACTTGCATATAAAAGTCAAACTGGGCTAGAGCCGAGAACTGACTAATATTTACAGCGTCAGCTCCGGGCAAGTTGGCCCAAGAGACCTCCGTAGGGATTTCCACCAGCCACTCGGTACAGCGAGGATCGAAGGGATCATTGAGCAAACAACCTTCGTCGTCTCGATCAGACTGGCTGGGGACCACGGGGTAGCCATAGTCCAGACAAGCGAGGGCTACGGGATCATTTTTGCCAAAGGTAATCCGGCGGATAAAGCGTTGGGCCTTGGGGGGATGCCAACCGCTGGAGGCTCCAGTTAACAGACTTTTGGTGTTGTGGGATTTGATGGCGCCCTGCCAATACCAAGAATCATTATCGTCCACACCACCAACTGCAAAATCATAACTATAATCTGGGACGGACTCAAACGCGATCGCCGCAATCCGATACGGATGAAAGGCAAACTGGCGCTTCGGTTCTGGTAAGGGCCGTAATCCACATTTGCGACTATGAGCATTCAGATACGCCAAGGCATCGGGGTGGGACAGCATTCGGCTCAGGCACAAGCCCCACATATTCTTCTGCCCTTGCATGTTTTCGCCCTGGTCATTGTGAAAGACCGAGAAACATAACCCTACTGCTTCGCCCACTTGTTGGAGATTGCGAATAAACGCTTCACTGGCAGAATCAATGGACAATGAGCCACGAGTGCGAATGCATCCATCCGTGTCAATCAACCCACAGAAAAAGGCCAAAATGGTTTCACGGGATGACCGACGAATGGCTTGGGGAATCCGATCTAAGTCAGCACTCCGAGATTTACTCAGTTGGTTAAGCTGGAGCCAATCAAACAATTGCTTAGACGCAAAAACTAACTCTCCTCGGGAGTTATTGTTCCGTGGGTCATAATGAACGGCCCCTGTGAGTCCAAACCATCGTTGGGCAATGGTTTGCAAGCGCTCCATTAAATCAAATTCTTTGGCATTAAAGGCAAAACGAACCCGATATTTATGTTCGCTGATCGCGCCATCGCCAAATAAACATCCCACAAAATAGCCAATATCAGGATTGAGGGTTGACGGTGTCAGGATAGATTGGGTCAGTACCCCTCGTCTATGACCAACGGCTTGTTGGCGACTCTCACGGCTATAGGTGAGTGGATCAAGGCTGAGGAGTAGGGCATCGGTTTGTCGATCATATTCGCCGATGGAGTAATCAATGTCCATGCTAACGGCGAGTTGATCGGCACGAACCCAGGTTCCACCAACGGAGAGTCGATGGTTGGGCGTCATCCTCAAGATGCGGCCATTTTTAAGAGTGATACGGACTAAATTAAGGGGTTGATTGGCGATCGCCGTATCCGCAGCAATCCCCCCACGCACGCTCAAGTCCAAATCCACCGTTTCGCCGCTTCCGGGTTCAACCATTTCATCGGCATAGAGCAGCCCTTGGTCAAAAATTCGCAGAGCAGTCCGATCCAAACAGCCCGCTGGTTGCACTGTTGTACAGCGGTTGGGGCGCTTGAGCGAGTGGCGATCGCAATAGTCCCACACTGTTTCATGAACAATATCTCGCCAGCGATTCAGGTAGTCTTTTTCCCGCTGCTTAAACTCAAGGCCACGCACCGTATCGGGGCGACCTTCTGTCCACCAGTGCAACCAATCCGATCCGAAAGCATGAACAAAGAAGTCAAACAATCCGGTAAAAGAAACTCCGACGATGGGGTCTTCTTCGCGGGATTTTTGATAGCGGGGTTCGGTGAATTGGTGGTTGAGCAGGGACGCAACGGCGATCGCCCCCGCTGTAAAGGCATCTTCTTGGCCCTGAATATCACTGGGATCAATTTGGTTCAGATGTACCTCCCCCAAGTTGCAATGGAAATTCTCTCCTATAATTTCTCCGCAATTATGGGCAACAAGACCATTGGCATCGAATTGGGACACACTAGGAACCGTACAATCATAAACAGGCTCCACTCCATCGGGATGTAGTTCAGATACGGTAGCGGTAAACCGCTCTCCATTTAACTTACGTTTGTACCCCGACAGCAAAGTGGCCAACTTTTCATATTTATGAGGTTCTTGGAATCCAATCGACCAATGAAACTGATAGAGATTATCATTAGCAATAACAAGCTCATGTTGTGCTTGGCAGTGATATTTAGCAAGTTGACGCTGGCTGTTGGGCAATAGACGAGTTCCCGCATGGCGACGATTTTGGTAGATCGTTGAGATGATCCCCATTCGAGCTAACATCCGTTGTACCGCTTCCAATGTCGCCAAATTACTCTGGGCAAGTCGAACACTGACTCCTTTTTGCTGGGTACCCTGCACGCTACCATCGGCATCAAATAAGCCCCTTAGAAAACCACAATAAAAAGCATGGCTAGCCTTTTCCACCGCAGCCGTGACTGCCTTAGCCCCTTTGAAAATGCCAAAGGATGCGGCTAGCTGGGCCAACCCCGACGACTTAATCACCCGATGCTTAAGCTGTTTATGATAGTGTCCGGCTTCATCGGTTCTGGATTTGTAGCCCACAGCTTTACCTAATGCGGCCACTGCATACTGAGCCATTTCCACTTGAGCGTCTCCCCAGAACCGTAGGCAAGCCGCATCGTTTCGTTGGGTTTCGTACAAGCTACCATCGCCGACGAGGTTGCCCAATAGCCAGCCTTCCTCATAGGTGCCAGAACCATCCCAAGGCCGCAAGTCGCGGTGATTGTGGACAAGGATGCGATCGCCAGGATTCAGGGATTCCGCCGCCACCCATTCGGTATACTGCTTTTTCTGGGTTTGGGCTATCACCTTCAAGACTTGATGCTTGCTTGTTAGCCTGAGGCTAAACCCTTCCTTTGTCTCTAATTTGAGTACGGGTTTGGTGCCGGAATAGAAAAAGCCATCCGGTGTCGTGCTAAATAACTCACCGTTCACATAAGTACTGTGCTGCTGATTGATTAACTCCTTCACCTGTCGAGGCCCGTCACCCGTATGGACCCAGGTGTCTGCCGTAACGCAGGGATTCAAGCCGTAGCGGCGATCGCCTCCAGATCGTTTCTTCGCTTCTCCAGCCCACTGAATTGCCCCTTCCCCTGAGTAATACTGCTTCCGCACCGCAGCCAGACACTCATCCAGAGTGGGCTTTTGGTGGAAGACGCGGGTATGGTTCGCCATCCGCAGGGCATCTCGTTCGGGATCAATGCGCCAGTTGCCCTCTTCGTCTTGGCCCCAGAGATTATCTTTGGCCGTTGCTGCTAGCTCATCATCACTGCTAAATTGACGAATCCCTGCGGACCTTCTCACGTTTCCAGCAACAACAACCACTGCGGCCTCGTCAATCAACAAACAACACTCAAGAGCATTCAGCTTACGTCCCACGGATTTGTTCAAAATCTGGGCACAGCGACCATAGAGTTCTGGTAAACGCACTGGGTTGGCCACTCCCCCAAAGCCCTTTAGTTGCTCTCCGGCAGGTCGTACGTTGCTGAGGTCCACAGATACGCTGATCTCACCCTCAAATCGATCATCGGTGGAGAGTTCCAGTAAGGATTGGTAGGACTTGACCCAACCACTACGACTATCGCCCACCTGAAGGGTGACGTGGTTGCCGTTGATGACCACTTCGGTTTCTTCACGGCGATCGCCCACGGCAACCGTCCCGATTTCCCCAGTAATCTTGACCGCCAACCGATTCCGAATCACGGGAAGCTGATCAATATAGTGATTTTCTAAAACGGCCCCGGTGCCACAGCCCATCATTGCCAGGTTCATCATCAAGCCAAAGGCTCGCCAATCTACCACATTGGTGCTGGTGCAGTTGTAAGCGCCACTAAAATTTTCGGGCCGCTCTAGCCATTCGGTGCCGCCGACCCAGAGCCAGCGACCAGAGGGCATGGCTTTGAGTTGGCGCTGCATCCGTTGGATTAAATCGGCTTCCGCTTCAGTCAGGTTGCCCAGTTTGACTAAGCCTTGGAGGGTGCGATCGCACATTTCTAGCCAAGATTCGCGGGGAGCCTCTGGGCGATCGAGACGACGGCTGTAAGTCCGGTAGAATACGGGATTAGCGGCAGGCGCAGTGGCCGGAAACTGACCATCTGAGGTTTGTGGCGCTGCCGAAACTGATGGACGGAACCGTTCGATATCTTGAATCATTGCAGAAACTCTCTTGTCAGCCTGAAATCAAAAAACATCTCAAAATCTCAAAAGGGGGCTAAAAAGCTTAACGCTAGATAGAGAAGGTATTCTACCCTAATACAGCAACCTGGCTCTATATGCAGTGATTTTCTCTAGAAAGTCAGAGACCGAAACGAGGGGAACCCCGGTTTCTTGGAGAAACCGGGGTTCTGAGGCCGGGCTTCCACAGTGATTCCCTGTTACCGTATTTTGCAACTATTCTTGATTAGGTGCGGAACGGTGGCATGGTGAAGGGTAGAAGTTGGGAGGATTTCTAATAGAATCCTGGCAACTCCGTGGCGTGATGGCAAAGGACAGTGAGAGACATATGAAAAATCGATTGGTCGCTACCCCAACCTGGATCGGTGTCACATTCCTAGGCACCGCTGTGTTGGCGGTCATGGCTCAGCCTTTGTGGGGACAATCCCGTCTCGAAGATGTTCGATTAGCTCAAATCCCAAGCACCCCTATCACTCCCTCCTCCCAAGCTGGTTTACACATGGCTCAGTTTTCCCCGACTGAATCGCAAAACAGCGTCACCTCTGGGGTAGTTGGGGGGCTTTATTTGAACAATGGCACCTCCTCCACTCCCACCGATTCCCAACCGGCCTTTCCACTCAAGCACACCGAGGTTGAAGCCACTATCCAAGGCAATGTGGCGCGGGTGGAATTGACCCAGACCTTTGAAAATCCTTTTGATGAACCCCTGGAAGCGATTTATGTATTTCCCCTGCCCGATGAGGCGGCGGTGGATGATATGGAAATCTTGGTGGGCGATCGCCGCATCAAGGGGGACATTAAAGAACGCGAGGAAGCCCAAGCAATCTACGAGCAGGCGTTAGCAGAAGGCCGCACCGTCGGGTTGCTAGAACAGGAACGGGCCAACATTTTTACCCAGTCTTTAGCGAATATTCGCCCCGGTGAGCAAATTGAAGTCACGATCCGCTACAGCGAAAGTCTTCAATTTGAGGGCAACAACTACGAATTTGTCTTCCCGATGGTGGTGGGACCGCGCTACATTCCGGGTGCGCCCACGACAGCAGCGGGGGATACGGATCAGGTATCCGATGCCTCTCGCATCACGCCGCCCGTGTTGGAACCGGGGACTCGCTCCGGTCACGACATTGCGGTCACACTCAGGATTGAAGCTGGGGTGCCGATTCAAACGATCGAGTCCCCCTCCCACGACATTCAAATCATGCTCGGTAATAGCAGCGATCGCGCCCAACTGCAACTGGCCCCCAACGACACCATTCCCAACAAAGACCTGATTGTCCGCTATCAGGTCGCAGGGGACACCACCCAAACCACAGTCCTGACCGATACCACGGATCAAGGTGGACACTTTGCCCTCTATTTAATTCCAGCGGTAGACTACGCCACCGATGAGATTGTGCCCAAGGATGTGGTGTTTTTGATGGATACGTCTGGTTCTCAGCAGGGGGAGCCTTTAGCCAAATCCCAGGAACTGATGCGGCAGATGGTAGCAGGGCTGAATCCCGATGACACCTTCACGATTATCGATTTTGACAATACCACCACCCGACTGTCCCCCAACCCCCTGGCCAATACCGCCAGCAATCGCTCCCTGGCGTTGAATTACATTAACCGCCTCACGGCCAATGGCGGGACCGAATTACTGAATGGCATCCGGGAAGTGCTGCGGTTTCCGGCGGCAGAGCGCGATCGCCTCCGGAGTATTGTCTTGCTTACGGATGGCTACATTGGTAACGAAGCGGCAGTGATTGCAGAAGTGCAGCAAAATCTGGCCGAGGGCAATCGTTTGTATAGCTTTGGTGTGGGCAGCAGCGTCAATCGCTTTTTGATCGATCGCTTGGCAGAAGTAGGGCGGGGCACCGCTCAAGTGATTCGCCAGGATGAACCCACGGAAGCGGCGGCGGAGCGATTTTTTCAGCAAATCAATAATCCCGTGTTAACCAATATTGAGGTGGAATGGGTCGGGACTGGCACCGAGGTAGAAGTGTATCCTTCAGCGGCTCCTGATTTATTTGCCAATCAACCTTTGGTGATCTTTGGCCGCAAATCCGATCAGGTCAGCGGTCAACTACGGGTGACGGGCACAAGAGCCGGGGGCGATCGCTACCAACAACTCATCCCGGTTAACTTTGACCAAGCCGGATCAGGAACCATTGCCCAGTTGTGGGGGCGATCGCGCATCAAAGACCTGATGAACCAGATGTACAGCGGCGAAACCGTATCCGGCGTGGAGGCCATTACCCAAACCGCCCTGGATTATCGGCTCCTCTCCCAATACACGGCATTTGTCGCTGTCAGCGAAGAAGTGCGGGTGGACCCTGATGGGACTCGCCGCACCGTAGAAGTCCCGGTGGAACTCCCTGAAGGAGTCAGCTACGAAGGCATCTTTGGGGATGAGGATCAGGGATTCTCCACCACCACCAGACTCAGTGGGAATCTCTCGCTCAGTTCCACGCCCCAGATGAGAATCGGCGGCGGCACTCGCGGTGGCAGTCGCGGCGGCAGTCCTACGAATAGCCCTGCTCCGGCCCCAGCCCTACCCGCTGCACCACGGGGCGATCGCCTGGAATCCGCCCCGTCTGAGAGCGTGGATGAGACAATGGCCGACTCCCCGATCGCCGCTGTATCTGTGGCCGTTATCGATGCCCCCGATGCCCTTGATCAAGCGGTCCGGGACCAACTGGAAGACCAACTGCGCCAAGTGCTTCAGCAAGCCTACTACCGTAATTCGGGTACCGATTTCCCGACAGGAACGCTGGTCTGGCGAGTGCGGGTGCAAAATGGTCGGGTGGTGCAAGTGTTGTGGGATGACCAGCAATCGAGTATTACGGATGAGGCGATGGTGGGATGGATGAGGCGATCGCTCCAAGGGTGGTTGGTTGAAGCGCTTGACCCCGATCTCACTACCCTTGAGATTACTGTGGAACTATAAGACGGGTAAGCTAAAACGCCCTACGGACCTAGGGCGGCGCGATCGCTCCCCGTATAATCACTGATAGAACTACTGTATAAATAAACCTCTAACAGAATAATATTGGATTCAATGAGATTTGGGGGGAGCGGGTGCGATCGCACCCAAATTCTGGGAATACTACGGAAAGAACACGATACCTTCACATCGCTTTAGAGGACTTTTCCGTATGGCTACCAAAACCGCTTCTAAGAAATCTGCTGCTAAGAAATCTGCGTCCAAGAAATCTGTTCAGTCTCAGGCTCAACAGCCTGCTGTCAGTGCTGCCTCTGCGTCTCCGGTGGATGGCGATCGCATGGTGCGGTTGCTGCTGACGTTGTTGGAGGTGGAGGGCGATGCAGTGTTGAAGGGAAAGGTGACGAAGAAGTTGCCTCGCAGTGGTAAGAATAAGGAGCGATCGGCTGATTATGCATCTGTGATCCAAGAGGTGATGGATAAGCAGTTGCTCTGTGAAGACGGGAGAGAGTGGCATCTGGAGCGATCGGGGATTGAGGCGCTGTTGTTGGAATATTTACTAGAGTATTTGAACCAACCAAACTGCCCTGGATTTATATCCGGTGCTGGTAAGACCAAGGTGTTACTGAAGCTCCTGCGGGATCAGGCTGTTGCACCCACTACGGCAGTCAATGGCAATGGGAACGGCAATGGCAAAGTAGAACTGCTGGAGCCAATTACGTCCTACGAAGAATTTAAGCAAGTGGCAATGGATATGATACGTAGCTTAGACAAAGGCTACAACATGGACAACTTAGTACCCATTTACCGAGTGCGGCGAGAGTTAGGAGAACGAGTTGGGCGAGAGGGATTTAATGACTGGCTGCTCGAAATGCAATCTGAGGATATGGTGCAACTAATTGGTGGTCAACTAACAGATGCTGAACCCGACAAGATAGCAGATTCTATTGAAACGAGTATAGGTGGACTAAGGTTCTATATCCAAATTTTGTAGATCAGCATTGTTCGAGTGCTTACTACCTCCTATAACTTCGTAGTTCCCACATATTGCCTAACCATTGTCTGAACAAGTAAGAATCATGAACATGTCAATCAAACCTCCATCACCTATTGAAGCAATCAACCAAGCATTAGCCGCAGAAAATCCCTTCAAACCGCCCTTTGTAGGAGCTAATAATATTTGGGGAGATGATTTTCCTGATTTAGAAATCATTAATGCCCATGCTTCTAATGCCATTTTCAAGGCACTTGATGAAATTCGGCAGGGACACTACAAAAGCACTTCTCTAGTAATTGAGGCTGAAAATGGAACAGGTAAAACACATATCATTGGGAGAGTACGACATCACCTCAAAAAACAGGGAGGCGCTCTATTCATTTTTGCCAACCACTTTGATAACCTCAATGATATCAAAAGTAGTTTTCAGAAATTATTGGCAAATAGCTTAAATCAAGTAGGGCATCAGCAAGTTACTCAATGGCAAGAGTTAGCTACAAATATAGTTAATGCTTGTACCAATAAAACGTTTAAACCGCAGGAACTACTGAAGAGATTTGAGAGCTTTGATCAGCAAGACACTACTGCCATAAATATTGAAAAAGTTGTAAAAAAGTTTAAGCAAAATCATAAAATTAAAGACCCTGATATTTGCAAAGCCATACTTTGGACACTATCAGGGGATCAAGCAGACTATGCTTGTAAGTGGTTAGGTGGTTTTGAGCTTTCCCAATATAAAGCTAATGAGCTACATCTTCCTTCGCAGAATTGTTCATTCTACGCAACATTGCAAGTTCTTGAACTAATCAGTAAATTTAATGAACTAGTAATCTGCTTTGATGAACTAGATGTATTGGACAAGTACAATGATTCTGGCTTACATGTTTCTCAAGTAATTGCATCGTTTGAGAAAGAATTATTTGAGAATCTTAATCGGGGAGTAATCCTAACGGTTATTTTGCCAAATACATGGAGAGATAAAGTCAAACAACTGCCTAAAAGTGTAGTAGACAAAATGACAGCAACAGGGGGAAGACCTTATCAATTAGAATATCCAAATGAGCAGACTACTGTTTCTCTAGTTAGCTTTCTGCTAAAAATATTTTATGATAAACATGAGCTAATTCCTCCTAATTCTCTCTATCCTTTTGATGAAAAAGATTGCAAGTTACTTGCTCAGGAAAAATTACCTGTTAGGCGTATCCTGAAGTGGTGTCAAGAAAATTGTCAGTCTAAAATCACTCAATCTCAAGAGAAATCTCCTCAGTCAGAAGCTCAATTGAAGGTCGATACTCCTCCTGTTAATGACGCTCATCCTGTCACAGAGGGATTCCAACTTCAGATGCAAAATAAAATTGACCCTTATCTTGATGACACGGGCATTATTGCTGATGCCCTATTCTTTAGCATTGATTGCTTGAAGGGTCAAAAAATTGAAGGAATAGAAATTCAAGGTGTTACCAGAGAGGTTACTAAGAAAGGAGGTTCTGACAAATACATCAATTTCAATATCCTTGGAAAAGAGAATGGAAAAGAAGTTTCTATTGGTGTGGCAGTTCTCCAAGCAGATGGTGGCAACGCACTGGCTGCTGGATTCAGACGGCTGCTCAATGAAAGGAATAAGTTTGGCTTCACGTTCACTCGTGCTTGCTTAATTCGTTCCACTCAAAAATCTATTGGGAAGAATCTCAAGAAAAAATATATTGAGCCATTTTTCCATGAAAATAATGGAAACTCTGCTGATCTGACAAGTACAAAAATTCAGCCTCTGTTTGCCATCAAGAATGTTTATGATCGGCGTGAGAGTGACTACGAGTTAAAATCAGAGCAAATTTTTGATTTTATTACTCAGTCCAAACCTGAAGACTTTTTAGGGGTCAATAACCCCCTGATTCGGGAGATCTTAAGTGCTCCCTCCCATCAAGTTCCTGAAACAGGAGATGAACCAGAAGTTAAGCAGAAATCTCCACTGAATAAAACAATTGAAGCATTGCAGAATAGAAGTGGAGATTCAACGGATTTAGATGACAGTATCTTTGGAGAGGATGAACAAACCAAAGATAATGATAACGATAACGATGTTCTTGACCTCTAAACTTCTACCCAATAAGCCAGATCGGGCTAATCGCTGCTCTTAGCTCGATCGATTTATCTTTTCCTCACGTAAATTCTTCCTGTGATTCCAACAAAAATGTCTGAAACGATCACCTTAGAAAAAGGCTTATGTCTGCCCCATTGGGATATCGCCGCTCTAGCTCAGGGGCGCACTGTTGCTACCCTTGCTAGAGTTGCCCTTGATAGTGGTGAACACTTTGGGCTGTATCCCCATCCCGATGGTTTCCTGGATTGGAAACCCGAAGCCTATTATGGGTCAAGCTATAGCTCGTTTATTCAAACTGAAGCTTCAACACCGCCAATATTGGACAAAATAGAATATTGGGCGAAATGTCAATCTCACATTTTGCTTGATGAAGAAGCTGATCTCAGAGTGGCATCAACCCTCACTCATTTTTCCTTTGATTGTTTACAAGAACTCAAAAAGGCATCGCCCTATATTATTTTAGTGGTTTTAAGGGTCTATCCCTTAGAACAGCCTATTTTGATGAGTTCCCAACCCCCTAAAGTTGGGAAATTTTCACCACTCCCAGAATCAAGAAAACTGACTCCATCTCATCCGATCTTAGATGATGCATCATTTGAACAATGCTGTGAACTTTGGCACAATCTCCAACCTGCACCCCATCCTGAACTGGAAAAACTAGAGTCAGTCGTTTATACTTTATCCAAACATAATCCCGCCGCCAAATTCCTGAACCGAGACATTCATTCTACTTTACGGTGGAAAGTTGAAAGTTTAGCTCTTCCTCAAAAAGCTGATGAGACTTGGATCAAAGATATCGCTGCATTGGGCGATCGCAGTATGGCCGAGGACAAAGGCAAAAGCAACTATCAAGCTGGCACCGACTTTGAAATTGCCGTTCGCAATAGCTTAGAATTTTTAGGCTTTACGATTGACTATGGCCACAAAGGAGGAGCCGGAGGACTCGATTTATTTTGCTCCAAACCTTATGCATTAGTCGGTGAATGTAAATCAGGTAAGAAAATTCCCAACGACACCGCCGTTCAACTTTTGAACCTAGGCACACTGCGCCTTGAAGACAAAAAAGCATTTAGCGAATCTGTCAAACTCATCATCGGGCCTGGTAGCCCTACTTCACAATTAGAAAAAGCCGCAAAGGTACACGGTATGGCCATCATCAATCCTCAAACTCTCGAAAATCTCGTCAGGCTCCATCAACGATATCCCGGTTCCGTTGACCTATTTAAACTCAAAGATTACCTCGTTGATGGTCGTGCCGATGATGAAGTAGACAAATATATCGACTCAGCCAATCAAAAAATTAGACTACGCTCCACAATCGTCAATCAGGTTAAACACTACCTAGACGATGCCAAAACCGATGCCGCCAACTTGGATGCCCTTCACGCGGTTTATCTTGTGTCCAAACCACCCCAAAAATTAACCCGTCAAGAATTCCACGAAATATTGCTTGAATTATCCTCACCATTGACTGGATATTTAGGCCGTAAAAAAAGTGATGATGGGAGCGATCGCTTCTACTTCCTGCGCGACCTAAACGTAAACTAACCTCCTCGTCCTTCATTCCTCGTTCTTGGTTTTTGGGTAGGCGGAACGTTGGTGTACCTGTGCGGAGTCCGTATCACCTCACCCACTCCAAAAGGAGCATTTTCTGTTGCGTGATTCTTTATACTTGTTTCAGGACGCTTTCATTTTTCGATTGAGCTTGGTACACTGGTTCAGCATGTTTTAATGAACTAAAACGGTAAAAACTAGACTTTATATTACATCATGGTTAAACTGCCGATTTATCAAATTGATGCCTTTGCCAGTCGGCTCTTTTCAGGAAATCCAGCGGCTATTGTAGTGATTGAATCGATGCTGGATGATGGGGTGATGCAGGCGATCGCCGCTGAGAATAACCTATCGGAAACCGCATTCATTATCCCTGATGGTGCTGACTATTACATCCGCTGGTTTACGCCCACCGTTGAAGTCAACCTGTGCGGTCATGCTACCCTGGCTGCGGCCCATGTCGTCTTTCATCATTTGGGTCACACCGATAAAACCGTAACCTTTATCTCAACATCCAGTGGCCTGTTGACAGTTCGCCAAGATGAAGGTTACTTATTCCTAAATTTTCCCGCTGATACCTTGAACCAGGTACCACTGACTGACGCGATCGCTGTTACTCTAACTCAGGCATTAGGCATTGATGTACTGGAAATCTATCGGGGACGGGATGACTATCTGGTGATTGGAGAGACGGAAGCGGCGATCGCGACCCTTACCCCCAATCTGGACGAGATCAAGACCATTGCCGCTAGGGGTATTATCGCCTCTGCCCCTAGCACCACCGTGGATTTTGTCTCCCGCTTTTTTGCACCTCAATCCGGGATTCCTGAAGATCCAGTGACGGGGTCCGCTCATACGACCCTAGTTCCGTACTGGTCCCAAAAATTAGGCAAACCTCGGCTACAGGCCCAGCAGTTATCCCAACGAGGAGGGATGCTCGTTTGCCAAGATTTGGGCAATCGGGTTGAAATTGGAGGAATAGCCCAAACTTATTTAGTTGGCGAAATTTGGGTTCCATAACTTGGCTAAATGGGGATTGATCATCAAGGTAATTTCCCTACCTTTTCTCTCGAACTGTTATCCATGAAGGACGATAACCTGGTTGCCTGACAAAAATTTGGGCTTGGGCGCGGAAACCGCTCCCCTACAAGAGATTGGGACAATGTAGGGGTCAGGTCTCCTGACCCAAGGCAGGGACAAGGTTTTAGGCAGTTTTGTCAGTCAATCAGGGACGATAACTATGGGGATATGATTTTGGGTAATATTTTGACAGATAGTTTTGAATCAATTTGTTCAACTGAAAAGTTGAATTACCTCTACGGTGATATTGATAGTGGCCATCAGTTGTGTGAGAAAACATGCCAGTATTTTTCTGTTTATACAGGGGGATCACCGAGTAATCAGTATTGAAAAAATCAATCGTTTAACTCTGGAGAAACTTTATTTTATCGCCTATCCAAGAAGATCATCACAGATATTTTTCTCAATAATTTTAAAGCATTATTAGGGTTACGATACAAAGACTAAATGCTCTACTTTAGAACAGGGTTCACTTTAGTGCTAACGGGGTTTAATTTACAATTCTTGAAAGAATATGTACCGATTGGAGGGATTAGTGAGGGAAAAAGTTACCGGGGGAGAAAAGGGGTAGACCGCGTGTCTACATTAGCATTTTCGTGGTTGAGGTTCAGTCTGCACTAGGTAGATGCGACCTGCCTTTGTCGGTTGAACTGAGAGAATCTAGGGGTATCTTTGGGTATGTTGATCAATATGGCCCTGTCTGGAGGCTGGTTGACTGACAAAAATTGGGCCTTGGGCGCGGAAACCGCTCCCCTACAAAGGATTGGGCAAATGTAGGGGTCAGGTCTCCTGACCCAAGGCAGGGACAAGGGTTTAGGCAGTTTTGTCAGTCAATCAGGTCTGGAGGTTCTCTACTCACCTTTTGCTATGCATAATTCGGCCCATGATCCTTCTGCTAATGCCACTGAACTCTCGGCAGTATTGAGCCAGATGCCTGGAGTGGTTTATCGCTTATTCCAAGCCACACCCCAGGAGGAGGTACGCCTGACCTGTGTGAGCGATAATTGCCTGTTGCTGTTTGGGGTGGATCGGGCAAGATTAGAAGCCACTGGGACACGGCTGCTTGACTATATTCACCCTGGGGATCGGGTGCAGTTGGCCACAGCACTCGCGGTCTCAGCCCAAACCCTGGGCTGCTGTTTATGGACGGGACGAATGCAGCAACCGTCTGGCATTGTGCATTGGGTTCACCTGACGGCCCAACCCACGCCCACCTCCGGGCAAGGGCTGCAATGGCAAGGGCTGCTGGCGTTAGCACTACCTCCCGATCAGCCGCCAGCACCGACAACGACGAGGGTGCCTGCTGCTGTTCCCGCAAGGCTACAAGGGGAGCCTGATTCGCAGCCAACTCCAGGGCCACAGGTTGCGTCCTCTAATGCCTCACCTGCTGCCTCTTTTTCCCCTATCCTTCCGCCCCCGTCCCAGATCCCAGGGACAACATGGTCAACCTTGGAACCTTTAGAAACAAACTGGTTTTACTCAGAGGAGCGACTGGCGTTAAAGAACGTTGTGGCGGAACGGACAGCCCAATTGGAGCAAACAGTTGAGTTGTTGTTGGATGAAGTGGTGGAACGGACCCAGGTGGAGCGGGATTTGCGCGATCGCGAAGCCTTTCTCCAAAGTATTTACAATTACATCAATCAGGCGATTTTTGTGGTGGATGTGAATGCAGCAGGGGAGTTTCGCTATGCTGACATCAATACGGCCTGTGAATATTTGTTCAATACCACCCATGACCAAGCCCAGGGAAAAACCCCAGAAGAGATTTTGGGCGATCGCACGGGGTTCATCCTACGTCAGCAGTATGGTCATTGTTTGGAGCAGCGGACCGAGGTTGTCTTTGAAGACTTGGTACAGGTTGAAGCTGGGACCAAGTGGTGGCAGACCCAACTGACTCCCCTCCTCCTTTCTGACGGAACTCCGTACCGCATCATTGGCAACATTACCGATATCACTCATCAAAAGCAGATCGAGAAGAATCTGAAGTGTCGCGATCGCTTGCTGCAAGGGGTGGCGATCGCGACGCAACATCTGATTACCCATCCTCATTTAGATGAAGCCATTCCCAAAGTGTTGTCTGGTTTAGCGATCGCCACAGGTTTTGACCATCTCTATATCCTGGAAGTGAGTGAATGGATACCTCTCACTCCAACAACAACCGGGGGAGAGGCGACTGAAAACCTTGAAAATCCTGAAAATCCTGAAAATCCCGAGAACTCTGAAGAGGCTAATCCGGCTCCAGCACCATCCCCGCTGCTCAAATTAGTTCAGGAGTGGGGACAAGGGGGCACTCGTCTCTTGCCAGCCCAGGATGATGGGGATGAACCCTGGATGGATCCACACTGGATGGACCCACAGTGGGAGGACACAGCGACTATTGCAGTCGGTCGCCAGGAGTGGTGCGCCAAGCTGGGTCGAGGCGAAGCCACCATGGCCACCCTCGACCAATTACCAGATTCCATGCGAGCCTATTTTCAGCATTATGGGGTTCGTTCTGTCTTAGCAGAGCCGATCATTATTGATGATTACCTCTGGGGTTGCATTTGCTTTGAGGATTGCACCGACGGGCACCGTTGGCCGGGGAGCGAACGGTCTGTCTTCCAGGCAGTGGCGGCCAATTTGGCCGGAGCGATCGCCCGTCACCATGCCGAAACGGAACTGATGGAATCCACCGAAATCTTGCAGTTGGTCATGGATAACATCCCCCAAGCGGTTTTCTGGAAGGACCGAAATTCAGTATACCTGGGATGCAATATTACCTTTGCGGAAGCAGCAGGGCTGGAATACACGGACGATATTGTGGGCAAGGGCGATCGCGACCTCTGTTGGCTTCCCCAAGAAGCGGAGTTGTACTATCAGAACGATCAATTTGTCATGGCCAACGACACGCCGCTCTACCATGTGATTGAACCCCAGCGCCAAAGCGATGGCAAAGAAATCCTTTGTGAGGTCAACAAAATTCCCCTCCATGACGCGACTGGAACCGTGGTTGGGATTCTCGGCACCTTTGAAGATGTCACCGAACGCCAAAAGGCACAGGAAGCCCTACAAAAATCTGAGGCTAAGTACCGCTTACAATCGCAGGAACTGCAAGCAGCCCTTGATGAACTCCAGCGGACTCAAGTCCGCCTGATTCAAAGTGAGAAAATGTCGAGCTTGGGGCAACTCGTGGCTGGGATTGCCCACGAAATTAATAATCCCGTCAACTTTATCTACGGCAATATTGGCCATGCTTATAACTATGCTGCCGATCTGCTCAGTCTGCTGAATTTGTATGAAACCCATATTCCGGCCCCCCATCCTGAACTAGAGGCTGAACGCGAACGCATTGAGGTAGACTTCCTCAAAGATGATTTTCCCAAACTGTTAGAGTCCATCGAAATCGGAGCCGTGCGGATTCGAGAAATCGTGTCATCATTGCGGACCTTCTCGCGCATGGATGAAGCTGAGCGCAAAACGGTTGATATTCACGATGGTCTTAGGAGCACGTTGATGCTGCTGCGAGGCCGGATCAATCCCATGCGTGACAACTTACCAGAGGTCAAAATCGTGCAGCACTACGGTGACATCCCCAAGCTGGACTGCTTTGCCGGACCCCTCAATCAGGTTTTTATGAACTTGTTCAGTAATGCCTTGGATGCCCTAGAAGATGCGGTTGCCCATCACCGAAAACAACAGCATCCTTATCAGCCCTGCTTGACCATTGAGACGAGCCTTGAGACGAGCCTTGAGACGAGCCTTGAGACAAAAGGCCAATCCAGCGCAGCAGAGGTCACTAACGCTACCAGCCATGCTGTCATCCAAGATGGTCTAGTGATTACGGTCAGTGATAATGCCTTGGGGATGCCTGAAACGGTTCGGACCCGATTATTTGACCCCTTCTTTACCACTAAACCCGTGGGCAAAGGCACGGGCATGGGATTATCCATTAGTTACCAGATCATTACCGAGCGCCATGGTGGTAGTTTGGAATGTATCTCGGAACCAGAGGAAGGCACAACCTTTATCATTAAGCTTCCCTTAGCTAAA
>JBFRWC010000454.1:0-7975 GCA_051439365.1 Leptolyngbyaceae cyanobacterium
ATCTAGAGGGCACCTACAATCGGGTCAATAACTTCATTGTCAACGTCCAACCTGCCATCGATACGGCGATCGGTTTCCTGCAAGATATCGTCTGTGAGTGTGAAACCGGAGCCTCAGCCATCGAGAATATGGACGTCGCCTCCGACACACAATCAGCCACGTTCACGAGTACGACCACGTCAGAGGCCAAACTCTCTAGCTGCCAAACTAGCCAACTAACAGAAGGACTGTTAGAGACTCGCCCGATCAGCCAAGAAACCGCTAACGCAGCGGATGCCCACTAGACCTCATTAGCTAGATTATTGTCAAGGCCATGATTATGCGATTATCTCAACGTTTGTCCCAGTGGGCACGCCCCACCCCTTCGGTTCTCCGACAGGTCGCTCGTAGCGCCTGCAGCAGTATATTGATGGTGGGGGTTGCTTTATTTGCCCCCAAAGTGAGTGCTGCTGAGCGGGTGGTGCTGACTTACGGTCCTTTCAATCGATCTCTCTCAGTCGCGGAGTTGCGCGAGTTTGCCGATACCCGTGAAGCCTCGGATACACTCCAGTTTTTTGCCGATGCTGCCAATCAAGACTTGGATGTGATTCACGAGGTCTTCACCCAAGAGGTACGGCTGAATTTGCGATTTCTCGACCGGGTGCTGAACTCACTTCCTGGTGAATATATCTTGTTCCAAACGGGACAGGTCTTGCGAACGCCTTCAGACCGAGCGAATATCCAAGCTCTGCGATCGGCCTTTATTTTGTCCGCCAGCGATGACAACTACGTTTCGATGGTGGAATTATTGGAAAACTACCCGGTTTCCGATCTAGTGGTGGATGGTCGTCGTTTGGCGCGAGATGTGCGGGAAGTGCGAGGGTTTGTGGAACGTACGGGAGAGCGGTTGTCGCCTCAGTTGGCGATCGCCCAAGAAATCCTGCAAGGGTTAATTTGCGAGTGCGATGCTGGAGCGATGCCATCAGCTCGTCCTGGTTCCTCAGTCCGGTGATCAATCCCTGTTTCAGTTTCAGGTCAAAACCCCGACTTCTTGAAGAAGCCGGGGTTTCTTGTTGTCAGGAGGCTTTGAGGGGGTCTACATACCCTTGGAGGTTTTCCGGATTGCACTGCCGCAGGAGACGAGTGGCCCGATTGGTAATATTTGCTGCTCCTTGAACGACCACCAGATATTTCCCCTCACTTAAGCGATTGCGATAGGGGAGGGCATCGCCGCTACCAGAGGTCATCCCCACACTGCCGCCAACAAAGATGCTGCCCATTGCGCCCCCCATAGCCCCCAAAAGCCCCCCTAACAGTTGGTTGCCAAGGACACCAATTTGGGGAACCAGCATATACTGGGTGGCCAGGTTGAACGCCACCCCGCCAATAAAGCCAAATGGGACCAGCCAATAGGCCATCAGCGTGGCTTGTTTACGGCCTTGCTTACCCGGATCGATAAAGCCAAATTCGTCGGCTGTTTTGTAGCCTCGGCCAATAATGCTGACTTGATCGAGCGGGATGCCGTCTTTTTCTAGGATGGAGTAAGCATCCTCTGCTGCAATGCGATCGCTCAATACCGCAATAATATAGTTCATAATCCCCAACGTGTCGCTACCATGACCTATTTTAATCGCTAAATGGCCACTGAGTTGCCGCTTCCTCAGACTCAACTCGCTTCCTCCACCAGTGACTTATACATCACTAAGGCATTCACAAACCCGTGATGATGATGCCGATAAGCCCCCGGTAAAGTACCCACGATGGTAAATCCTAGCTTTTGCCACAGTCGCACCGCCCCTTCATTCGTCGCCACCACACAGTTGAACTGCATGGCTCGAAAGCCTAATCGCTGGGCCTCCCGTTGGGACTGTTCACACATCAGCGTTGCAACCCCTTGGCCACGGGCCTGAGTGGCTACAATGTAACCACAGTTAGCAACATGGGAACCCAGACCCGGTTGGTTTGGCTTCAGATAAAACGTTCCTACCAGGGAACCCTCTTCTGCTTGGGCCACGTAGGTCATCTGCGGCAAGTCTACCCAAACCCTATGGGCTTCTGTTTCGGAAATATTCGGGTCAAACACGTAGGTATCGCCAGCCCGAAAGACAGGCTCAATCATGGCCCAAAGCGCAGGCCAGTCCGAAGATTGCATGGGGCGAATGGAAATCATGCTGAACGTCTATGGGGAGTGTCTCTGGGTGAACGGCACTAAACGTCTACGGCACTAAACGTCTACGGGGCTAGATTGGCTAAGCCACTTAGGTCAAACTGGCTGATCCAGGCTTCGCGATCGCCCACTTCAAAGGCATCATCACGGGACTGGACTTTCACTTGGAACCGATCGGCCACCAAAATCGCCGTTTGTTTCGAGCCAATATCTACGGCTGGATACCCAGCAATGGTGCGATCGCTATTGGCAAATTTAGCGGCTGCATCGGGGTTGCTAATCGTGTCATTGATTGACAGCATGGCTACCGTAGTGCCATCTTGGTTGAGTTTATACTCCGCAAACCCCTGCTTTTCTTGGGAGGGAACGACATCAAAGCCATCAGCAGAACTGGGGAACAAGGCATTGAATTGACTCCCCTGTACCGATTCATCGGCGACCGCTGGGGCTTGACTGCCCACTGTTTCCTGCTGGACTTGATCGTAAGGCGAGGGTGGCGCACTGGCACAGCCCGATGAGACCACCAGCATCAGACTCAAACACAGGGGCGCTAGAAGGTTCCGCAGTTGTTTCATGGCTATCGTTCTCTATCGTTAAGGATGACCGTTAAGGGTGATCGTAATAATTGTGATCAATATGACCGCAAGTAGACTCTCCATGCCAGCGCAATCGGCTTGAAGTCCGCTTTGGAGTAGGGACAAGATTGTGACGCATCACTTTTCCCAAAATTTAGTAGGGGGGCGATCGCATCACAGTGAGCTGACCATCCTCGATTGTGCCGCATCGTGTAGAGAACCGTCTCAGGCTATCGAAAAACTTAATGGTGTCGTGTGCTACACGATTGAGCGGACTGAAGCATTCTGGCATTGACTTGAGGATGAATCGTAGCCTAGAATCCCAGCTTCTTCAAGAAGCCAGGGTTCTAACAAGCAGCTTATGGCCATTCAAGATTCATCACCTGTGTAACCAGAAATCTCTGCCAACTCCTCTAGCGATCGCACTCCAGGATACGTTTGCCCATCGATAATCCAGGTCGGATACCCTCTAATATTGGCCTCCTGGCAAAGCTGAGGCCGAGCCTCTTCTCCATCTGGATCACATTCCACGTAGTCAATTTCGCTAATCGCCTCTCCAAACATGGCTTTTTGGTCTTGGCAATGGGGACACCAGTAAGCTCCATACATCCGTGCCCCATTACTCGTGAGGTGCTGGGCTAGCCCCATCTCAAATGAATCAGCCTCGTTTTCCGAGGGATTTGCCAGCCCTTTCCCTTCTGATGGTTCGGCAGAGGCTTCGGTAGAGACTTCAACCGCGATCTCAGAGGCCGTCTCAGGAGCGATCGCCACCGCCTCAGAGTCAGCAAGTGTAGTAGGCTGGGAGCTATTCGTCTGGCAAGATCCCAAACCCAAGCCCACAACCATCACACCATAAACGAACCATCGGGGGTGAAAAAACATGGGGATAGCCTCAAAAACAATGTTGGAACAAGATTATAGGATATGACAAGCTAACTTTGATTGAATTGACGTGTTTCTTCAGAGTAGCAACTGTAATGGTAGCGTGACAGTCTGTTGGGCAACGGGCAACATGACTGAAGGTTGTCCTGGTCAGGCTAGTGTATTTTACCCATCTTTGAAGAGGATGTAGCCAACACCATAAAACCTCATATTTCCTCATCCTATTTTGGACCAGATTAACTGCCAAAACTTGTACCGAGGGAGTAAAAGATAAAGTGACTTTAGTGCTGAATTTTCTATTGACAGATCATTCACCTCATAAAAACTCATTATTTTTCTAATATTTCATAAAAAATATTTTTCTGGATATGGAACTAGCCAATCCATGCTAGAAATAGGAAGTTCCTAAATTTGGTTGTCTCAATCCTGGCTAACCCACATGATCAAGCTCATATCTGAAGTTATTCTTTCTCTAAGATGAAGCAAGTGACTAAAAGTTCCTTGGTGAAATGTTTTCTGATGAAATGTTTCCTAGTGAAATGTTTCCTAGGGAATGTTCTCTAATAACAAGAGCGATCGCCTTTTGTTAGGCTAAAATTAAAAGCCATACTTTGGTTCTCTTAGAGTTTCTCTGAGAAGAATACCTTAAGTATAGTCTTGATCAAGGGGCTCATTTTTAAAGTGTTGGTCAAGTTTTTAATTGAGGATTTGATTGTATCAATATCACGTTTCTCCAGCCATTACCTCATTACTTCAGGCTGTGACTTTGATGTCCGGACTAAAGTGACAAAAATATATAATTTCAACCAATTTAATGATTGATTTTGGGGATAAACGTTGGGATGAGCTGTATTGGTTAGGCGATCGCCTCCTCAAGAAAGCGATAGAACTGTGACAGGTTGCTTGTGTTCTACCATGACCCGGTATGATGTTGAGTCTAAGGGTGTATCGACTCAGAACGATTTCGCAATAGCTATCCACAACTCAAATGAAGGGTGGCTGCTTATGTTGTCTTGCTAGTGTTTTAAACAGGTATTGCTAATCAATGGATGTGCATCAAGCGTTATCATTCGTCGAACATCAACTGGCTCGTCGCGGAGAAAAACCACTGACCGACATCGAGCGAGATGTGTTTATTGGATCGTGGGAAGGTAGGCGTTATAAAGAGATTCACCCCGTCAATCCAGAATATGTGGAGAAATGCGTTGCCCATATTCTCTGGAAACGGCTGACGAAAGTGTTAGAGGAGCGCGTGAGCAAAAGGAGCTTGCGGGGAGCAATCGATCGCTCCATCGACAAACTGAATATCAAGCGAGTGTTCATCAGCTATCAGGGACAAGAACCCAATCGGGTCTTAGCGGATCAACTCTATGCCTTCCTCAAAAATAACGGTCATCTACCCTTTGCTAGTAACTTAGATGCGATCGCCTCTCTTCCGGCCCAAGCTGAACCCCCTGAACTGGTCCAAACCGATCAGAAACGACAGTCCTGTGACTGCTTCATCTTGCTGGTGTCTTCTGCCGTAGCGGTGAGTGAAATTGCCACCGAAGAACTGCGACAATTGCGGGATTGGCGCAGTGATCGGGGGAAAACGATGCCCTTGCTCATCGCCATTTTAATCAACGTGCCCCAATACTCCTTGCTTAGCCATGATTTGCGCCAGTATCTCAATGGCGCAATTCTCTGGCAATGGCACTCTGAGATCTATACCCCCAAGATTCTGGACGCAATTCGCCAAATTTTGGATCAAGGGACGGTCAATCTTAGCTCTGGTCAGACTGCCCCAACGACCACGGACTTGCTGCTGCCTGTTGCCCCAGCGACGAGTGAAATTGACCCTTCTCGTGAAACAGACCCTGAATCGGTCTTGCCCCCAACCGAGTCCCCCAACCCTAGAATTACCATCTGGCCTGAAAGTCCCGAAGATAAGGCCGAACAACCAGCCTATGCGACCCCATTCGCAACAGTTGTGCCTATTTCTGTGACGACGGAATCAACCTCTAGTTCCCCGAATGGTTGGTTCACGGGGCACGATCATGACATGGCTCAAGTGTTCTCATCGGAATTCTATCCCCTACCCACTGCTGAGCCAGAGGTGCCCAAGGGCTTGGTGCAGCTAGAATCGATTTACTACGTCGAGCGCCCCCCCTGCGAAATCCAGTGCTACGATGCCATCCAACGTCCCGGTGCGTTGGTGCGAATCAAAGCCCCTCGGCAAATGGGCAAAACATCCCTGATGGCCCGAATTCTCAAGTACGCCAAGGAGCAAGGCTATCAAGCGATTCCCTTAAGTTTTCAACTGGCCGATCGGGCAACGTTCCAAAACCTCACCAGTCTGCTGCGCTGGTTTTGTATGAAAGTCGCCCGCAAGCTTGGCATTCCCCATCGGTTGGATGAATATTGGGAAGATACCTTCGGAGCCAAAGACAACTGTACCTACTACTTTGAGGAATACCTCTTACCCGAAATTGACGGTCCTCTGGTGCTGGGTTTAGATGAGGTCGATTGTGTTTTCCAGTACCCCATTATTGCTGATGATTTTTTTGGCCTGCTGCGAGCCTGGTACGAGGAAGCAGGTTATGGCATTGACGGCAGCAAGCTTTGGGAAAAGCTGCGCCTTGTGGTTGTCCATTCCACCGAGGTTTATATCCCCTTGGATGTGAACCAGTCGCCGTTTAATGTGGGATTGCCGATTGAACTCACCGAGTTTACGCCGCAGCAGGTGTTGGATTTAGCCCAGCGTCACCATTTGGCTTGGTCAATGGAACAAGTGACGACCCTGATGATGATGGTGGGGGGCCATCCCTACTTGGTTCGGTTGGCCATGTACTATATCGCCAGAGGCCAAACCACTCTAGAGTTGCTTTGTCATTCAGCGCCCACCGAAGCAGGAATTTACGACGATCACCTCCGTCGCCATCTGTGGCATCTGACCCAGCATCCCGACCTAGCCTCGGCCTATCATCTCGTCTTAAATGCGGACCAGCCCATGTCTCTGGACTCAGAACGGGCCTTCAAACTCCATAGTTTGGGGCTGGTGCATTTTCGTGGCAATGGCATTGTGCCCAGTTTTGATCTGTATCGTCAGTATTTTCGCGATCGCCTCCCTTCTCCACCCACTTCACCCCTCGAACCTTAATCTAAGCCTATGACTTCATTCCCATTGTCCCCATCGTCCTCATCTCCCCATTCCCCCACCCCCCATCACTATAAAGTCGGCGGACACTTACCTTTTGATGCTCCCAGCTATGTGGTGCGCCAAGCCGATGAAGAACTGTACACTGCTCTCAAACAGGGGGAATTTTGTTACGTCCTCAACTCTCGCCAGATGGGCAAAACCAGCTTGCGGGTCCGCACCATGCATCGCTTAGAAAAAGATGGCATTGCCTGTGCCGCCATTGATCTCAACAAAATTGGGAGTCACGACATCACCCGTGATCAGTGGTATGCCGGACTGATCCGGCGAGTGGTCACTTGTTTTCGCTTACCCATTCAACTGCGGCCATGGCTCTTGGAGCGGCAACTATTGCCCCCGGTGGAGCGGCTCAGTGAGCTGATTGAAGAAGTGCTGCTCAAAACCATTGACACCCCGATTGTCATCTTTATTGATGAAATTGATGTGGTACGCAGCCTTCCCTTTCGGCTAGATGACTTTTTCGGATTTTTGCGAGCCGCCGATGAGTATGGTCGGCTCACGTTTGCCTTATTGGGGGTCACAACTCCATCGGAACTGATTCAAGATCCGAACAGCACCCCATTTAATATTGGTCGAGCGATTGATTTGCAAGGGTTTCAACTGGGAGAGGCCCAACCCTTAGTGAATGGGCTCATGGATCAGGTAGCCGATCCCCATGGAGTGATGCGGGCGATTCTGCACTGGACGGGTGGACAACCCTTTCTGACGCAAAAGTTGTGTCAACGGGTGGTGCAGCACTGTGTTGATCCGGCTCACTGCTGTGCCCCAGAGCCACCGGGGATGACAGTGACGTGGGTGGATGAGTTGGTGCAGCACAGTCTAATCACGAACTGGGAAGCCCAAGATGAACCGCCTCACCTGAAGACCATTCGCGATCGCCTCCTCCGAATTGAACAACACACTGGCCCGATGCTGCGGGTGTATCAACGGATTTTGGAGCAAGGGTCGGTGCCAGCGGACAATAGTCGCGACCAAATTGCTCTCCAAATGGCAGGCATCGTGGTCAAACGGGACAACTGCCTTCAGGTCTATAACCAAATCTATGCCAACGTCTTTGACTCTCTGTGGGTCCACCGGGCATTGGGGAGCCTCCATGCCGACTTTATGGACACGGTGACCAAGCAAGAGCAAAAACTTCTGTCCATGCTCAGTGCCATCGAGGGCAAAGGTCTGGAT
>JBFRWC010000455.1:0-4671 GCA_051439365.1 Leptolyngbyaceae cyanobacterium
CTCCTCAAGCCTACAGATTTGGGGGTGATGCGTTTCATGGTTACGAGTTTCATGATGACCTCCTTTTTTCTCGATCGCAATCGTCAACAACAATCAGTGAATCTCAGCCAATTTCTTGAACGCACTGATCGTAACAATTATTCGCAAAAGCCTGCGTGGGTTAACGGATCGCTTCGTGCAGAATCAGGCGATTGCCATCGGGATCATAGGCATAACATTCGCGGCCATGAGAGGCGATCGCCACCGCGCCCAACCAAGGCTGAGCTTGGGATACTGGGAGATTGAGAGCCGAGTAAGCCTGATCAATCACTTGTTGACTTTGCTCTAAGTTGTCCACCTCTAGGCAGATGCTCACTTTGGCCGTGCGACCCGCAGCAAACTCTTGCTGATGGGATGACTTCGGCTGAAATAACCCAACGCGGATATCACCGATTCTGAACTCAGCATACACGTTAGGGATATGGGGTTGGGGAGAGTGCCCGGTGACAAAACCGTAAAACTGTACCATTGCATCCCACTGGTCAACGGCGATCGCCACAAACGCAACGCTACACTTTAGCATACCGAACTCCTAACCTTAGATACGTAGAACTAGGGTAACTGCGATCCATCCCCTTGTGGCTGAGCCTGTACGGTTCCAATTTTATCGAGACTATAAACACTTATCCCCGACCAAACCACTTGAACTTAGTTCTTGGGGAAGGACTGAGGCGTTGCTTAAGCTGAATCAGATGGTGGCTCCGTAGTGTTTGTAGCTGTTCCACTTGTTCCAAACGATAGTGGGCTTCCTCTAGACGAGCGTACTTATCAACATACTGTTGTTGCAGAGCAAGCAAGCGTTTTTGGGACCATTGGAAATTTTGGCAGAGGACATCCTGGGATTGAATCTCAAAAATTTCTTGGAAGAGGGCATGAATGTTGGCTGAGCGCCCTCCGTGGGCATAAGACACTAGGGTCCGATCAAAATATTCAAAGGTGAGATCTGAGACTTGTAATGCCTCTAGAAACCACTTGTAGTCGGAAGCAATCCCATAGTTTGGGCAAAACCCACCGACTTGCTCAAAGACCGTGCGTTTAAACAAACACGCAGGTTGGAGCAAACACCCCGATTGGAAACAAACAATTGCCTCCAGCATCTGGTCGGGGGCAACGCAGCCGTGAATCGAGGTTTTGCCATCTGGGTATCGAGCTTCATGATCCCCATACACCACATCGATATTAGGATGCTCCAAGATAAATGACACTAAATCCTGAAGCACATAAGCATCAAATAAGTAATCATCTGCGTTGGCAAAATACAACCAATCCCCTGTGGCAAGATGAATCCCTTTGTTCATCGCTTGATAAATTCCCTCATCCGGTTCGCTCACCAGTTTGGTAATGGCGGCGGCATAGCGATCGCAGATTTCCAAGGTGCCATCATCGGAAGCTCCGTCCACCACGATGTACTCCAGGTTAGGGTAAGTTTGCTGGGCTACGGCGGTGATCGTGCGTTCGATGGTCTGGGCTGCGTTGCGGCAGACTGTGATAACGGAAACCTTAATATCGTTGTGAATCGGAGCGACCCGGTGGGCCATCGGCTCGGTGGCTTGAACAATAGGCTCCGGTATCGGCACAACGATGTCTTGAGGAGGGGATGGCACTGGGAGAGAAGGGGATGGTGGATGCTCTTGGAGGAGCGATCGCAATCGTTGGTGAAAGTCCGTCAGGTCGTTATTATCTTCAATCTCTGGAAGGGCCTGAGAGCGACCAAATATCACAAACACTGGATTAGTGAATACTGGATGCAACTCGTTCACCACAGCCAACAAAAACGGGACGGCCAACTCTGCCATCTGCCCTTTATGCACCACAATCCACTCGAAGCCCAACACAGGAACGACTCGGCTCACAGCGTAGCCAAAACAATGAACCAAGCGATACTCAAACTCTTTTGGAGCTAGAATATCATCGTTAGCGGTGGCGTGAATGCTGAGAAAGTCTGCAACATCCATCCAGTATTGGTCATGGAACGGAAAGGACATAGGCAGTACCTCACTGAACGGACATGAGGATCTTGTCTTAATCTTGACTGAAATAACCCTACAGTATTTCTCCGTTTTTCTCTACCACTGGGAATACCCGGAAATAGGCCAGAGGCGCTGGAACCTCAGTACTTTTCCACCCAAGGCCGAATCTGCGACTAACAGCAATCTGCTCTATGATGCTTGGGAGAAAGCAGCGAGGGCTTCCACTTTCTCCCAAGCTGCTCCGCTGCTGAGAATCTCCTGCGCTTTGCTCACCCCTTTGGTGTAGGTGGCCACTAGGTCAGTGTCTGGGGCGATCGCTTCACCCACCACCAAGGCCAGGGCCGCATTAGCCGCTACCACATCCTGCTGGGCTTGAGTGCCTTTGCCTTGCAGCACAGCCGTGAGAATGGCGACATTATCGGCAACTTCGCCCCCTTTGAGGTCCGTGGTCGGTGCTTTCGTCAACCCTAGGGCTTCTGGATCGAGGATGAAGGGCTGGACTTCGCCGTTGGTCAGAATCGCTAAATCGGTGAGATCGGCTAATCCGACTTCATCCAACTTTTCGCGCCCGTGGAGGACAATGGCGTGCGATCGCCCCATCTGCTGCAGTGCCTCGGCCACAATTGTCACTAACTTGGAGTCAAACACCCCCAAAACTTGGCCCGTAATCGGCAAAGGATTCACCAGCGGCCCCAGCAGATTAAATACCGTGCGAACCTTGAGGGTTTTCCGCAGCGGCACCACTGATTTCATGGCCGGATGCCAACCGGGAGCAAACAGAAAAGTAATGCCTACCTCATCCACCGCCGCCCGGACCTTTTCGATCGGGGCTTGCAGGTTAATTCCTAAGGCTTCCAGCACATCCGCTGACCCCACTTTGCTGGATGCCGCCCGGTTACCATGCTTGGCCACTGAAATTCCTGCTGCTGCTGCCACAAATGCCACCGCTGTGGAAATATTGAACGTAGAGGCTCCATCGCCCCCAGTGCCGCAGGTGTCAATCAACGGAGCCGTCGGCGTGGCCATCTCTAGTGCGCCCCCTCTGGATTGCCCCTGCAACACCGTGGCCATTCCTGCTAGTTCTGCTGCGGACACGCCTTTCGCCTGAATCGCTGCCAAGATCGCCCCAGACATCACAGGGGGGATGGCCTCGCTGAGCCAGCCCGACATCAGGGTTGAGGCTTGTTCAGTGGAGAGAGACTGACGATCGAGAATTTGCTGCAACAGGGCAGACCAGTTGTATTCTGATAAATCCATGATTGATCCAATGATCCAGATGACCTACAGGTTTCTCCCATCATACGGAGCGATCGCCCCCCTTTTCGCCATCTTTCCATAGATTTTGGTTTCTTTAGATTTGGGTTGCTCGAGTTTGGGCAAAGGCCATTCCCGCAGCGCGACGCGAGAATTATTACAAACTGCGACCGTTTTCCCCGTGGGTTGTCCAAAACGACCATTATAATTGGAGGATTTTGCCTATCATTTTTCACGAACCCTGAGTAACACTTTTGACTTGGCTATGGCTGGTATATTAGATGGCAAGGCGCTTGCGGCCAAAATGCAAGCGGAATTAACCCAAGATGTGCAGACATTCGCGCCCATTGTGGGGCGATCGCCAGGGCTAGCGGTATTAATGGTAGGAGATCACCCTGCCAGTACCGCCTACGTCAAAGGCAAAGAGCGAGCTTGCGATCGCGTGGGTATCGCCTCCTTCGGTCGCCACTATCCTGCCGAAACCACCCAAGACGAACTGATCCAGGTGATCGATTCCCTCAACGAAAATGATCAAGTGGATGGCATTTTATTGCAACTCCCCTTACCAGAACATTTGGATGCAGTCGCCCTGCTCAATCGCATTTTGCCCAGCAAAGACGTGGACGGCCTGCATCCCTACAATATGGGTCAATTGCTCCGAGACGAACCTGCCCTGCAAAGCTGCACCCCCAGCGGTGTGATGCGGCTCCTGGCGGAATACAACATCGAATTGAAGGGGAAACACGCCGTAGTCGTGGGTCGCAGCATCTTGGTGGGCAAGCCAATGGGGATCATGCTGCTGGCCGCCGACACAACCGCAACGATCGCCCATATTTTCAGCGAGAATTTGCCCGATATTACCCGTGCGGCGGATGTGCTGGTGGTCGCCGCTGGCTGTCCCGGTCTGATTACGGTGGACAAAGTAAAACCGGGAGCCGTGGTAGTGGATATCGGTATCACCCGCGTCACCGATCCGGCCTGGGAAAAACCTCGGTTGGTGGGGGATGTGGATTTTGAGGCAGTCAAAGAGGTGGCCAGTTGGATTACTCCAGTTCCCGGTGGGGTGGGTCCGATGACCGTGACCATGCTGCTTTACAACACAGTTTTGAGCTACCGCAAACGGTTTGGCGTATGATGCGGGTGCGCGATGAACTGTTAGAGCTAGAACACGTCAGGTTGTGGCAACGTTCAAGTTTCGTACTACTTCAAATTTTGAAGCTATGGCTAGCCATCTCAACCGATTCTGTGGAATTAGCCGTGAACTGACTAGCAAACGCCTTCATCAGTTAAAAGCAATTCATGGGCTGGGGGGGGCCGACAATGTCACCTTTGACTTTTCTGGGGGAGTGTACAATAGCGTCACAGGGGAGTTGCTAGGAAGTCTTACTGCTGGGGGCGCAAAGGAGAA
>JBFRWC010000456.1:0-17024 GCA_051439365.1 Leptolyngbyaceae cyanobacterium
CACTCCCTAACTCCCCAACGTTTCCCGCAAGACCTCCTCCGATGCCCGAAACCCAGCCAACACAGCAGTCCCATCTTTGACAAACAGGGGCCGTTTCAGCAACATGGCATCAGCAGCAAAGGCTTCAATCCATTGCTCATCGGTCCAAGCGTCCCTTTCAGCTTTATCAATAGCCCGATAGGATTGCCCAGACGTATTCCGCATCGGCTTACTACCGAGAGATTCTACCCAGGCTTGAATCGTCACTTTGTCTGGAGGAGTGTCCTTGGTATTAATAAATTCGTAGGCAATGTCGTTGTCGTCGAGCCACTTGAAGGCTTTTTTGCAGGTGCCACAGTTGGGAATGCCGTAAACTTGAATCGCCATATGGGGTATGTATTAACCAATAGTTCGTGCTGCTAAATCGTCGATCGCTCAATCTTGCTCAATTGAATTGAGAGATCTCAATATTATTGCTAATTGTAAACTACATAATCGTTTACAATCACAGCGCTCGGTCTTAAGGCGAAATAATATTTTGGGGACGGTTCATGGGTCTCCCCTACACTAGGGGGCATACCAACTAGGCTGTATTGACGAACGGTATTGACAAACCTTTGGTTCATCAAACAACAATATCAAGAATTCATTAATGAACACTCCTTTGCGGCGCTTGGGCGTGGGACCAAATGCCTGGATGGTGAATGAAGCGATCGCCGATATCACCCGACCTGCCCTACCGTCCTGTGTCACCACCCTGCCCACCGATACCAAAACCCTCCAACTGGATTTAGCCAAGGCTATTCTGATTATCGTTGATATGCAGAATGACTTTTGCCATCCCGATGGTTGGTTAGCCCACATTGGTGTGGACGTAACCCCTGCGCGATCGCCCATTGTGCCGCTCCAACAATTGCTCCCAATTCTGCGACAACAGAACGTCCCTATCTTGTGGCTTAACTGGGGCAATCGTCCCGATTTGATGAACATCAGTGCTGGTCTCCGCCATGTATATAACCCTACTGGTGATGGTATTGGTTTGGGTGATCCACTCCCCAAAAATGAGGCCCCAGTACTGATCAAAGACAGTTGGGCGGCAGCAGTGGTGGATGAACTGGAATCCCAGCCTGACGATATCTGGGTGGACAAATACCGCATGAGTGGGTTCTGGGATACCCCCTTGGATAGCATCCTGCGGAATCTGGGTAAAACAACGCTCTTTTTTGCCGGAGTCAATGCCGATCAGTGTGTGATGGCCACCCTGCAAGACGCAAACTTTCTCGGTTACGACTGTATTTTGCTGCGGGATTGTACAGCGACGACCTCCCCGGAATTTTGCTTGCAGGCCACTGTCTACAACGTCAATCAATGCTTTGGGTTTGTGACTGATTCCACCAATCTAATCCAGGCAATGTAATTGTCAAGTAATATAATATTTCTTTTTAACAGGAGAATTTAGAATGCAGGCCCAGCTAGTAGAGATTCCACTCCAGTCTGTAGAACGTCAACGGTGTATGATTCCGGTGTACAAGTCACCTAGGGATTACCAAGCTTATCGGATTAGTCCAGAGGATACTAATCGACTTGCATTGGTGTTTGATCCCCATACCGCAGATGTGTCCTTGACCTACTGTGTGGAAATTTTTGATGTGGGTGGCAAGACCCCCCCCAATCGTCATCAAATAGCGGCGGAAATGTTTTTTGTGCTGAAAGGTGAAGGCCGCGCCCTGTGTGATGGCAAAGAAATTTATGTGCGACCAGGGGATAGTATTTTAGTACCACCTCAAGCCACTCATTTGATTGAGAATATCGGGCACACCCGCCTGTACGTTCTGTGCATTATGGTGCCCAACGAGGATTTTGCCGAACTCATTCGCAGTGGCACCCCGGTCCCTTTGGACGAAGAGGACTTGCAGGTGTTGCAGCGTCATGATGCGGCTACCCCTGTAGTGGCGTGAACGTTGCTGGGTTAGGCTGAGTTAGCTAGAAGACATCGGCGGGGTCTGCGCTCACCGCTTTGTGGACGGAAATGAGGCCGGACACACTGCACATGATGGTGGTTAAGGCTAACACAAAGATGGCGCGAGTGCTGGTCATACCGACGGGAAGGGTACCAGCAGTGGCTCTGATGGTCATTTCGTAAAGGCCGAGGGCGATCGCAAACCCTGGAATATAGCCCAAGACCGCCAAAATTAGGGCTTCCTGTAACACCACCCCAAAGAGAAATTGGGCTGAATACCCCATTGCCTTCAAGGTGGAATACTCTTTCATGTGATTGGAGATATCGGTGTAAAGGACTTGATACACAATGACGATTCCCACAATCAGGGCTACCAATACACCCAAGCTAAAGATAAATCCAATGGCAGTATTGGCAATCCAATAGTCAGCTTCCCGCTGTGTTAGCTGGGCTTGGGTGAGAACGTTCACATCCTCCGGTAAGGCAGCATTCAGCCGATCGACCACGATTTGGGGATCAATGCCTGTCTCCACTTGAACCAACCCCAAATCAATGACACTCAAGGGTCGGGGATCAAAGTAACGACGGTAATTGTAGTCGCTGAGAATGATGGTGCCATCAGCGGCGAAGCCGCCCCCCAAACTATAGTTACCCACGACTTCCACAGCGCGGCGGTCCATTTCAGTACGGGTTCCCACACTTTGAGGGCCAAATTCGGGACGGGATTGGCGGTCAATTAAAGCGGTGTTGGCCTGCTGTAGGCGGTTAAGAACTCTGGGATCGCTTAGCTCAGGCATTTTGAAGACTGGATCACTGAGATTAAACCCATAGCAAAACATTGCCCGGTTGATGCGGGTTTCTGGATTACGCCATTGGGCATAACCCACGTACAATGGCATGGTGCGCTGGACTCCAGTCATCCCAGCGGCTTGATACATGCGCTCAATCGGGAACGGTTCCGCTGGGGTGATTTCTAGGGGTGGTGGGGAGACCAGAAAAATGTCAGCGTTCATCTGGCCATAAATTTGGCTGGCCGTGAGGGATAATGCGCCCAAAAAGCCCAGGTTCATAAAAATGAGCAACACGGCAAAGGTGACCCCGGCGATCGCCACCACCAACCGCGTCCGTTCATGCACCAGATTGAGCCAAGCTAAGGGAGTGCGCATGGGACTCACTCCTCTGTATCAGTGTGAGCATCCACATCAATGCGCACATCCACCTGTAAGTTAGTGAGCGCTTCTACCACAGCACTGTCCTCCGGCTCAAGCTGTACCTCCACTTCCACTACCCTGGCATCAGCATTGGCCGCTGGGTCATCATCCAGCACGTCATTTTTGAAAATTTGCCAGCCAATATCGGTGATTGTTCCCGTTAAGGTTTGCTCAAAGGCTCCATTGCGGCTCACCACCGTAGCGGTTTGGCCCAACGCCACCAAGCTGACATCGGTTTCGTACACTTCCGCCACCACCACCATTCGCTGGGTATTGCCTAAGTCCAAAATGCCATCGTTGGTAATGGCCTCGCCTTCATAGGTGAGCACTCGCAATACTCGGCCATTCCTGGGAGCGCGGATGAGGGTTCGTTCCAGCCGTGCCTCGGCCAAGTCTAGATTACGACGGGCTGAGTCGATGTTAACTTGCACTTGGGACCGATTCAAACTGGCTTGGGCGGACTGGAGTTGTTGCTGAGCCACCGCGATATCCGTGGTGCGGGCTTCTTCCAACTGCACCAGCGTAGCCTCGGCATTATTCAGTTCCTCTTCGATGCGGCGGGTAGTCGTTTGCTGCTCGTCAAACTGCTGTTCGGCGATCGCGCCCTCCCGAAATAAATTATCAAAGCGATCGAGGTCTTCCTGGGCTAGGTCTAACTCCGCTTCTAGCCGCCGAATGGTCGCCTGCTGAGCTTCAATCTCCAACAATTTAGGGCGATCTGCTTGCTGAATTCGGGCTTGGGCTTCATCAACTTGAGCATCCCCGTAAGTCTTTTCCGCCACCAAATTTTGTTCTGCCTCAGTGACCTGGGCAGCAGCGTAATTCCGTTCCGCTTCCCGTTCCCCATGACTTTCCAGATAAGCGAGAATTTGCCCCGTGATGACCGTATTTCCTTCCGCCACTTCTAATCGAGCCAATCGTTCCCCAGTAGGACCACTGACCCGAATCACTTCTCCCAGAGGCTCCACGCGGCCCAAGGCAACGACCGAAGTGCGGGTGGGTAAGGCCGCTTGTAGGGCAGCTTGCTCCGCTTCTGCCTCTGCCGCCGATCGGAGCTGAGCATACTGAAACGCGCCGACTGCAAAGATAGCTAGGGCGATCGCGCCTCCGGCCCAGACCATGACTTTGGATTGTGGCTGAACGTTGGTCATGTCGTTGTCCAGGGGTGTCGTGGTGGCTCCAGATCTTGGTTTCTTAGGAAAATCCAAGGATGTTGTGGTGGCTCCAGATCCCCGGTTCCTTCAGGAAACCGGGGAGCCCATCTCAATCTGGTTAATTGTACGGCCTTATTATTGGTGATGTGGGACTGCTTTGCTTCATCCTCTAAGGTGATAATAGCGCGATCGCCTTTTTTCACCCGTTACTGTTACAAGTGTGCAATCAAACTATCAATAAATTGTCGGGCAGTGCGACCCGATCGCCCGTTGTGGCGCGTGGCCCATTGTAAGGCTCGACGATCCAACTCTTCGATGGGCAAATCCAGATGAGCTTGGAGCGCAAGATGATGCACAATGTCGAGATATTTGGGTTGGTCGGCAGGCTCAAAGGTGAGGGTGAGGCCAAAGCGATCGCTAAAGGATAGTTTTTCCTGTACCGTATCCCAGGCATGGACCTCGTCAGCATCACTGGGCCGGGGGCGATCGCCATGAAATTCCCGAATCAAATGCTTACGATTGGATGTTGCATAAACCACTACGTTCTGGGGCCGTGCGGTTACGCCTACTTCCAGGACTACTTTCAGTGCCTTGAACGCATCGTCATCCTCCTCAAACGATAAATCATCCACAAAAATAATAAATTTCTGGGGCACTTGGCGCAGGGGTTCCACAATGTCCGGCAGATGAGCCAATGCCACTTTATCCACTTCCACTAGACGGAGGCCGCGATCGCCATACTGATGGATTAGGGATTTAACCAGAGATGATTTGCCCGTGCCCCGGCTACCGTAGAGCAACACATGCAAGGCCGGCTTGCCAGTCAAGAGAGCTTCCGTATTGTTGAGCAATCGCGCTTGTTGGTCATCATATCCCGTCAATTGATGAAGTTGCACCGGGTCAGGATAGGGAATACCCTGCAATTGCTCCTGTTCCCAGCGGAAGGCATGGTACATGGCAAAGTCCCCAATACCGCTTTCTTGGTGATATAACGCCACTTGATCGACCACCTTTCCCCATGATTCGGCTTGGGTCAGAATGCTCCAAATCGGATGAGCACGGAGACGCAATGCCGCAGAAGAGTAACGATGGTTGGGCGATCGCTGATGGGTTAGGGCCACAGGCGGAATCGGTAAAATTGCTAGCTCCTGTACCCACTGACTCACCTGCCGACTGCTACAGTGGTACAAACTTTGGAGAACATTCAGGTCATGAACTGCCGCTGCCGTCAAGTCGGGGTCCATCCCCATGTCCGCCATCCACTGTGCCCGTCGCGTAAACGGATTATCCGCCCATAGGACTTGAGAAATGAGATAGGTTTGCCACGATTGCTGCGCTGCTGCCAGAGCATAGAACCAGCGGCCATAGGCTTCTAGGCACTGCAACTCGTGGCCATCCTGCTTCATTTGATGTTGCAACTGATCCAACAGATGCAAAAACGCTTGCCCAATCTCAGTGTGCAATACAGCCCGGTATAACAACAGCGATGCGACTTGTCGCCGCAGGGTCTCAATTAGGGGAAGAGTATCTCGCATAACAGCCACCTAAGCTATGGCAATCTAGCCTCGAACACGATAATGATAAGCTAAAGCTGTTTTAATGTGTGTACTTTGGGGCCTGAACCCTGTTGTTAGCGGGATTCAGCCATACAAATTAAGTATCTCTCAGCTTCGTTCAAATTGAGAGGGAATGAACTCATTGGGGAAAATCACCATGGACATGACAGGAATCGTGGCGATCGCCTACGGCATTTTAGCAGCAGTTGGGGGGATCGTTGGGTACCGCAAAGCCAACAGCAAGCCATCACTGATTTCGGGGTTGGTCAGCGGCCTATTGCTCATCATCGCTGGACTAGTTGCTGCGAGTCAGCCGTGGGGAGCATGGCTAGCCTTGGGAGTAACGGCTTTGCTGGTGATTGTCTTTGCGATCCGTCTGGTCAAAACCCAGAAATTTATGCCCGCAGGCATCATGCTGACGGCGGGACTGGCAACCCTGATCGTTTTGCTGCGAGGATAATGGGAAGTCTGGGGTGGGAGGTCTAAGGTGATCTACGGGGATGTCGGTTGGCAGTGAGAGTAGTCAGGATAACTAAGATGGCGGTCCAGCCAATGGGATAAATCCCGCAAAACGGTCGGGTAATTGATGTCGTTGTGAAGGTCGTGGTAGGCCCCATCGTACTCGTAGCGAGTTTTGTCTGCCAGGGTCACCTTTTGGAAAAAGCGATCGCTCCCCTCTGCTAACGCGACCTGATCTGCTGACCCATGCAAAATTAGCAAAGGACAACGGAAGTCAACCGCATGATCGTGGAGCCACTGGGCCGTATGCAAAAATTCAGTCGCTAACCGTGCGGAGCCTTTAATATGACGCAGAGAATCGTGTTGGTACTGTTCAATGATATCGGGGTTGCGAGACGCACAATCATGATCTAAACCCGTACTCAGAGTAAATCGGGGCCAGATTTTCGATAACGCTTGGCCAAGGGCTAATTTTAGCGGAGGAACCCCCACAGATCCCAAGGCAGGGGCGATCGCCACCACTCCTGCTAGTTCCTCCGGATGGCGCAACGCATAGTCTAACCCGATCACCCCGCCCAAGCTATGTCCCACCAAGATCCGGGGTAATGGTGAACCTTGCCACCAGGATGCAGTCTGCTCCAACCGGGCAATGTGGCCCAAACAACCATCCACATCCCCCCGAAAGTCGTCCCAAGCATTGATATGGCCCCGTTGCCCTGGAGAACGGCCATGTCCCCGTAGATCAAAGCCGTAAACAACATAGGCTTGAGGCAGGAGCCATCCCACAATGTTGGAAAATAGACCGCTATGACTGCCCAACCCATGAACAAGAACCACAATTCCCCGTGGAGATTGATGGGGTTGCCAGCATTGGTAGTAAAGAGGCAATCCCTGGCTACCAATGAATTGGCCCTCAGTGTGGTAAGTGGTAGTGCGTTGCATAATTAGTGTTGCGCAACTATTATTGCGTCATCATTAATATGGTGTCTCTAGTCTGTGTCTCATTGTAAGGGGCGAGATGAGCGGGAAAAAGTGTCTAACCACCACCATCTGTTTTGTCCCCCGTGTGATCCTACCGTGTACACCCACGTCGAACCACCCCCTCGAACTCCCCCTTGCAAAGGGGGAGGACCGGAGTTTCCCCCCTTTGCAAGGGGGGACTAAGGGGGGTAAAGCCAAGTTTTGGACTTCAAAATGAGATGTGTGTACACCGTAGCGCTCTGGGAGAGGGATTTAGGGAGAGGTTTAAAGAGTTGGTCTATTTACGCCATGCGGGACTAGCCAGACTGCACCCCAGTCCCCTTCAAATTCAATGCGCTTTATGCATGACTTTAATGTACAAAGCCGAGGAATTGGCAAATTAAGTACCCAATGATACAAAATTCCATGATTGATATCGCTTTAATAGTCCCACAAGCAAGGCGCTCTCGCGCTTAACGATTCGCGGCCCAGTGAGCGACAGTGCCCCTCCGATTTTTTGGGGCGATTAACTTAAAAGCACTGGACCCTGCATCTAGTACCAGCAACAATTATTTTGCCCACAGGGGTCTAGATTTGATGGTCTTTGGACCGATTGATGTTGATGTGTGATCGGTTCGCACATCTACTTGAACGTAGCTATTGTAAGGAAGGGTTTCAGAATGTTTCTGGCTGAGTTGTTTAGTAAAGCTGGTCAAGGACGGTATCGCATCCTTCACCTGACATGGTTTGCTTTTTTCTTGACATTTGTTGTGTGGTTTAATTTCCCTCCATTTGCTGGCTCAATCGGCCAGGATTTTGAATTGTCAGGTAGTGAAATTACCACCATTGGTTTGTGTAATGTGGCGCTCACGGTTCCGGCTCGTATCATCATCGGGATGTTATTGGACCGGTATGGACCTCGGTTGACCTACTCCCTGTTGCTGATTTACGCGGTGATTCCCTGTCTTATTTTTGCAACGGCCCAGAGCTTTACCCAGCTTGTGATTGGTCGTTTGATGATGGGAATTGTCGGAGCTGGATTTGTCATCGGTATCCGGATGACGGCTGAGTGGTTCCCCCCCAAGGAAGTGGGGACTGCTGAAGGCATCTACGGCGGTTGGGGAAATTTTGGCTCTGCCTTTTCTGCCTTCACCATGGTGTTGATTGGCTTGTTCTTCGCTTTCGTTCCTGGGGCATTCCAGTTTGGCGAACCCCAAACATTCCGAATCTTACTGTTTCCTGCCTTTGATACGGCGGTTTTGAACTGGCGGGCCGCGATCGCCTTCACTGGAATTGTGGCTGCGCTATACGGTGTGTTCTACTACTTCAACGTCTCTGATACGCCTCCTGGAAAGGTCTATCAAAAGCCCAAGAGTGCTCGTGGTATCGAAGTCACCAGTGTTAAAGACTTTTGGTTGTTGATGTTCATGAACATTCCTTTGAACGTCATTCTGATGGTATTGGCATGGCGGCTGCAGAAAGTGGGCTTCTTGAACGTCACCCAAATGTGGATCGCGATCGCCTCTCTGGTTGGCCTCTACCTGTTTCAGTCCTACAACTGTTGGACGGTCAACAAGGATTTGCTGAATGGAACAAAGCGATATGCAGCAGAAGATCGGTACGACTTCAAACAAGTAGCAATTCTGGAATTAACCTACATCGTCAACTTTGGGTCTGAGTTAGCAGTCGTGACCATGCTGCCCCTGTTTTTCATCAGAACCTTTGTTAATGCTGATGGCACTCCCATGCTTGACCCCGCAACCGCAGGGATGATTGCGGCTTGCTATGCATTCATGAACTTAATGTCTCGTCCCGGTGGCGGGATTATCTCCGATACCTTGGGAAGTCGGAAGTGGACAATGGTGGTGCTCACAGGCGGTATGGGCATTGGCTACATGCTGATGAGTCAGGTGAATGGCAACTGGTGGATTCCGGCAGCGGTTATTTTAACGATGGCTTGTTCCTTCTTTGTCCAAGCCTCTGAAGGGTCTACCTTTGCCATCGTCCCTCTGATTAAGCGACGGGTGACGGGGCAGATTGCAGGTAATGTCGGTGCATACGGGAACGTGGGCGCAGTCGCCTACCTCAACACCCTAGCGATTCTCACTGCCTCTTCGGAAGCAGCCAATGGCGGAACGGCTAATTATGCAGCCGTCTACACGACCTTCTTCCAGGTATTGGGCATTGCTGGATTGATTGTGGCCTTCCTCTGTGTCTTCTTCTTGGAAGAACCCAAAGGCTCCTTTGCCGAGTTCCATGAAGGCGAAGAGATGGACCTAGAGGGCATTGCGCCCCCATCGACGGTTGCTGCTTTAGACCGCAACTAAGGTCCAACTAGGGTCTAACTAGGGTCCAGGATCACTCAGGATTATCCTGATTCGATGAGGGGCAGGTCACTGTCCCTCATTTCTATAACGTGAGTTCGATGCAGTCGAGCTGCCCTCACCCCCGGTCCCTCTCCCGTTTTGGGAGAGGGGAGAAAAGCCTAGAAACTCGTTAGGGTTGGGTTCCCCTTCCCCCATTTTGGGGGCAAGGGGTTAGGGGATGGGGGCCAAATTGATTCCTGCCGAACTCACGTTTTCTATCGCAGGGGTTGATCATCTAGATCCTAGAATCATAGACACTTCCGGATTGAGTTTTAAACTTATCGCTGAGTCTTAAAATTAAGTTTTGAGTTTCCAAATAAATCGTGGTTTTTTGTGTGTGGAGGTGACATCATGACTGAATCGGCCAAAACGCTGTGTCCTTACTGTGGTGTTGGTTGTGGCCTGGATGTATCCCCTCCGGCGATGGCAGGACGACCGACTAATTTTGATAGTCAGGGCAATCCGATTTGGCGAGTGAAGGGCGATCGCGCCCATCCGTCTAGCCAAGGTCAAGTGTGCGTTAAAGGGGCCACCATTGCTGAAGCCATCGATAAAAGTCGGCTCAAATATCCGATGATGCGAGACTCGTTGGCAGACCCCTTCCGCCGCGTCACCTGGGAGGAAGCCTACAGCCGCATCGTTAGCGAAATTCAGAAGACTCTGACAACCCACGGGGCTGATGGCATTTGCATGTACGGGTCCGGTCAGTTGCAAACCGAAGATTACTACACCGCTCAAAAGCTGATGAAAGGCTGCTTGGGCACCAACAACTTTGATGCCAACTCCCGCCTGTGCATGTCCTCCGCCGTTGCAGGCTATATCCAAAGTTTTGGTTCTGATGGTCCTCCCTGCAACTACGACGACTTGGAGCAAACCGATTGCGCTTTCCTCATCGGCACCAACACCGCCGAGTGTCACCCCATCGTCTTTAACCGTTTACGCAAGTACCACCGCAAAAATCGCCACGTCAAAATGGTGGTGGTCGATCCTCGCGCTACGGACACCGCCAAGGCTGCAGATTTACACCTTGCGATCAATCCCGGCACCGACATTGATTTACTCAACGGCATTGCCCACTTGTTGCTGAAATGGGGCAAGATTGACGCAGAATTTATCAGCGAATGTACGGCCCGATTCCCCGATTACGCTGAGGTGATTCGCCAGTATCCGCCAGAGTTGGTGGCCCGTCGCTGTGGCATTCGGTTGGATGAACTGGAACAAGCCGCTAAATATTGGGGCAATTCCAAGCGGGTGCTGTCCCTGTGGTCGATGGGGCTGAATCAGTCCAGCGAAGGTACGGCCAAAGTTCGCACCCTGATTAACCTACATCTGATGACCGGTAACATTGGCAAGCCTGGAGCCGGACCCTTTTCTCTGACCGGACAACCCAATGCGATGGGAGGTCGGGAAGCTGGGGGACTGGCCCATATCCTGCCGGGATATCGAGTGGTGAAAAACCCCGATCATCGTGCTGCGGTGGAGCAAGCTTGGGGATTGCCATCGGGGTCGATTTCACCCCAACCGGGACTGGCCGCCTGGGATATGATCCGTGCCCTGGAAACGGGAGATGTTGGCGTGTTCTGGGTGCTGGCCACCAATCCAGCGGTGAGTATGCCGGACTTGAACCGCACCAAAGCGGCGTTGCTGAAATCCCCGTTTACCGTCTGCCAAGATGCCTACTATCCGACGGAAACCGCCAGTTATGCCCATGTGGTGTTGCCTGCGGCCCAGTGGAGCGAAAAAGCGGGAATGATGACCAACTCGGAGCGGGTGGTGACCTATTGTCCAGCGTTTCGCGATCGCCCCGGTGAGGCCAAGGCCGATTGGGAAATCCTGGCCGAAGTGGGCCGTCGCCTTGGGTTTGAATCACAGTTTGTCCAGCGCACCTCGGCTGAAGTCTACGCCGAATTTGCAGAACTGACCCGCGATCGCCCCTGCGATATGACCGGACTCAGCCACCAACGGTTACAGGCTGAAGGTCCGATCCAATGGCCCTGCCCCGATTCCGAACCCGCTGGCACTCCTGCCACAGGTAAACGCCTCTACACCGATTACCGCTTTAATACTGAGGATGGCCGAGCGCGGTTTGCTGCCTTCCACTCCAATGGTTTAGCCGAACCCCCGAACCCTGATTTTCCCCTAGTCCTCACCACCGGACGGTTGTACGGTCAGTGGCACACCATGAGCCGCACCGGACGGATCGGCAAAACGATGAAAATGCATCCCGAGCCGTTTTTGGAAATCCACCCCAAGGATGCGGCCAAACGGCAGATTGAGGAAGGTCAGTGGGTTGAAGTGACCTCTGCCCGTGGTGCGGTGAGAGTGAAAGCCAAGGTGACGAAGGCGATCGCCCCCGGTACGGTGTTTGTGCCCATGCATTGGGGAGCGTTGTGGGCGGAGAATGCGGAGGCCAATGCCCTCACCCATCCGGAAGTGTGCCCGATTTCGTTGCAACCGGAACTGAAAGCCTGTGCGGTGAACGTGAGTCTGGTTCATGATGCGCCAGAGACAGAAGCCTCTAAATCAGAAAAACGGATGATCTGGCGGGGGGCGATCGCTTGACATAAGATAGCTACAGTGAACCTATGGGAGAAATAGGGCATGAGTTATTCAAAAACTCTGTTGCCAACGGATGTCTGGGTTGGAGCCTCCTGGGATGACTACGTGCAAGCTATTGAAGACCCTGCCTTTGCCCAAGCTAAAGGATATTACTACAAAGAGCACATGAGGCTTGAGATGTTACCCGTTGGTCATGATCATGCCGCCGATAATTCCCTCGTCGATTTCGCGGTGCAGCTATTTTGCACCTTAAAAAGCGTGGCTTTCAAGGGATTGACCAATTGCAGTTATCGCAGAACTGGGGTGCAGGAGTGTCAACCGGATTCATCTTACTATCTGCGCGACCAAGCCCAAGTCATTCCTTGGGGAACGACTGTGGTGGATTTGAATCGCTATCCTGCACCTGATTTGGCGATCGAAATTTCCGCATCTTCGTTGTTGGATGATCAAGGAAGTAAGCGGGCGCTGTATGAGGAATTGGGAGTTTCCGAATATTGGGTGGTGGATGTAGCCACTGCCCAAGTTCTAGCCTATACGATGACCCAGCGGGGGAGTCATCGCATTGATGAATCGCAGGTATTGTCTGGGTTCAATATTGCCATCTTGGAAGTAGCGATACAGCGGAGTCGTAACCAGGATCGTGCCCAAGTTGGGGCATGGTTATTGGCAGAATGGAGTTAACCGCTTAAGCTGATCAGCCTTAACATCAGGAGACCGTAATCAATGATCATGATTCCCTCACACCTGGTCACGACTCCACCATTGGAAAATGGCGATTCTCCTTCGGAGACACGGCGTGAACGCCTGTCCCGCGTTGAGTTTGAGCGTCGTTATCAGGCCATGCCCAACCTCCGCAAAGCCGAACTGATTGAAGGCATCGTTTACACAAGGGCATCCCCCCTGAGAATTAAAAGCCATGGCGAACCCCATGCGGATCTGAATACCTGGTTGGGAACCTATAAGGCCCTGACACCGGGCATCATTATGGGCATTGAGCCGACGGTGCGCCTCGACCCCGATAATGCCCCCCAGCCGGATGCGGTGCTGTTTATTCCCGATCGTCAGGCCACCATTGCTGAAGATGATTATATTGAGGGGGCACCGGAATTGGTCGTTGAAATTGCGGCCAGCAGCGCGGCTTTGGATCTATACGATAAGAAACGGGTCTATCGGCGCAATGGGGTCCAAGACTATCTCGTTTGGCGAACCCTAGAGGGTCAGTTGGATTGGTTTAGGCTGACCTCTGGGGAGTATGTCCCGCTAGAGGCAGATGAGCAGGGCATCCTCTCTAGCCAGGTATTTCAAGGATTATGGCTGGATCGAGCGGCGCTGTTATCGGGGGATATGGCGCGGGTTTTGGCGGTGTTGCAGGCTGGGATGGCAACTGCGGCATAGTCAACGGTTCGGGTAAATGTTACAGCCTCCAGCGGATGGCTAGGGGCGATCGCTCAGCGTTAAATGGGCATTTTTGATGTTGATGAGATTAGATCCCCGGCTTCTCAAAGAAGCCGGGGATCTGGCGTTAAGCCACTGTCACGATGCCGAACCCTAAGGAATTCGCAATCTGAATCAGTAATAGCTATCGCTTTCGTGGGGCTTCACCGTCAGATTTTGAGGGTCAATGACCACAGGCGGCAACCCCAGCCACTCAAAAATTCCCTGCATCACCGTCACAGGCTCCTGCATCAAATGCTCAAACACCACATAGTAAAGCCGCTGCTGCAACGGGGCATCAATGTCCTGGAGAGCTTCGAGCGATCGCAACGGTGACCCAATCACCCCCTCATCGCCAAATAGCTTATCGGCTCGACCATAGCGGGAAAAATTCGCCAAATGGTCGGGAAAATCTAGCAAAATCGTCTTCTGATGTTGACTTTCCACCGAGCCATACACCTGACCCAACTCCCGTACACACACCACCATGCGAAAATCCGGCACCAACGAGTGCAACAGTTCCACATGATGGAGCCAACCCCGATTTTTATCCACTACCCATTGCTGCTCCGTTTCCGCAAACCACCCCGCCATAAACCCGCGAAACGCATTGCCCAAGCGCTCATAGGTGAGGTCAAAATCCACATCCAGTTGGGAGCGAAGAAAATCATTGTCGCTGAGGCTATAGCGCAGCCCCGTCAACGCCTGACACAGGGGTGAACTGTGCCCCGTACAGTACAGATCCGGGTGATGGCCCAACAACTGACACATCAGCGTCGAGCCAGCCCGTGGTAAACCCGACACACAAAGAAGTTGATGATTAAGCCGCAGCGGATTGAAGCCTGATGCTGGCGGCACATTTGCGGTGGTTGACATGGGTTGGTGTGGTAAAGAGACCCACCCCGACCGTAGCATGACGAATTAAATCAACCTCATAAGATATGTAACTATATAACTTAGTTAAAGGGATTGGCTAAAGGAATGGGTGGGGCGATCGCGCCATACCACTGCGGGAGGAAGAGTCAATCACAGTTGGTATATAAGTACCCCTAATGCCCCCTAGTTCCCAGTCTCCGGCTGGGAACCACTTTTAGAGCCTCCGGCTCCGATCCATCTAGCCCCTCAAACCCAGGTTTATCATCACGCTACAATAGACCCACTAGCAAGACTCACAGGCAAGATTCACTGGCAACACAAACAACGCTGATGGTACAAACGCTTCAAGCGAACGAGATTACCCTACACCACTTGATTAATCAAGTTGGGCTTCAGCGGATCGATGCAGACCCTTTCTTTCCTGAGTGGCAAACTGACCTACCAGACCTGAGCGCAGCCGACCAACAACTCCTAGACAAAGTGCGCTTAGGGTTCCTGAATCTCTTAGACTCCCCACCCCTGCTCGAAGAGGGTGTTCGGATGGCAGTGCTTGACCCCATCTTGTTCATCGGCGACTTGGCGATCGCCCCCCTGCCAATATTTTGGTCTAAACTGGAGCATAATACTTTGGTCATCTCATTGATTTTGCCTTATGAACACCTCTTCCTCATCCCGTCCGGAATCTAGCGATCGCATTATCATTTTTGACACCACGTTGCGAGATGGAGAACAGTCTCCCGGCGCGACGTTAAATGTGGAAGAGAAGCTGACCATCGCCCGTCAACTCGCCCGGTTGGGAGTTGATATCATTGAGGCAGGATTTCCCTTTGCCAGTCCCGGAGATTTTGAAGCGGTCAGTAGAATTGCCGAGGCTGTGGGCACGGAAGATGGTCCCACCATTTGCGGCTTGGCACGGGCGACCCAACAGGATATTAAAGCAGCGGCAGAAGCGATTAAACCTGCGGCCCACGGGCGGATTCATACGTTTATTGCCACTTCGGACATTCACTTGGAGTACAAGCTGAAGAAGACGCGGCAAGAGGTGCTGGAAATCGCGCCGGAAATGGTGGCCTATGCCAAGTCTTTTGTGGATGATGTGGAATTTTCCCCGGAAGATGCAGGGCGATCGGACCCAGAATTTATGTATCAGGTGTTAGAACGGGCGATCGCTGCTGGGGCCACCACCATCAATATTCCCGACACGGTGGGTTACACCACGCCCCAAGAGTTTGGCGCGATTATCAAAGGCATCAAGGAAAATGTGCCCAACATCGACCAGGCGATTATCTCGGTCCACGGTCACAATGACTTGGGCTTAGCCGTGGCCAATTTTCTGGAGGCGGTGAAGAACGGGGCACGGCAGTTGGAATGCACCATTAACGGCATCGGCGAACGGGCGGGGAACGCAGCCTTAGAAGAGTTGGTGATGGCGCTGCACGTACGGCGGCAATATTTCAATCCCTTCTTTGGCCGTCCGGCAGAATCAGAAGCGCCCTTGACTCAGATTGACACCCACCAAATTTACAAAACCTCGCGCTTGGTGTCCAACTTGACCGGGATGTTTGTGCAGCCGAATAAGGCGATCGTGGGGGCCAATGCCTTTGCTCATGAGTCCGGCATTCACCAAGATGGGGTGCTGAAGCACAAGCTGACTTACGAAATTATGGATGCTCAGTCCATTGGTTTGACCGATAATCAGATTGTGTTGGGTAAGCTTTCGGGCCGCAATGCTTTCGGCACCCGCTTGAAAGAGTTGGGATTTGAGCTATCTGATCAAGAATTGAATAAGGCATTTCTCCGCTTCAAGGATGTCGCCGATAAGAAAAAAGAGGTGACGGACTGGGATTTAGAGGCGATCGTCAACGATGAAACCCGCCAAGCCCCTGAGCTGTTCCGCCTGGAACACGTCCAAGTGTCCTGTGGGGATGGCCTTCAACCCACCGCTACCGTCACTGTGTTAACTCCCGATGGTGAAGAGCGCACCGACGCGGCGATCGGGACTGGACCTGTGGATGCGATTTATAAGGCGATCAACCGGGTGGTGGAGATTCCCAACCAGTTAATTGAGTTTTCCGTGCAGTCCGTCACCGCTGGCATTGATGCGATGGGCGAAGTCACGATCCGTCTGCGTCATGAAGGTCGGATTTTCTCTGGCCATGCTGCCAACACCGATGTGGTGGTGGCCTCCGCTCATGCTTATATGCACGCCCTCAATCGGTTGTACACCTCAGTGGATCAAGGGGTGGCCGTTCATCCCCAACATGGTAAGCCTGTGGCTGCTGGCAAGTGATGAGCGTTCGTTTGCGGCCATCCGATGTTTTGGGCACCATTTCTCGATAGGATGGTGCCGTGGCTTGGGATGGCGATCGCGCTCCAGACCTTGCTGTCTGATCATTAGCTTGAATAACCCCCTCTAACTCCCCCTTGCAAAGGGCTACCGTGTACACACAAGTCGAACCACCCCCTCTAACTCCCCCTTGCAAAGGGGGAGGACCGGAATCTCCCCCCTT
>JBFRWC010000457.1:0-3826 GCA_051439365.1 Leptolyngbyaceae cyanobacterium
CCACGGCTCCCGCCACCCCACCCCGGTGATTGCCATCTTCGCCACCAATCTCAGATAGTTGCAGTAGCCCCAGAGCGTTCTCCAGTCGATCTCCTTTAACACTCTCGCTCTTTGACCCCTCTGCTGAATGGATGATTTATGTCTCAACCACGTTCTTCGCCACCCTCTCCCCTACAACGGGTCCAAGCCCTGAGTCAGCTTCTAGATAATGCGATCGCTAGCCCTGGGACTGATTTTGCCATTGGATTGGACCCAATTATCGGGTTGCTGCCGGGAGGGGGCGATTTGCTCACAGGTGGTCTGTCACTGTATATCCTCTACGAAGCATTTCGATTAGGAGTTTCGACCCCAACCCTGACCCGTATGGCCGCGAATATTGCGTTGGATACCCTGGCAGGTGCAGTCCCCGTAATCGGTGATTTATTTGATGTGGCCTGGAAAGCCAATTCTCGCAATGTGGAACTGCTGACCGATCATGTGCGATCGCCCACCCCACGCCGACAGAGCGATCGCCTGTTCTTTGCCCTGTTAGTGACCGGATTAGTGGTTTTGATTCTGGGAATTGCCACCTTATCAGTCCTCGTGATCCGCTTGATGATCCAGTTATTGGGTCTTTCGTTCTAAACGCTAACGACTAAAATCAGAGAGTTGTAGCCCGTGGCTTTGTTGGGCTTCCCGAATAGCCTGCCGGGTTTCCGACCCCATTTGCCCGTCCAAAGCACCGTTATAGAAGCCTTGGTCCCGTAGCTGTCGCTGGATAGCCAAAACAGCTTCATTGCTAACTTGGGGCAAGCTGTCCACCCGATTCGGTGAACTTGAGGGAGGGGAAGTGGACGGGACGGTCACCGTTGGCATGGTAGAGACGCTAGGGGACGATGCCGGGGGAGCAGTCGTAGTCGTCGGGGGCAAGTTAGCAATGTGGGAATCACTGGAAGAAGTTGCAGACGCTTGGGTCGCCGCATTCAGGGCAGATAGGGTTTGCGGTCCCACCTTGCCATCCACCGTGAGAGAACGCGATCGCTGAAAGGCTCGCACTGCGGCCTCTGTATTGCTGCCAAAATCCCCATCAATGGGCGCATCATAATAGCCCAACAGTTGCAGTTGCCGTTGAATCGTGGTGACAGTGGCCCCAGTTTCCCCCGATTCCCAGATGCCATCATTGGGGTTGGGAGCCGCAGAAGCGGTCCGGCCCAATCGTCGATCGATCGCCGCTTGGGTGGCGCTGCCCACAATACCATCTGCAACCAACCCCTGGGCGGATTGAAATCGGATCAGCGCTGCTTCCGTCAATGACCCAAAATATCCGGTCACCGGGCCGTCATAATAATCCAACTGCGTCAGTTGATTTTGCAACGTGGTCACGCTTGGCCCCTGATCGCCAACCTCAAGGGTGAGGGGATTATTGGCCCGTCGAGTGGGTGAATTTCCGGCCTGTCGGAGAGCCGTTGCAGTGCCCGTTCCCACAATCCCATCAGCCGTTAACCCTTGAGCCTGCTGGAAGCGAATAACGGCATCCTCTGTCATTTCGCCAAAAAAGCCCGTCACCGGGCCACTATAGTACCCCAAGTCAGAAAGGCGCTTTTGCAGAGCTTCAACCTGGCCCCCCTGATCCCCCCGTTGAACCGCGACAGATTGGCTGAGCATCAATGGCTCCGATCGGGGTAACGCCGCAGGAGGGGTGGGGAGGGAACCCCTAGCCTCGTGAGGGGAGACGGTCAGCGTTGCAGCAGTGGCAGGTGGTGTTGCAGCAGTGGCAGGTGGTGTTGCGGCAGTGGCAGTTGGTGTTGCGGCAGTGGCGATCGCCCCTTGCCCTACCGCTACCAGCACTCCCAGCATTAAACCAGGAACGTAGCGCTTCACCCCAAGGACAGGATCGCTTTGCTGATAGTGGACGGGGTCTGAGATACCTAGATGTAGACGGGAAACAGGAGGTTGAATGTTCATTGCAAATAAGGCTGCCATCAGCAAGCGAGATTTTGTGGTTGTGGCCCTGGAGCATGTGAACCATGCCAAGAGGTCCAAGCTATGCTGGGAACCAGACTTTTTCCATCGCCGATAAAAACTCCAGTTCCCAAAATTATGGAACAGGTTTATTTTTTGGTAGCCATTCTAGAACATCAACCCCCATGCTTGCGTCCCATTTTTAGCAAGACTTTACGTTACTCCTCAGGTTGGGGAAGTGTTTGCTCAGACGACCTTCGAGTTCATTGACCCGTGCGCCTAATCGGTTCAGTTCAACAATTGCGTCACCAAGGCCATCACTTCTTTCAGTTTGAGGACAATACCGTGTCATATGGAACCAACGACTAGCCAATCGTAGAGCGATACCGTTCATAATCTCCGGGGATCGCCCGCTTCTCCGGTGTCGTTGTCCGTTTTTCCAAGGGAACATAAATTTGCTCGTGCTCTCCCGTGTAAATTTGAGTGGGACGGAAAATGCGGTTTTCATTCAGCTGCTCTTTCCAGTGGGCGAGCCAACCTGCGACGCGGGCGATCGCAAATACCGGGGTAAACAAATCAGCAGGAATTCCAAGCTTGCGATAAACCAGACCAGAGTAAAAATCCACATTGGGGTAAATACCTTTTCCGCCCAATCGGTCCGCCATCACTGCTTCCAGCTTAAGGGCAATGTCATAGTACTCGTCGCCGCCAAACTTATCGAATAGCTTCTCTGCCAATTCCTGAAGAGTGACTGCCCTTGGATCTTTCACCTTGTACACCCGATGGCCAAACCCCATAAACTTCTGCTTCTGCTTCATCCGCTCATCTACATAAGCTTCCACTCGATCCACAGAGCCGATTTCCTCAAGCATCGATAAGACTTCCTCATTCGCTCCCCCGTGGAGGGGACCCGCTAGCGTTCCCACAGCAGATGCAATCACTGCGTAGGGGTCGGTCAAGGTGGACGCTGTCACCATTGCGGAGAAGGTAGACGCATTGATGGTATGCTCTGCGTGCAGCATTAAGCAAATGTCAAAGATCTGGGAGGCAAAGGGATCGGGTTCCCGCTCATTCAACATATAGAGAAAGTTAGCGGAATAATCCAAATCGTCACGGGGTCGGATGGGGTCATTGCCCTGACGCATCATTTGAAAGGCGGCCACCATCGTCGGAATTTTGGCAATCAAGCGCACCACAGCAGCTCGGATGTAAGCTGGGTCATCCAAGGCTCGACGGGAATAGAACAACCCCAACGCCGCTGCACAGGATTGGAGGGCATCCATCGGATGGCCCGTTTCTGGAAAGCACTTCATCATGTCCCGAATTCGGTACTTCAAGCGCCTGTGGTACTGAATTTCGTTGGCAAAGGCTTCCAGTTCTTCAAAGCTGGGTAAATAGCCCCAAATCAACAGAAAGGTGGTTTCAATAAAGCTGCTTTTCGCCGCTAATTCCTCAATCCGGAAGCCACGATATTCCAAGATGCCTTGTTTGCCATCAACAAAGCCAATCCCTGATTCTTTTGCGGGGATGCCTTCTAATCCGGGGCGATATTCACACACAGACATAATGGTTTCTTTCTTCCTTAAGATAGAGCGTAGACGTTGGTGGATTGGGCGACGGGAGGGGTTGCAGACAGCATATCCGGGGACTGGACACTGTGCAACCGAGACAGGAGCATCCCCTCTGCACCAGCACCAAGGGGGCATTATAAAGCAATCTAGCCGGAGCCAATGTTCACGGGAGGCATTCCAATCACATCTTCTGAGGGGGAAGGTTGGGAGTCGATGGCGGGGCGATCGCCATTAAACACCGCCCGGAGGGCATCCGCTAGGGTCTTTTCCATCACAATGCGGTTATCGTACACCGCAATCACTCGCACCAGGGT
>JBFRWC010000458.1:0-7784 GCA_051439365.1 Leptolyngbyaceae cyanobacterium
TTTTTTTTTTTTTTTTTGGGTGGTTTACCCGGGGGGGGGGGGGTTTTCAGCCACGCAAATTATATGGCAATCAGCTTATTGGACAATGGGGACAATTGAGCCCCCCGTTTTCTTTAACCTACATACCGAGATGGTGACGGTGATGCGGTTCCCACAAATAGTCCATATCAGGACCGTGGGGAATAATTTGGCCGGGATTCAGCGGGAACAGATTGCCGTAATAATCGCGACGCACTGCATCCGCATCGCAGGTTTCAGCTACTCCTGGTAACTGGTAAATATCACGCAGATAGGGACCAAGATGGGGATAGTCTTGAATGCGGTGGCGATCGCACTTGAACAACCCGTAATAGACCAAATCGAACCGAAACAGGGTGGTGAACAATCGCACATCGGCCAGGGTTAGATGGGCACCACCCAAATATCGCTGGGTCGCCAGTACCTGATCGATTTCATCCAGGGTGGCAAATAGCTGATCGCAAGCCTGATCATACGCTTCCTGACTTTGGGCAAACCCACAGCGATACACCCCATTGTTGACGGTGTGATAGATTTTCTCATTCCATTGATCAATGGTTGGTTTGAGGGCATCGGGGTAGAGATCCAGGTCCGGGTGTTGGGCGATCGCATCAAAAGCCCGGTTCAGAATCACAATAATATCAGCACTTTCATTATTCACGATGGTCTGGGTTTGGCTGTCCCACAAGACGGGCACCGTCGCCCGTCCCTGATACCCTGGATAAGCCAATCCATAAAACTCTTTCAACGTGCGACAGCCCTGCTCTGGCGAGTCAAAGACCCAACCGCCATCATCCACTGACGGCACCACCACTATTACAGGGACTACCTCAGCAAGTCCCTTCAAACCCCGCACCACCAACGTGCGATGTGCCCAAGGACATCCCATGCCCACATACAACCGATAGCGATTCGCCGCCGCCACAGAAGAACCCGACGATGAAAAAGAGGGATCAACCGCCATCCCACCACCCACCATCTCACCACCCGCCATTTCACCACCCGCCATCTCACCACCCGCCATCTCACCACCCGCCATCCCATCCCCCCCCTCAATCCAGCCTCTAAACTGACTTGGCGGACGAACATAAGCCCCAGTCGCATCCCTTGGTGCTAACTGAGACATCATCACATGCCAGAGAGTGGACCACACCCAACGCCCGGTCTGGACCACAAACCGACCCGGTAGAGTGCTGAACTTAGCCTTCTTAGGGAGTTGAGAGAGTAGGGATTGATCAATCGCCATAGTACAAGCAAGCGTGATGGTGAACAGGGTCAAGCAGTCAAGCAGGGGTGCAATAGAGACGACCTAGAGCCGTACAATAGGTTCATCCATCATTGCCCCTATATTTTGTTTGTTTCTACATTATTCATTACTTATGATGTAATCCATCAGCGATGATGCGATTCACCAATGATGCAACCGTGCGGGGTTTTCGCCTGGAATCATCTGTTAGTCATGAACTCAATCATGAATCGTTGATTATTGAACCAGATAGGGAATACTAGAACCATATCATTTCGCTAAAGAGGTTGAACAGCAGTGATGCTAGATACCCTGGACCTATCATTCATTTACGATCGATTCATGTTGCAGCAACAGAGTGGTTTATCACTGCTGGGCCATCTACCGTCGCCTAGCTGGGGAATTGGGGCCGTAGTAGTGGTGCATTGGAGCCTAGCCTTGATACTGCTGTGGCTGGCCTATCGCCCAGAACCCTTTCAAGGACAACCCTTGCCTAAATTGAGTTCCTGGCTGAAACTCATCAGTGCTGGGTTGGTACTCTACGGCATCATGTATGCATTGGTGATTCTATCTGATCATTTGTCCCTGGGATGGGTGATTTTGGTGGAAGTCGTCACGGTGCTGGTGTGGAGTACCATGGGAATGGTGGCGCGATCGCTCCTCTCTAATCTGGTGGCCAAATCGCCCCGGTCCAATTTGATCCAAATTAATCAACAACTAGAGCAAAAGATTGCCGATCGGCGGCAGGTCGAGCAATCTCTGCGCTCCACTGCCGAGCAACTGCGACAAGCTTTAGAATTTGAAGCTCTGCTCAAACGCATCACCGATAAAGTCCGGGATTCTCTGGACGAAAAGCATATTTTGCAAATGGCAGTGCAAGCATTGGGTGAGGGCTTAGAGGTCTGTTCCTGTAACGCCGCCCTCTACGATCTCACCAGCAAAATGGCCATTGTCCATTACGAATACACCACCTCATTTGCCCCCGTGCAGGGTCGGGTGATGAGTATGGACAATACCCCATGGCTCTATGAGCAAATTTTGGCGGGGCAGTCGTTTCAGTTTTGCTCCCTTTTTCCCAATCCAGCCAGGGGACGAGTCTCCATGTTGGTGTGCCCGATTATGGACGATAACGGAGTATTGGGGGATTTGTGGTTAGTGAATCAGGCCGACTATGGTTTCGGTGAACTGGAACTACGGCTGATGCAACAAGTGACCAACCAATGTGCGATCGCCCTGCGCCAAGCCCGGTTGTACCAAGAAGCGCAAGCCCAAGTCAAAGAGCTCCAACGGCTCAATACCCTCAAAGATGACTTTCTCAGCACCGTGTCCCACGAACTGCGCACCCCCGTCGCCAACGTGAAACTAGCTACCCGCATGTTAGCCGTGACCCTGGCCCGCCGAGCCGAAGCCTTTGAAGATCCCACTATCTTTGCCCAATCCGATGAACTGGTGAAATTAGACCAGAAGGTCCGGGAAAAAGAACTGTACTATCTCAAGATTCTAGAAGATGAATGCCAACGGGAAATTGATTTAGTGAATGACTTATTGGACTTGCAGCGCCTCGATGAGGATCGGGCCGTCTTGGACATTGAAGAAATTAACCTAAATGAGTGGTTGCCCAAAACCGTTAAGCCCTTTGAAAATCGGGTGAGTAATCGAAACCAATCCCTTGAAATTAAGGTTCCCCATTTACTCGATTCAATTCACTCCGATGGGGTCAGCTTAGGCCGGATTCTCACAGAATTGTTAAATAATGCCTGTAAATATACCCCTCCTGGTGAAAAGATTACCGTTGAAGTCACGACTCGTGAAAACCGGGCTACATTTGCCGTCATCAATTCTGGGGTGGAAATTCCAGCGAGAGAACTGCCCCATATTTTCGATAAATTCTACCGAGTTCCCAGTACTGATCCTTGGAAGCAAGGGGGCACTGGATTAGGACTCGCTCTCGTCAAAAGTTTGGCGCAGCATTTGGGGGGCACCATCGAGGTGCAATCTCAAGCGAACCAGACCCAGTTTATCGTTCAGCTTCCCCTAGCAATGGCTATCCCAGAGGTAGATGGGGACACAGAAGAGATTGAGGTGATGGAACAGGTTGGGGTGATAGAAGTGCGGTCCTAGTGGGGCTTTAGGGCCTTTTATTGGCCCTCCATTGTGCTGCCAGCAGAAACCGAACAATAAAACGTTTCAAGGCAACCAATAGTTTTCAGGGGACCGTTTGTGATATATCAAGTACAGGTTGGGAATAAAGTGCCTCAACGGAGAACGCTTTAGGTTCAACGTAACATTGGCAGAACAGGAGAGAAAAATGATGAGCGAAATCGTAGCTGAATATGTCCAGGAAAATGATATCCCTGATTTGTTATCGGGGGATCTTCCAGTACTCATTGACTGCACGGCATCCTGGTGTGGTCCCTGCAAATTAGTCAGCCCACTCATGGACAAGCTAGCAGCAGAATATGATGGACGGGCTAAAGTGCTCAAACTCGACTTGGATCAAAATAAGAAAATGCCGAAGGAATATGGGATCAAGAGTATCCCAGCCGTGTTACTGTTCAAAAATGGTGAGTTGGTTAACAAACTCATCGGGGTCAAGCCTTATGAGGACTACATCGCTCAATTGGATGCCCTGATCTAGTCTGATTTGTCGCCCTCGCCTCTGTATGTCAACATGATGAGTCGGCATGGTTATGCAATAGCCTGCAAAACACCGGGTTTTCTTAAGTCCAATGGCGTTTTACAGCCCGTGCAAAATAGGGCTGTGGTGAGTTCTGCGAATAAAATGTCGGTGAGTTCTTCCAGGGCGGCTTCGGATTCCGCCGCAGCCTGCAAGAAGGGCAGGGCCAGACCTGCTAGATCGGCACCGAGGGCGATCGCTTTCGCCACATCTAAGCCATTGCGTAGTCCCCCGGAGGCAATCAGAGGCACCGTGGGATTCATGGTCCGAATCGATTGAATACACTCAACGGTGGGAATACCCCAGTTGGCAAAGGTTTGGCCCAAGCGGCGCTGCTTGGTATCCTTGGCCCGTTCTCCCTCTACCTTGGCCCAAGAAGTTCCCCCTGCCCCCGCCACATCAATGGCGGAGACCCCCGCATCTAGCAACTTTTGGGCCATTATTGCCGAAATGCCATTGCCCACTTCTTTGGCAATCACTGGCACAGGCAAGGTTTGGCAGAGGGTAGCAATTTTGGCCAACAGTCCTCTAAAGTTCTTGTCACCATTGCTCTGAACGCTTTCCTGTAAGGGATTGATATGGAGAATTAACGCATCCGCTTCTAACCAATCTATCGCCTTGCGACATTCATCCACGCCGTAGTCATAATTCAACTGCACGGCTCCCAGATTGGCAAACAGTAGAATATCGGGAGCGATCGCCCGTACAGAAAATGTCCCCACTACATCAGGCCGTTCGATCGCCACTCGCTGGGAACCAACCCCCATGGCAATGCCAAACTGTTGGGCGATCGCTGCCAACCGCTGATTGATTTGCTTTGCCTGCTCGGTGCCCCCAGTCATCGAGGAAATCAACAAGGGTGCTTGGAGAGACTTTCCTAAAAAAGACGTTGTTAAGTTAATATCGGTCCAATCCAACTCTGGTAAACAGCAGTGAGATAATCGATATCGCTCTAACCCAGTTTGTGTGGCGTGAAACTGGACATCATCTTCAAGACATACACGAATATGGTCAGCCTTACGGGATTGGGTAGTACTCATAGTTTAATGTGAGCTTAGGCACCCAGCCCCACAGTTGCGGCAGGATCACCTCGCTCGATAGGTGCCTTAAATGGTTACTGAATCCGCTTAGAGAGCAACTGTTCTTCTAGAGCCGCAATTCGGTTGTAAGCAGCCGTGAGTTGGGCCGTCAGGCGCTGAGTCTGAAGTTCAGGGGAGATCCCATCATTGCGTCGATGATCCGACTCCAAATAGTGGGACTCAACTAGTACGTCCTTATGCTCCAGAACGAAATCAGCACCAATGAGGGTCTGGTCACTCAGGACAGACGGTGACTCAGAGGTTACCAAAGAAGACTGAATAGTCTTGCCTTGGTCCTTGTCCCTGCTCTGGCCTTTGTCGTTACCCCTGCCATCGGTGGGATGGTCAAAGGATTCTGCCATGCTGGAAACGGTTTGATTGAGTTGGTTGACCATTGTGTACAGTGCGTCAACCTTCGTATTGAGTTCAGCGACTTGCTCAAGTATTAAATCCATGTGACGCCTTGTTGTGATGTACAGATCAATGTACCTTTACTTCTCCATACTAAAAAGCCTCACTCAAAAGTGTCGTTTATTCCTGAATCATTTAACATCTAGAGTTCAGTTCAGTATAGGGTGCGAGAGGGGGAACATCCCACTGACCATACCATTGAGCGAGATAGGGACGCAGGGCGGTGACGAAGGTCCGGTATGGGGCGCGATCGCTCCCTCGTTCCAACTGCTTTGCCAGTTCCTGCCCCACTGCGGCCCAATCAAACCCCGTGGGTTTCCCAGCTTGTAGCACAATTTGACCGTTCACCAGCACCGTATCCACATCAGAGGCTTTGGCCCGCATCATCACCACATGGAGTGGGTCTGCTTCCGGTGCAATCCAAGGCCAAGTGAGGTTATCCAGCTTCACTAGCACCACATCGGCCCGATAGCCCGGTGTCAACTGGCCAATTTGATCGGCCTTACCCACCAGTTTGGCTCCTCCGACGGTCGCCATGCGGAAAATATCCTCATAGGTGGGTGCGGGAGTGGACAATTGGGGCGAGCGGTGCAACCGTGCAGCTAGCCGCATTTCAGCCAACATGTCTTCGTCATCGCCCAAGGTGGTGCCATCCATGCCCAAGCCGACCGTGACTCCGGCTGACAACATCGTGTTCAATGGCGCAATCCCTGCCCGGAGTCGTAGATTGGAACTGGGGTTATGACTGACTGCGGCTCCCGTTGCCGCTAGTATCTCAATCTCGGATTCTGTAAGCCAGACCCCGTGGGCGATGGAAAATCGGGGACTGAGAACGCCTAAAGTCTGAAGATGGGCGATGACAGATGTGCCATAGAATCGGGGACCCAGTAGCTTTTCATAGAATGACTCCACTGCATGGGTTTGAATGTGGGTCTCGGCGTTTTCGGCGGCCTCAGCAATCTGCACGAGCAGTTCATCGTTGACCCACTGGGGACCGGATGGGCCAAACCAAACCTCCATGTGGGGATGATCCCGATAGGTTTGGGCTAGATGGGTGATGAGTTCCAGATAATCCGGTTGAGGCAGGGATGGCGTTAATGGCACCCATTCCCTAACTTGCTGTTGCAGGGCTGGAGGTAGGCTGGCCACAAAGGCTTCATCTTCGCCATGCACTAAGAAGCTGTCGTAATTGGCTCCGGGCGTGAGGGCAACGCGCATCCCGGCTTGTTGGTAGGCGTGGAGGCGTTGGTGAAGATTTTCGGCGCAGGCCACTATTGATCCTGAAATGCTGGCCACATCGACGACGGTGGTCACGCCACTGCGTAACAGTTGGGCAATACTAAATAAGGTTTTGAGGGTGGTGTCTTGCGATCGCCCTGCCAAGTTCGCCACCAGCCACAGTTCCAGGAAATCATCCTCAATTCCCTGAAGCGAGTTAGGGATGCCGTTGCTGTGGTGATGGGCGTTAATCAAACCGGGCATGACTGCGTATTGATCTGATCCTAAAACCGCTGCATCAGGGTATTGGGAGCGCAGTTCGGGCCACGGTCCCACAGCAAGAATGGTGTCGGATTGGATGGCGATCGCCCCATCTCGAATCGTTTCGGTCCCCGTTTCACTGCCCGTAAACAGCCAGCGTCCCCGTACTAACTGCACCCCTGGAGTCGTTTCCATGTTCCTCTCTCCTTGATTTCCCGGTTCCCTGGGTTAAAAGCCGAATCATCCAGGCGGTTTTCTCTCCTGTCAGCTTATTCCCAAGATTGGTAGGATAAAGCTGTAAAAAAGGCAAGTACGTAAGTTACTCCCTTTGAATTGCTCTACGTTGTGAGAGGAAAGCCTATGACATTCAATCAACCTAACGATATCACCCTGGCTGATGTTCCTAGCAAACGAAAGTTGTTGTCGGCCTTATCCCACGGGTCTGTTTTTTTTAGTACCCTGATGTTTTCCATCGGTATTCCCATTGCGATTTGGCTCATTTCGGATGATCCCGTTGCGCGAGAAAATGCCAAGGAAGCCATTAATTTTTCCTTCAATGTCTGGTTTTGGGGAGCTGTGATTGGGGTTTTGTGCTGGCTCTTGGTGGGGTGGTTGTTAGTGCCGATTGGGTTCCTGTGGCACTGGGGCTTCACCATTTGGGCACTGGTTTACACCATTACTGATGGTCGTGAGCCGTTCCGCTATCCGTTTATCTTGCGCCTGCTGTAAGGCAAGAGATTGGCTCCAATCGACTCCAATCGATTGATAAGCTAAAACTATTTTAGTTTGCGTATTTTGGTGGCTGAAAACCCCCCCGGGGGGGGGTCAGCCACGCAAAAATAAATGAAAAAAGCTTATCACTAAGAAGATTAAC
>JBFRWC010000459.1:0-10036 GCA_051439365.1 Leptolyngbyaceae cyanobacterium
AAGAATATACTCCGCCCCGCTATGACTGGGATGACTCGCCACCTCGCTCCGAAACCTCGGCCACGCCGCCCCACCCCCACTCCTCAAAAGCATCATCCCCGTCCTCGAAATCATCATGGTTTTCCCCGAAACAAGCCCGTGGAAGAACTGACGTGCCGAAAGTGACTGAAGTTGAATTTGAAGAGGATCGCCCTTCTGCCTCCCGGTTTACCACTCAGCCAGAAACTTGGGAAGAGCGCGAACGGCCCCAGACTGATCAGTGGAGCGATCGCTCCCGTTATACTCCCAAGGTTCCCGATCCGGCCAATGACCACCCAGAAGATGGCTATCAGGAAGAGCGCTATCAGGAAGATGAGCACCGGGAAGATAACTACCAGGAGAATGACTATCAGCGTGAATCCTATCGGGACTATGAGTATGGAAACCGTAACGATCCGGATCGGGATTACCCAGACCGGGATTATCGCGATCGCGAGTACCCAGACCGCAGCTATGGCGATCGTAACGATTACCGCGATGATCGATACGATCCTGATTACACCTATAACGATTACGCGGGTCCAGATGCTCGATATCAGCAAGCTCCAACCCAGGATAGATACGACGACGACGGGTATGGCGACGACGGGTATGGCGACGACGGGTATGGTGACGCTTACCGCGAACCCTATCAACAGCAAGCTCGAACCAGAGATTACCGCGAGCCTGACGAGCAAGGCGGTTATCGGGATGATCCACGACATGATAGCCCACGTGGAGGTTATGCCCGTGAGACTGGACCCGATGGCTACAGTGAGCCTGTGGCTGAGACACCCTCAGAGCAGTTCATCATCGATTACGGCGATGAGGCGGCTCTAGATGCCTTTGAGACAACCTTAGGCCAATCCCCTACTGGTCAATATCGCTGGAAACGTTCCACACCCAAGAATACAACCGATGAATCAGATACCGAGCCATCAGATGCCGAAACGACTTCTACTGTTGAGGAAGATTGGGCAGAGTTGAATGATTGGGAAGGATGGGAAGAAACCAATCAGGGTAGCCAGGGATCAGCTGAATCCAGTGCAGACGAGGTTCGTCCAATTCGGGAAGTGCAACGAAACCCGATCACCACCCAACAATCTGGCTCTGTCTACTCCTATAGTTATCGACGGCGGGAGGAGGCAACGGCAGAGACACAACCACCTGGTACCAATCCTAACCCAGAGGGCCAGCCATCTGGGGGTCCAAGCCCCTCCCCTGATCAAACCTCTGAGCCTGAATCTGTTGCGAAGACAACAACATCCGATGGGTCAGGTGATTCTAATGATTAGGTGATTTCCTGGTAAGAATCACTAGCAACTTCTAACAATGTTTCACCTCTCAATTTTGGGAAATTTCTGATACACCTTATCAATTTTGCGTTTCTGGCAGGATCTTCCGAATTTGAGGCTGATCTTTACAAACGAAGTTTAAATTTGTCGAACGAAGAGTAGGGAGACGCAGACCACAGCGCTAACCCAGCATCGGGAGGGGCTTCATATTTCCTGCCCAAAATCAACGAATGGACAGTCAACCCAGGAATCTGTGATGCTGGTGGAAGCGCTACATACTAACGCACAGGCAAGCCAACGCTCAGTTGATGACCAGTGGTTGGGATGAAGTTGCCATCCCCCAAGCACTCCCCTCAAATTGGACTTGAGTGCTTGTTCCAGGCCAAGTGAAATTGTCCTCTGGCTCAGGGATGGGACCAACCACAGGCATAGTACCAAGGTGAGTGAACGGGGAGCGATCGCCCAACACTGCCATAAAGGGCATATCGCCATTCCAAACGCTAACAGTATTAGCAGATTCCTGATTAGCAGATCCCTGGAATTTGCTAGCTCCACTATTGTGAGTAGCCCAGCTTGGCTCAACGATAGGACTTGTACTGTCCTCACCCGTCATGCGGATCAGGTCGTCCGATTCCAGAATCTCAGCCTCCACGCTGACGTTAACGCCATTGCCACTCAGGTCACTGTCACTCGGGTCACTGCCACTCAGGTCACTGTCACTCAGGTCACTGTCACTCAGGTCACTGCCAGTGATCGGATCGAACCAGGAAGCAATATTATTCCGGGGGGCTCTCGGAATTTGGGACATCTGGTTGCCGAAGTTGATGTCGCTCTCTGTTGCGCCCCACTCTAGCTCTACCTCGTAGCTTTCATTGGGAGCAGTCTGCTGCCATCGTGGTTGGAGAATTTGAGCAACTGTGTAAGAGCCTGCCTCTAGATCTGTAAAGGCATAATCCCCCGCTTCATCACTTCTGGTAGACACTTCATTATTGTCCAAAACCCCGTTCTGATTTTGATCCAAGAAAACGGTCCAGCCTTGTAGCCCCCATTCCCCTGAATCTTTCACCCCATCTCCATCCAAATCATTCCAGACTTGGCCTGTAATCTCACCGGGTAGCGCTTGGTTGCCAAAGTTAATATCAGTCACACTATCACCAGAGTTGAGGCTAACTGGGTGACTCCCGTCGTTGGTGGCGTTCACCACCACGTCATCTAGATACCATCCCTCAAACCCATTGACCGTCCCATCCAGGGTATTGAAGTCAAATTGAATTTGAATTTCATGGCCCACATGGGCCGTCAAATCTAAACTAGCGGCAGTCCAGCCAGAGGTCCAGTCTTGCAACGTACCAAAGTTATTGGCGATTTCTTCAAAACTGCCTCCATCTTCAGCCACGAGAATACTCGCCCGATCATAAGGCGCAAAGCGCTCGGTTTCTAAGAAATAGTTGAAGAGCAGTTCAGCCTCGTCGGCATTCGTGAGGTCAATCACTGGTGAGGTCACCCGACCTGCAGTATGGCCCACATCGTAGTTGCCGCCACCATTGTCTGTCTCTCCAGTGCCAAAATACAGGCTATCTGCCGCTGAATGGCCGGGTTGAGTCCCACGTCCGGTGGACAGGTGCCAGAGTCCACTGACAGGCGCGCCTGTGTTGTCGATAGTAAATCCATCGAGATTGGGGTTCCCCTCTTCATCACTAAAGTCAGCCCGGAACAACTCAGTCGTGAGCGGGAAGGTTTGCTGCCATCCTGAAGGAGCAATTTGGGCGACGGTGTAGTCTCCGGTTGCTAAGTTGGCAAACTCGTAGGCTCCATCAGCATCACTTGTCGTGGATTGTTCATCCGGATCTAGGGTGCCATTTTGATTTTGGTCCAGAAAGACAGTCCAGTCTACGAGTCCGGGTTCATCGGGATCTAGGGTGGTATCACCATTCAGATCATGCCAAACGGTTCCAGAAATTTCCCCATCTCCGGTTTTGTTGCCAAAGTCAATATCAGAGGCCACTTCATCAGGCTCAAGGGTGAGTTGATAACTGCCATCGCTGGTTTCATTCACCACCACATCATCGATGTACCAACCTTCAAAGTTGTTGGCCAAATTATCGTTGGTATCAAAGTCAAACTGGACTTGAATCTCATGGCCAACGTAATCTCCCAGATCCAGGGTGGCAGCGATCCAGCCTTCAGTGGGATCTTGGAGGATGTCGGAATTGGTGGCGATCGCCTCAAATTCACCGCCATCGATCGCCACTAGCACCTTTGCCACATCGAAAGTGGCCACTTTTTCCGTCGTCAGCACATAATTGAACGTCAGCTCAGCTCCGGCCACGGCAGTGAGGTCAATCATGGGCGAAGTAACGCGACCGGCTGTCGCCCCGACATTATAGTTTCCCCCGCCATTTGGACCTTCCCCGGTGCCAAAGTACAAACTATCATCGCCGGAATGGCCCGACTGGTTGCCCCGTCCCGTAGACAGATGCCACAAGCCAGCGGCGGCTCTCCCCGTGTTGTCGAGGGTGAAACCGTCGAGGCTGGGAGCGCCATCAGCGTCACTAAAGTCAGCCCGAAACAGTTCATCGATGATCCCGATGGTCGGAGAGACTTGCTCCCAACCGACTGGGGACACAGCAGCCACCGTGTAGGTTCCTGGGGGCAACTGGGTAAAGGTATAGTCCCCGTTCGCATCTGTGACCATGGACGGTTCGTCATCATCTAAGAGACCATTCTGATTGGTATCGAGGTAGACCGTCCAGCCTTTTAACCCTGGCTCATCATCATCCTGAACTCCATTTCCATTGAGGTCATGCCACTGGGTTCCCTGGATTTCAGCGGGATTGCTAAGAGCGCCACCAAAGTCCAAGTCCGAGATCGTTTCCTGGTCAGCGATCGCGACTGTGTGACGGTCGGTGCTTGGGTAGGTTTGGGTCCACCCTGGTTGCAAGACCGCAGCCACGGTGTAGGTGCCCGCCTGCACGAAAAAGGCATAATCGCCATCGCTGTCGGTCACCGTGGAGGTTTCGCCTGAGTCGAGGATACCATTGTTGTTTTCGTCCAAAAAGATTGTCCAGCCTGCTAAGCCGGATTCGTTTTCATCCCAGACCCCATCAGCATCAATATCGTTCCATTGACTCCCTGCAAGGGTACTGGAGGCCAGGGCAGTGGACAAGGCATTATAAGCATTCAGTCGTCCCCCCGTCACCGTGATGTCTTTCAGCGCGTCTATTGGGTCCACCGAGTTGAGCAGAATTTGCTTCACTTCGGTTGGGGTGAGGTCGGGCCGTTCGGCCAAGATCAGGCTGGCAACCCCGGTGACGTGGGGAGCTGCCATCGAGGTGCCATTAAAAGAGGCATACCCGCCACCAGGAACGGTACTAAGGATGCCGCTACCCGGTGCGCCCAAGTCCACCGAGGTCGCACCGTAGTTGGAGAAACTGGATAGGGTATCACTGGCGGTGGTGGAGGCAACAGAGATGATGTTGTCCAAATCATAGCTGGCAGGGTATTCCAGTACGATGTCATTGTTCAAGTTGCTGTTGCCAGCCGCAGCGACGAATAGCTGTCCGGCCTCTCCGGCAGCGGCGATCGCATCTAATAGCGCCTGGGAAAAGCCGCCGCCGCCCCAGCTATTGTTAGTGATATCAGCCCCCATCATGGTGGCATACTCGATCGCTTCAATGGCCGCAAAAGTGGTACCGCTCCCAGATGCATCGAGGAACTTCAGGGCCATAATTTTGGCCGAACTGCTGACCCCCGCCACCCCAATATTATTGTCACGGGTGGCGGCGATGGTGCCAGCAACGTGAGTACCGTGACCATCATCATCAAATGGGTCGCTGTCCCCATTGGCAAAATCATAGCCGTAGTAGTCGTCAATATAGCCGTTATTGTCGTCATCGATGCCGTTGTTGGGAATTTCCCCGGTGTTGGTCCACATGCTGTTCACCAAATCGGGGTGAGTGTAGTCCACGCCAGAGTCGATCACGCCTACGACGACGGCGTTGTTTTTCGTTTGCAACTCCCAGGCTTCAGGCGCGTCAATGTCGGCATCGACGACCCCGCCAGTCTGGCCTGTGTTGTTTAGCCCCCAAAGCTGGTTAAAGTTCCCATCATTGGGGAGGGTGGCCGCTTTGATAATGTAATTGGGTTGGATATATTCCACCAAGGGATGGTCGCTGTAACGGGCGATCGCCTCCTCGATGGTGAGGGCATCAAGGGACCATCGTTCCATGCCAGCACCATAGGCACGGCTAATCGTGGTAGCTCCAGCCTTGCTTGCCATCGAACGAGTGGCCGCCACAAAATCAGCAGAGGCAAAATCAGCAGAGTCTTTGAACTTGATAATGATTTCATCGGCAACGTAATCCTCACCTGCTTTCAGGTTATCGAGGCTTTGAGCGTTGATCGGTGCCTCCGCAACTTGCGGGAGAGCCGCCTGAGTCTGGGAAGACGCAGCCATTTGCGCTGAAACACCGGATGGGTTGGGGGAATCAGCAGCAGCGGATCGGGATTGAAATAAATGACGCATGAGGGGGTCTTCAATGAGTAGTGTTGCAGAATATTTCAACTATTTGAGGGTATTCAATTGTTTAGATCACAGGGCCAAACGGCGATCGCGACAGACTGTGGCCGCAGAATGGGGCTACACAGCCAATCCATGGGTTTACGCAAATGATCAGGGGAAATCATCTGTGTAAACCGTGTTACGAATGATATCGAAAAACCATAAAGAATGGTATCACTCAATACATTTTTAATGTCCCTTCTCATCTCCCTATCTATACTGAGGACAGGGGCATCACTGTTCCCTACTGTCGTCGTTTGGACCCAATCATGGTAATGCAACTACAGAACAGTAAGGTTTACACGTTGGATATGCTGCGGGATGAGGCAAGAGCACTCGTGCATCAGGGCATCATTGATCAGCAAACTCCAATCTACAACCTGTGCCGATTTGTCCCAGAGCGGGAGTGGGAATGCATAGAACTAAACCTGAATGATCAAGAGTTTTTGCTGCGCGATCGCATTTGTGACCTCCTGAGTCATGAAAAATGGGATGACGATTAAGGGATAAAGGGACGTTGCTAGTGCAAGGTATTCCTGGCTTTATGTTCCGATACCACATTTTTGATCGCGATAATCCTTGAAATAATCTTTGTCTCTCAGACTATAGACTTCACCCTACAACACCTGGTTCAGGAAAGAATCGGCACGACCCATAAAAAAATCTAAGCTTGGTTGGTGGGAGCAACCCTCTGTCTCCCTTCAAGCTCTTGGCACTATCACAAATCCCTGGCATCTAAAGGCTTTGTTTATCCAGTGTTTGGGGCGGCGACATCGGTTTTGGTTGTAATGGACTTAGAATCTGGTTGAGCCGCCTGAGTTGATCCGTGGTGCCCATACAAATTAGGAGGTCATTAATTTGCAAACGGGTATCTGCGGTTGGACCAACGATCAATGATCCATCGGCCCGTCGAATCGCAAGGACGAGCGCCCCTGATCGGGCACGCAACCGAGCATCCCGTAAGGTTTGGCCCACGCAAGCACTAGTTTCCCGATCTAGCAACAGTTCTTCCATGTAGAACGACCGATCGGTGCCTGTGAGAATGCCATCCACAAAATCAATCACTTGGGGGCGGAGCGCCGCAGCCGCCATTCGCTTGCCCCCGGTGATGTAAGGCGATACGACTGCGTCTGCCCCTGCCCGTTGTAGCTTTTTCACCGCCTCTTCAGAATTGGCTCTAGCGATCGCCCGGATCTCCTTATTCAGGGTCTTGGCCGATAAAACGATGTAGAGATTTTCCGCATCTGAGGGCAGAGCCGCAACAATGCACTTGGCTCGCTCAATCTGAGCATTTATCAGGGTTTCATCCAAGGTCGCATCCCCCAATACAGAAGCAAAGGTATGGCCTTCAGGAGAGATAATGTGGGTCTCGGCGGCGTTGATCGCATCGGCAGAGCAGTCGATCGCGACAAAATCAATCCGTTCAGCAGCAAACTCATGGCTAATCTGTAAACCTGTGCGCCCCAAACCACAAACAATGTAATGCTGCGATAAGTTATTCATCATTCGATGTCGTAAGCGTAAACGAAAGCCTTCTTGAAAATATCCCTGAAATACTGCCTCAGTAATCCGATTACCAATAAAACCGATACTGGCAATCCCCAGAAAAATCAGCAAGATAGTAAATCTGCGTCCAGGTCCATCTAAGGGGTGCACCTCGGAAAAGCCAACGGTTGAGAGGGTGATGACCGTCATGTAAAGGGCATCCCACAACGGCCATTTTTCTAGGGCAGCATAGCCAATGGTGCCGATTCCCATCACAGCACCAAAGGCCAAAAAACCACCCGCTAATTGATAGCGGAGGCGTTGATACTGTTGTTCAAACGTTGGGTACACGCTTTATCTATCCCCGTTACATGCCTCGATTGTAGACCCTGGGCTGGTCCCCGGTTCGCCCTTTGCCTTCCTCAAGGCAAACGGTCCGTTGGGCAACCTGAAACAGGCCACAAAGTTTTTGGCTCTCGGATTTTGGCCAATTTCCATCGTGATGCGGGTAAGTGGTTTTATCGCAGTAGCAGATTTTTGCCCTTTGTGGGGAGACAGATTAATAAGTTTTTCTTTTATTTTATATTTCAAATCATCAGAAATAGAAGGATTGCGCTGTATCGATTTTATAGCTAGATTTTAATCAATGGAAACTTGAATATTGATTTACATATGTCTATAGTCGAGGACTTTAATTCTGGGCTAAAGCAAAATTGATGGCAGGGTTGGCATTTCGTGTGCCCTATCCAGGTTAAGTTGGGGAAGGTGTGCGGGATGCCTGTCTGCTGCGGCTATCAGTCTTGGCGAGTCCTTGTGGCAATTGAGTTTGAGACAAGGAGGGCGGCTCTTGGTGGTCAGTGACAATTTTGAGCATTTTGAGCAGAGATGCGTTGGACTGTGTAGCGATTTGGATGGTGATTCGTTGGGGTTTGTCGATCATTGGGCGATCGCCCAGCCAAGGGAAATCGGGTAATCCCAACGCGGTCGTAATTCTGTGGGAATGGAGCTGTGGACATCGAGTGGGAATCGATCTGTGGGAATTAAGCTGTGGGAATTAAGCAATGCAAATAACCAATAAAATTCATTTTCGTAACCTCCGGGGCGATATTTTTGGTGGGGTGACGGCTGCCATTATTGCACTACCGATGGCCCTGGCCTTTGGGGTAGCCTCAGGGGCTGGAGCTGCTGCTGGGCTGTGGGGGGCTGTTTTAGTCGGCTTTTTTGCCGCTTTGTTTGGCGGTACTCCCACCTTAATTTCCGAGCCAACTGGACCCATGACGGTCATTATGACCGCTGTAATTGCCAGCCTCACTGCTGCCGACCCCGAACATGGGATGGCAATGGCCTTCACCGTCGTGATGCTGGCTGGAGTGTTTCAAATTCTGTTTGGGGCGCTACGGCTCGGAAAATATGTAACGATGATGCCCTACACTGTGATTTCAGGCTTCATGTCTGGCATCGGGATTATTCTGGTCATTCTGCAAATTGCCCCATTTTTGGGCCAAGCCAGTCCGGCTGGTGGCGTGATTGGAGCACTCCGCTCCATGCCTGAATTAGTGGGCAATATCCAGGCCCCAGAAACAATCCTAGCCTTGGTAACAGTCGCCATTCTCTGGTTTATGCCTGCTAAGGTCAAGCGCCTAGTTCCCCCCCAGTTAATTGCCTTGGTTGCGGGAACAGTCTTGTCCTTGGTGCTCATGCCATCAATGTTTCCAGAATCTGAAATTCGCCGCATTGGCGCGATTCCAATGGGATTTCCAGCCATGCAACTGCCCAATTTTGGCGACTTTAGCCTGTTGCAACAAATTGTGGTAGATGCGGCTGTATTGGGGATGTTAGGGTGCATTGATGCTCTCTTAACCTCCGTGGTCGCTGATAGCTTGACTCGAACTGAGCACAACTCCAACAAAGAGTTAATTGGTCAAGGTCTTGGCAATATCGCCTCTGGTTTATTTGGAGCGTTACCCGGGGCTGGGGCCACAATGGGGACTGTGGTTAACATTCAAACGGGAGGTCGCACTGCTTTATCGGGTCTAGTCCGAGCTGGAGTGCTCCTAGTGGTTGTTTTGGGGGCAGCCCAGTTAACAGCGGTTATTCCTTTGGCAGTCCTAGCTGGAATTGCCCTCAAGGTTGGGGTGGACATTATCGATTGGGGATTCCTCAAACGTGCCCATCAGGTGTCTACCAAAGGGGCACTGATCATGTATGGTGTGATTTTACTCACTGTACTAGTAGACTTGATTACAGCAGTCGGACTGGGAGTCTTTATTGCGAATGTACTGACGATTGATCGGATGAGCGCGATTCAGTCCAAGAGCGGGGTTCAGGTGATTACAGATGCGGATGATGCTGTTCAGCTTAGCTCCGATGAAAAGCGTTGGTTGGAAGAGGCGAATGGTCGGATCTTGTTGTTCCAACTGAGCGGTCCAATGGTTTTTGGGGTGGCCAAGGCGATCGCTCGTGAACACAATGCCATTGGCGAGTGTGATGTGATTCTATTCGATCTAAGCGACGTACCTCACTTGGGCGTAACCGCTTCTCTGGCCTTAGAGAATGCCATTGAAGAGGCGGTGGAAGAAGGGCGTACGGTCTTTATCGTTGGAGCGGCAGGACAAACGAGACGCCGACTCAATGCCCTCAAGCTGTTCAAGATCATTCCCCCCGATCATTTGTATAC
>JBFRWC010000460.1:0-3744 GCA_051439365.1 Leptolyngbyaceae cyanobacterium
GTACACCGTAGCTTGGCAAGGGGGGACTAAGGGGGGTAAAGCCGAGTTTTGGACTTCAAAATGAGATGTGTGTACACCGTAGGTGTCCCGATGAGAAGGCTGGTCGAGGCTCTGCCTCAGAGTGAACTGGAGCCGGAGGCTCTCGAAGAAATTCCCAGCCAGAGTTTGGGAACTTAGAGTGTACTAGAGTATTTCGGGCTGGGTACTAGGTAAGAGTTTATCAACTAATCAAGGAGAATCAAACTATGGCAGCAGGACTGCTTACGGGCTTGGTGGTCTTTGTTCTCGCCTCATTCGTTGGTTTTGAGGTGATCAATAAAGTTCCTCCCACATTGCACACGCCCCTGATGTCGGGGGCCAACGCTATTTCCGGGATCGCAGTGGTAGGCGCCCTGCTGATTGCTGGACCCAAGGATTGGAGCGTCACCGTCATTTTAGGGTTGCTGGCCGTCATTCTGGCGACCGTCAACGTGGTTGGAGGCTTTATGGTGACGGATCGGATGTTGGAAATGTTTAAGAAAAAGGAGGCTTAACGAAACCATGAATGATGTTTTGTTGACGGGGATTGAGCTGTCCTATTTGCTGGCTGCGTCCCTCTTTATTGTCGGTCTGAAAAAACTGGGGTCTCCGGCGACGGCACGACAGGGGAACTTGTTGGCTTCTGTGGGGATGCTGATTGCGGTGGTGGCGACGCTGCTGAATCAGTCGGTGTTGAATTATCAAATCATTTTGATTGGGGTAATTATTGGTTCCCTAATTGGGGCGATCGCTGCTCGTCAGGTGGAAATGACCGCCATGCCCCAGATGGTGGGGATTTTCAATGGCTTGGGCGGTGCTGCCTCCGCACTGGTTGCTGTGGGTGAATTTTTGCGCCTCTTGCAGGAAAACAGCGACAGTGTTTCCCTGGATGCGAGCATTACAGCGGTTTTAGGGGTACTCATTGGTGGTGTCACCCTCACCGGAAGTTTGCTGGCCTTTGCCAAACTCCAGGGCCTAATTAGTGGCTCCCCAGTCACGTTTCCCTTGCAGCAACCCTTTAACTTGACGTTGCTAATCAGTTTCCTGATTGGCGGTGGATACTTACTGTTCAATCCCAACAACATTGCTGTGTTCCTCGGGATCGTTGCAATCTCCCTGTTGTTGGGCGGACTGTTTGTTATCCCCATTGGTGGCGCAGACATGCCTGTGGTGATTTCTCTACTCAACTCTCTCTCCGGTTTAGCCGCCAGTGCCGCCGGATTTATCCTGTTCAACAACATGCTGATCATTGCTGGGGCATTGGTGGGTGCATCGGGATTAATCCTGACTCAAATCATGTGTAAGGCGATGAACCGTTCCTTGGCGAACGTGTTGTTCGGTGCCTTTGGTGGTGGTGGTAGTGCAGCCAGTATTGCAGCTGCGGCGTCCGGCAGTGAGAAAGTGGTTCACAAAGTGGACGCGGAAGAAGGGGCAATGGTGTTGGGATATGCCAAATCCGTGGTGATTGTACCTGGTTATGGGATGGCTGTGGCTCAGGCGCAGCATTCAGTGCGAGAGTTAGCTGACCAGTTGGATCGTCTTGGCGTTGATGTCAAGTACGCAATTCACCCGGTAGCAGGTCGGATGCCGGGACATATGAACGTGTTGCTGGCGGAGGCAAATGTACCCTATAACCAATTGTCCGACATGGATGATATTAATCCCGAATTTGAGCGCACCGATGTGGTGTTGGTGATTGGGGCCAATGATGTGGTCAATCCAGCGGCACGGGATAGTTCCACCAGTCCCATTTACGGGATGCCGATTCTGGAAGTAGATCGGGCCAAGCACACGATTGTGATTAAGCGGAGCTTGAGTCCTGGATTTGCTGGCATTGACAATGACTTGTTCTATGCAGACAAAACCATGATGATGTTTGGCAGTGCCAAGGACATGGTGGCCCAACTGGTTTCAGAGGTGAAGCAGTTGGATTAGGACTTAGGTTGCGAACTCTAACTAATTAAAGCGATCGCTCTCCGTATTGGGGGGCGATCGCTTTTTGATTTTGTGATTCAGGTTGCCGGAGGCAGTATGGAAGAGAGGGTGATCTCCAGATCAGGAAACGCCAGCGGTGCAATCTGGTTCGGCTCCTTCAAAATAAGACGTTGCGTATAACCGTCTGGAGTGAGATTTCGGAAGACATGCAGTTGTCGATTTTTTAAATCCAACACCCAATAATCCGTAATGCCCGCTTGAGCATACAGTTTATCTTTAACCTCACAATCCTGCTTTAAGGTTGAATCTGCTACTTCCACCACCAGATAAACCTGATCTGGTCGGGGATGCTGCTCCGTGTAATCCAAAACGTTGCCTTGGACAATGGCCAAATCGGGTTCCGGTTCTGAAAAATCATCTAGTTGGATTGGGTCTTGAGTACGAACCAAAGCCGTGTCTCCAAGTTGTTCACGCACCAGATTAGCCAACAGATGGAGCGAGGTGACATGGGGAGTGCCTTTAGATGCCATAAGAATGATATGCCCAGCGAGAAGTTCAGTTCGTTCATCTGATAGCAGCCCCAATTCACTGATACGGTGATACTCGTCTACGGACCACCGTTTAATTCGAGTGGATTCTGGGATCAAGGTTGGTGCTGGGCGAGGTTGGGCTAAGGTCATGGGTAGGATGGATAACGATGGAGATAATGGGCTGAGGTTAATTCAATGATAAGCGCGATCGCCACCTTCCCTCATCCATGGGCGATCGATCGCTTCCGTTCAAGACTGATAGACCCTCTCTCCACCTTGAACCAGCGAAGCGAAAGACGTTCCCCTGCTTTCAGCAGATGAACGCGATAATAGGGCTAGCTTCACACGCGGAACGACAATTTTTAACCAACTTCGCCGACTTAACGAACTTGCAGGAGTTGGCGCTGAGTATCGGCGCGTCACCACTCTTGTAGTTAGGGCTGTTGGATGTGGTTGTCCACCTAGCCCTGGGTTAACAATGGGTGACACCCTAACCTTGCGAGTCGCTGGAGTCTCCGCTCCCAATAACTCCAGCCATGCTGACATCGTCTGCGGTCGATCCTCAGGTTGTAGTGCCATCCCTTTCATGATGGTCGCATTGACGCGGGGACTGAGTTGCGAATTTCTGTGTTGGGGTGGCTCCAAAATATCCCGATGCCCTTTGAGCAAACGGTTTGCTCGAAGAGTTGGCTGAGCGAGATTGGATGTTACTGGGATTGGGATTGGGCACCTTTTCTCGAAACATCTCATGCACCTTGACGATGTGACGATGTTGACAACGACTCATTCGCAGAGATTCATTCACAAAGTCGTCTTGAAATTCATCAAAATCGGGTCGATTCTGCACTGTATCATTGACGGTTTTGATTACCACCTGACCATATTCCTTGCTGTCCGACAGATAGGTGATTCCAAAACCACCCTCACCTAGAACTTTGGTGATAGTGTAGCGATCGTTTTGGAGACGTTGCCCTGAGGTCCACTGCATGGCTCGATGGCTCCGATTCACGAAAAACCGGTTCTATTGTGGCACAGTCTTGTGGTGAGAAGAAAAGGTCTTTACAAAAGAAAGTAGTATTTATACACTATATTCTACAAGGTGAAGCTGTAGCTTATTTCTGAGGAATTTTCATGAAGCGCGATCGCCCACAAATCAGCAGGCGATCGCGCCCCTCTTTTGGTCAATATCAAATAAGACAATTTATCTTGAAAAAACAACAACACACCAAGAGATAACTCTACAAAACAACCACAAACGTAC
>JBFRWC010000461.1:0-3705 GCA_051439365.1 Leptolyngbyaceae cyanobacterium
GACTGATAGAGCTCGCCAAGGAGCCTCCAAACTACGATGCTGCTATTGGGTATTTCATACAGTCCCTCGGAGAAGAACCAAACGACCCAGAAGCGTTGATTTTACTGAATAATAGTATTGCGTCTCAGCAGACAGGGTTGGAACCAGTAGATATTGCAACCGCTTTACCGCTTCATATTCAGGGGACATCTTTTGAAGTGCTGCGCGGAATCGCTCAAGGACAAATTGAATTTAATTGTGGTAGTATTGACAACTTTGTTAACTCAATTGAAGCAGGTGACATCCCTGACTGCGATGGGAATCAGGGCAAACTGTTGCGAATTGAGATGGCAGGAAGTGATGAAAGTGAGATCAATCTTAGTCAGAATGCTCGGAAGGTCGCGCAGTATCTATCCAGCCGCGAACAGGTTGTTGCTGTTATTGGACATTTTGCTAGCACCGCTTCACTACAGGCGGCACCAAACTATGCGGATAGTAATTTAGTGTCCATCTCACCGATCTCAACCTCCGTCAAACTTGTTAACTATCGTGATTTCTTTAGAACAGTTCCTAGTGATGCGCTCGCTGCTCAAGATTTAGCGAGATATACAACCAATACACTTGGGATTGAAAATGTTGCGATTGCCCATATCCCAGATGGCAGCAGTGCCTTCAGTGAGTCTTTCGCCAATGAATTCAGTCAGCATCTACCAAACCAATCTTACGTGTACCAAGCGGGGGCGTGTGACTTAACGTTGGGGGTGAACTTTGATGCCCAAAAATGTATGAACGAAGCTCTTGTTAGTGGTGCTGAAGCCATGTTGTTGGTGCCTGATACAGGGGATGAATTAGTTACTGCACTGGAGTTAGTGGACGAGGCCCCAGATGATTTTGTTTTTCTAAGCGGGGATTCAGTCTACAACGAGCGCACTCTGGATGCATTTAATGAGTCTGAGCCGCAACTATGGCTGACTGCGGCTTGGCACCGCTCCAACTCACCATTTGAGCAAGATGCCAGCAAGTTATACGAGTACCTGCAAGTCAATTGGCGATCGGCAATGGCTTACAGTGCGGTAAAAACCATCAGTGGAGTGTTGCAACAATTCGATGAACCGCCTTCCCGCTCTGCCTTTCTGGAAAAACTTGATGATATGCGGAATATCACTATTGAAGAAGGAGCCGCAGGGCCAATTCAATTTGATGACAATGGCGATCGCATCGTCAATGCCTCCAATGAGCAGCTTGGGGTTGTCCTGACCATTGACCCGGAGGAAGGGTTCGTTCAGGTTGAGGCCGATTAGGAGGCAGTCCCCAAGGTGATGGCCAAGGTGTTGGCGATCGCTTCCTGAGTCAGGATTTAGGAAAGGCGATCGCCCATTTATCTGCTTTTAGCAATAACTATAGCAAGAACGATATTGGCGTAGCCCTACACTGTCACAGGTAACACCTTCAGGATATTAACAACCACTTCTGGGGCTTCCCTCTTCGTGTAATCAGCCTCCACAAAAGCGTGAACCACGGTGCCATCGGTGTTAATGACGTAGGTCGCGGCTAGAGGTAGCTCAAAGGTCTGATCACCATTGTGGGCCACCACATCAATGCCAAAGCTGTCATAGATTGGGCGCAGACTTTCGGGGAGTGTAAACACCAAGCCTAGTTGACGCGCCACCTGGTTACCCACATCACTCAACACCTCAAACTCCAGTTCATTTTTCTCACGGGTAGACAAAGAACTATCCGGCGTTTCTGGTGTAATCGCAACCAGGGTTGCACCTTGCGCCTTAATCTCCGGTAGCATTTGCTGGTAGGCCCGTAGCTCCAAATTGCAATAAGGGCACCACCCCCCCCGATAGAAAGTCATCACCACTGGCCCCGTTGCCAGTAAAGTCTGAAGCTCAACGGTTTGTCCTGTAGCATTGGGCAGGGCGATCGCGGGCAATTTATCCCCCAGTTTCAGACTGCGATCGACAATACCAGAGTTGGCCAAATCCGCTGTGGCCTGGGCCATTGTTGCGGCAACATCAGCAGGCAACTTGGCACGATTACTTTCAAGTAAGTTAGCGAGGTCTTGGGTCAAGCTCATGGACATTCCTCCGATGGGTTACAAGTTTTATTTTGGAACATTCATTCCAAAATAAAATGAGAAAGTCCTGAGAGTCTGTTGTCCTCTGTTTAGGTGATTTCCGAGAAAGAATATACCGCTATAGGGTGCTATTAGCGCCAGCGTAACGCACCGCAGGTTGGTAATTTTTTTACAAGAAATGGCCTTAGTGCTGCTTTATTATTGGCGATCGCCCTCACCTCTGGAGTTCAAGTCCTCAATCATTCATGGCATCCCGCAACTCTGTGGATAAGCGATCGTCAGGAGGGCGACCGTCAAACTCTGCGTGGGTGTAAATCCAGACCGGAACAACGAGTCGCCGTTCCCTGTCAACCAAGTACATCAGTCGCCCACAAGCTGATGCCCCTTGCAACCCAGGCATTTTGAATCTTAATTTGCGAAATTCTAGAGATTCCGGCAACTTTACTGTGCCCGGTAAAGGCTCAAATGGAGCGTTGGGAGGCCCAGGCTCGATGATTAGATCTTTAAATCCATTGGGCCAGAAACTGTTGGAAGTCCTGCTTTGCTTTTTTCTTCTTCTTGTAGTGCTTCTTTAATATTCTTGCAAGGCAAGTTCCAAAGTTAGTCGCTGGTACTATCGAATACGCTTGTGAGCCAGTCATCGAATTGTGTGGTGGTCATTGCAGGGGTTTGCTTCATCTCGGTCAGAGCGGCGGTGAGGGCTTCAGTGACTTTGGTGTCATAGTCGGGGTGAGAGCGCTCAATTGCATCCAGCGCCATTTCTTTAAAGTAGCTGCCCACTTGTCGTTCGACCTCATCCCAACTGACGGTGGAGGGAGCGATCGCGTCCTCTGCTGCCAACACCATTTCTTCAGGTACGGAAAATTTGAGCCGTTCGCCTTCGCTGGGCATGGCCTGACGTGCAGTGATGTATTGCTGCTTCAGAGGGGCGTGCTGGTCTACGAATTCGTGGAGTGCGTAGATGGAGTCGGGAAAGTGTTGGGCGATCGCATTCAGTTCCTCTTGCAAGGCAGTTGGCAGGGGGGAGCCTAAACGGCTGAGGGCCGTCAGGAATGCGTCGAGGGTAATGGTGTCTTCGTGGTCCATCACTATCACCTGTTCAGGGAAGTTCTTTGGGAGCGTTGTTACTGCTCCAGTATAGCAAGCTGTCTCTTCTGGCAACCTGGTTTGTTCTCGAATTCAATCCCTACCCGCGAGTAAACTGCGAGCTAGCGCATCGGGAAATCGGCAACACCCACACCGACGAAGCTAAAATCAAAATCCAGCAAGGCCACAACCCCTTCCCCTACTGGCATCAAGCTAAAGTCCATTACGAACTGGCCCTCAAAACCCTCACCCCAAAAGCTTTCCCCATCGAATATTTGGATACCATCCAACCTCTACTCACCGTCCTGCTCAACCTGGGGGACACAGACATGGCGACAAAATTGCAAGGTGAAGCCCAGGATCAGATCAACCGCTGGTTGCAGGATGACCAATACAGTCCCGCCGAAAAACGCAAACTTGGCCTCAAACTGGCCCAATTTGACCAATTCACCGTCGATACGGCCCTCCAACAACAGGACATTCCCCGCGCCTTCTTGCAGAGCGATCGCTCCAAAACCATCGGCATCCGCTGGCTCCTCAGCCGCCGACTCCCCGAC
>JBFRWC010000462.1:0-8245 GCA_051439365.1 Leptolyngbyaceae cyanobacterium
GTGGGGGCCGGGACCGGGTCAGGTGTAGGGGCGGGGACCGGGTCAGGTGTAGGGGCGGGGGCTGGATCGGGGGTAGGGGCGGGGACTGGATCTGGCGTAGGGGCGGGGACCGGATCGGGTGTAGGGGAAGCAGGGATTTCAGAGGCGATCGCCGACGTAAAATCTACCTTGATATTTTTAGTTCCGATCACCACATTATCGGCTGATGCTATCTCGTCAGCACCATCCCCATCAAAATCGGTAATCCCCACAACATCATAGGTACCTGCTACTAATTGAAGCTGATATCCTCCAGAGTCATATGTTGTGGTGGAACTGATTAAGTTAGTTCCAGAGGCATCATAAACCTCGACTTTAGCATTACCCAATCCCTCACCGATGGTGTAGAAGTCATCATCAACAATTTCATCGGTAAAAACAACTCCAGTTAAAAAGGGATTGGAATTCTTTTGGGTGCCGTAGTTTTGGGTGGTGATGACGGCATGAGGCCAGTTGTTTGAGCCAGGTTGATAGTCTGTCCCTGACAGATTACTAATGCCAATTTCACGGTAGTCGCCATTAAGTATCGCTTTGCGGTGGCCACGACCTTTAACCCCTGCATCAATAAATAAAAGCTCATGTTGCTTAGCTGTCAGCGCTGCCAAATTTAAAGGTTGGGTACTCACATTGTAAGCAAGGTTTTCACCTGTTGTGCTGGCGTTATAATTAGCATCAGCAATACGGTCAAACGACCTTTTGTTAGTATTAGGGTTTTTGTGAGCAAAAAAGTCTTGATCCAGCATATCTTGGGAGTGTCCAGCCGCTGAATTCCCCAAAAGTTCGTTCCAAGCTAAAGGCTGTTTTGCATCGGTAGAAATTGGTTTTTTAGTGATCCCTTCATTGAGGTCTCCCTTAAGCACAGAGTAGCGATTTGTTTCTGCTTGTGGATTTGCTCTAGCCCGATTGATCAGCTCAAGCATTAATTGGTTTTCATTGGTGGGTTTCGTCATGAGTTATGGTTCCTGCTTTGAATGGAGTGTGTTTTGGGTAAGATGAACTGCCATCCAGTAGCTTTGAATCAGCGTGGATGGAGCATTTTGGTATTAGATTTGGCATCAGGACTAATGCCTAAAAAGAATACAGGTAGTAAAATTATTTCAGTGTATTCACTGATTTGCGATTTGGCAGATTGGTAGGGTGCAGCCTCTAAATGAGGTGGGGCGATGGAATTTTTCCATAGGGATCAGTGGCCCTGCCCTAGATATCCCGTACTAGATACCCCGTAATAGGTAGACCGCTCATGATAAACCTCTGAACCCAAAATTATTGGTTCTTCAGGGTTTACTATGCTCGACAAAATGACGCTTTATGTGGACTGGTCGATTTTCTCAGAACTCCTTTAGTGATCGTATCACTTGATACTACGACATGCCAGTTTCAGAAGAGCTGAATCATCAGTTTTTTGGCAGATGGCCCATCGACAGCTTGAGTTGACTCTATTGAGTTTTGATTGAGTCTTGAAGGAGCAAGTAAATCGAAACGGTTTATCTCTACCCTTACCCTGAAATCTTGATCGGTTTCGCTTTACTTTAAAGTGTCAAATCACCTTAGACTAAGCTGATGGTAATTGGTAGTTGCAACAAGGGTCATCTGATGCATGAACCCTCAAATCAGATTTTACGCAGTTCTAATTTGAGACGTTTAATTACTAAGTAAGATAACAAATCGGATGCTAGCCTACCTCCGTATTTATTCGACCTCGTATATAAATATCTGATGTAGACTTTGCTAAGCCCATTCTAAGGACGGGGACGCAAGCAATAAGTTCCTAGGAGGGTCTGACCCCCCAAACCTGAACCACCCAAAGCAAAAAAGTGAGAATTAAGCTCATGGTACCAATGAGATGATTGAATCTTTCCGGACTGCGGGGTAATTTGATGGATAACTTTTGAAAGAGGAGGTTATAGGCTAGCCATCCTACCGCAATCGTCACGAGGGGTTTGACCACATTTTTGAAGCTGTAAGCATCATAGTAGAATCCATTAGCTAATACTAATCCACTCAGTAATAAGACCACCGCAGGCCAAAAGCCTTTCTTGGCAGTCTTCAAGGTAGGCTCTTTGGTATGGGGTAAAAAAATAAATTTGGCAAATGAGATCGCAGTTCCTAGGGCAGCGATATTCATCCCAATCACTTGCCAAGGTGCTAGATTTTTGGACGTGAGCACCTTAGCCCCAAATCCGGCCAACAGAGGAAATCCTGAAATGGAAAAACTGGCGATCGCCAACGCAATCCAAATAGACGTTGGCATGGGTTCTTTTTTCAGTTCTTTAATATTTCGACTTGGCAAATTACCCACGGTCAAAAATAGGGCTGATTTTACTAACCCGTGGGTGAGGGCATAAAACCCTCCCACCGTAGGGGCCGCTAAAATAAACCCAAGCTGAGATACGGTATGAAAGGCCAGGATGCGCTTCGTATCTTTAGCCAATACGGCATAGCCAACACCAAAAAGAGCTGTAGCGACTCCAAAGAAACGGACATTGGCATCAAGCGCAGGCACCATAAGGGCAAACCGAACGAGGGGGAAGATCCCAGCTTTAATCACGACCCCTGACAGCAGGGCAGAGATAGGGGTCTCTGATTCAGAGTGGGTCTGCGGTAGCCATAACCCTGAAATGAATATTCCTCCTTTCGTCAACAGACCCAAAAAGATAAAGGCTATGGCTTGGGGGGGAGCCTTCTCGATCCCCTCAAAGGCAAACGAATGATTCGCTTGGTAGACCAGTATGGTGCCAAGCAAATAAAACAACATGACCGTGTTACTGACAAATAAATAACGCAGCCCTACCCAAATTGAACGACTGGTCCGGGGGTAAGCAATGAGCAAAAATGTGGCAATACTAATGACCTCTAGGGCGACATAGACGCTCATTAAATCTTCACTGACAAACACTGCGTTGACGCTACCGTGAAGAATGGCCACCTGGGTATAGAAAAAAGCGCCTTTGTCACTCTGCCAACAGTAAAGAATAACTGCTGCGGTTACGATAGCGTTGGTCAGGATAAAGAAACCACTGAGATCATCAATCCGCAAGCTAACCCCAAAGTTATCCAATAGCTGTAAGGTTAGCGGTGTTGGATCAAAGACATGCCATAGGCCGTAGCCAAAGGACATTAAGGCAATGGCGATCGCCAGAGTCCGATCCAACATGGGCAGGAGATAAATAATAAATCCCACAAACAAGGGGAGGACAATCCAAATAAGGCTCAGGGTTTCTTGGTTTATGATCATATTTGCAATGATTTAGGCAGGTCTAAAATGTGATTTGCCCTAAAATAGACATGATTTTCTAAAAGGAATTTATACTGGGCTACTAAGTGTTGACAAAAGCAGAAATGGCTTAGGCTAACATCAACACCATCCTACAGGGGAAGGCTCATCTGGAAAAGCCGGAATACTCGCACGGTTTCTCTTGTAGGGGCGATCGCATGCTCCGGGCAAGTTCCCTGGCTCAGTTGGTGCCGTAAATGGGCGATCGCCTTGGTCAGTTTTTCGGGTCAGGAGGGTCTTGTAATGTAAGCCTCTGTGTGCTTCGGTCTCCAGTGAATATCATACTGGCTCCTCTGGGATGAACAGAAAATAACGGAGAGATTTTGGGACCAGAATTGTGTTTTAAGCAATATCAGGCTTCATCGCTCTTCAGGTTGGACCTGATGATATCCAAAATTACAACCATAGGGGAACAGGTTTGCGCTTTTCAAGAGCTTGGAAACCATGGCCAGCCGTATGCACAACAAAATACTCCTCCTTCAGTGGCATGAGGCGATCGCCTCAAATTGCAGCTAGGACGAAAGTCCCCCACAAGATAGGGCTAGGGCAACTTGCACGTCCAGAAAACCACCGGAGATGAACGGAGGGGAGGCAACACAGCAGAGTTGCGATCGCTTTTGGAGGATGAGTGAATAGAGAAAGAGAGGCTTAAAAATCAACAGCGTTTATGCCTTAGCCTTGTGATGCCGCATTGCAGTCACAAATTTCTCGAACAAGTAATCGGCATCATGGGGGCCAGGGCTGGCTTCTGGGTGATATTGTACCGAGAAAAGCGGCAATGACTTGTGCTGAATTCCAGCAATGGTGCGATCGTTGAGGTTGAGGTGGGTGATTTCCACTTCAGCATTGGCGATCGAGTCTGCATCCAGAGCAAATCCGTGGTTCTGACTGGTAATTTCCACTTTTTGGGTCAGTCCCGCAGGTTGATTCAACCCCCGGTGGCCAAACTTGAGCTTGAAGGTTTCCGCCCCCAAGGATAACCCTAGTAACTGATGGCCAAGGCAAATCCCAAACAGAGGTTTATCGGCTTGTAGCAGTGCCTTTGCCGTTTCGATACCTTCGGTAACAGCAGCAGGATCACCAGGGCCATTGGAGAGAAAAATGCCATCAGGATTGTGGCTCAAGATTTCTTCTGGAGAGGTAGTTGCGGGGACTACAATCACGCGGCAGCCATAGCGGGTGAGTCGTCGCAGAATATTGCGCTTGACCCCAAAGTCAATCGCCACTACCGTCAAGGGTTCGTCTACGGTGGTGGCATCAGCAGTGTAATCCCACTGGTCCTCAGTGGCAACCGACCACTCGTAGGATTCTGGGGTCGTCACGTCCTTGGCTAAGTTTAACCCTTCCATGCTAGGGGCCGCCTGCACCTGCCTAAGTAGTTCGGCGGGATCAAGAATTTCGGTGGAAATGGCTCCGTTCATCGCCCCAACGGATCGAATTTTGCGGGTGAGGGCACGGGTGTCGATGCCGTAGATACCAGGGATATTGTGGTCTTTGAGATAGTCAGGCAAAGACTGGGTAGAGCGCCAATTACTGGGACGGTGGGTGATGTTACGGGCGATCGCGCCCTTGACATGGGGTTGGCTAGATTCCTCATCCTCCGGATTCACCCCGGTATTGCCCAACTCTGGATAGGTGAAGGTGACAATTTGGCCACAATAGCTGGGGTCGGTCAACACTTCCTGGTATCCAGTCATGCCCGTATTGAACACCACCTCACCAATGGAGGTTCCCAGGGCACCAAACGAATATCCCCGATAGACCGTTCCATCCGCGAGGACCAACAGAGCAGGTTGAACAGCAGATGACATAAGGATTAGCCCCCCGTAAACATTCCCGTAAAAGTACCGTGGGTCATTTAGACCCTAGCCATCTTACACCGTAGAGCGCAGAGCTTCCTGGCAGTCAGCGAAATCGTAAGCGAATCATTGGGCCAGATCATGGTCGATCCTGCTAAGGTCAAGTACATGAAGTCCAGGGGTTTGTAACACTATCTTGTGAATTTTGACAATTTACCTGTTGGCATCGGGCACTCTAGGAAAGAGTATCTGAAACATAACATCCTGGATGATCGACCTGAATGAAATAGGCTTAGATTACGACGATTACGATTTCGTATCATTTTCGTATCATTGACAACCCCAAATTCCTAGTTGTAGAGACATGGCTGACTCACCATCTTCACCAGTCAACCCTTTTGTGGTCCTTTGTTTGCTCATTGTGATGGGGGCCGGAGGGGTCACGATCTGGAAGGAACTTTCTCCTAACTCATCCCAAGCTGATTCGTCCGAACCGGGGGAATTGTTGGCAACGGCACCTGACGATGCTTCCCCTGTAGTCCCGACCAACACCGAACCGCCTACTCCAACCAATGCCGCCCTTGCAGCCCCATCAGAGCCTTCTGCCGCAACTACAGAGTCAGAGCCACCTGCGGTTTCCTCCCAGCCCGATACCTTTCCCAATGCGATCGCCCGTGCGGAACAAGCTGAGAATTTGAGCCAGTTGGCCCAGTCCCAGGATGACTGGCGATTGGTCTTGAATCGTTGGCAACAAGCGATCGCCCTAATGGAAGCCGTGCCGTCCTCTAGCCCCAACTATGGTCAAGTAGCCGCACGATTAGCGGACTATCGGCGCAATCAAGCCTACGCTCAAGGGAAAACCACCGAAGCTCTACCCGACAATACCGTCACTGGACAAGTGGTGGTGGGCAATGAACCGGATGAGGACGAGGAACTCGCCTCAGCGGAGGTTGCGGCTCCAAGTGGGGCGATCGCGCCTCAGCCAGAAGATGGGTCCAGTATCGATCCGGGTTTTCCAGACGATGATGTTGAGGCCGAACCGCCTGAAGTCGCGTCCGACTTGGGGAACCCTAAACCTGATGATACCAATGCCAATGCTGTTGGGGGACAAGTGTATCGTGCCCCTATCGTCCGTCGCTCTGGGGGAACCCCGGTCATTCAAGTCCGATTCAACAATCGATACACAGTGGAAATGATTGTGGATACGGGAGCGAGTGGCACCGTCATTACCCAGCGGGTGGCCCAAGCATTGGGAGTGCAGCCCACCGGACGGACCAATGTATCCACGGCTAGCGCCCAGAATGTCAGCTTTTTGTTGGGAGAAGTGGAGTCGATCGGGGTGAATGGCATCCAACGAGACAATGCAGTGGTGGCGATCGCCGGACCCGAATTGGACACCGGACTACTCGGCAATGACTTCTTTGGCCAGTACGATGTCACCGTTCGATCAGACGTGGTGGAATTTCAGGAACGATAAAGATTTGCTTGGCAAATAGCATGTTAGAGTCGGTACGATTACGGTGATGCGATGAGCGATCGCGCGAGTTTCACTAGCCTCATCTACAGTCGCCCGATCGCACATTCATCGAATCCCATCCCACCCTAGCGATTGTTACTGCTATGCCCTTTCCTCGTTCGAGCGGAATCTTACTACACCCAACGTCTTTCCCCGGTCCCTTTGGGGTGGGAGATGTTGGCAGCGCAGCTTACCGGTTTATTGACTTCCTCCAGCAAAGTAAGCAAACCATTTGGCAGGTGTTACCTTTGGGGCCAACCGGACACGGTGATTCGCCCTATATGTGTTATTCCTCGATGGCAGGAAATCACATTCTGATTAGCCTGGAGATGCTGGTGGAGCAAGGGTTATTAACCCAGGCGGATCTGGAACGCGATCGCCCCACTTTTCCCACCCATTGCGCTGATTACAATCAAGCTATCCCCTTCAAGCTCAATTTGCTCACGAAAGCGGCCCAGAATTTTGCGGCCAATGCAACGGCAGAGCAGAAATCGGCCTTTGATGCGTTTTGTGGCGATCGCCAAGACTGGCTGGATGACTATGCTTTGTTTATGGCGTTGAAGCAAGCCAACAACGGCAAGTCCTGGACCCAGTGGGACCAGACCCTCGTGAAGCGCAAACCTGAAGCCTTGGAGTATTGGCGAGAGCAGCTAGCTGACACGGTGTTCCAGCATAAATTCTGGCAATTTGAATTTTTCAACCAGTGGTCGGCGCTGAAAAAATACGCCAACGAACGGGAGGTCATTATTTTTGGCGATATGCCCATTTATGTGGCCCATGACAGCGCGGATGTCTGGGAATCGCCCGACATTTTCCAACTGAATCAGGAAACGGGAGAGCCTGCGTGGATGGCGGGAGTCCCTCCGGATTACTTCAGCGAAACCGGGCAATTGTGGGGCAATCCCATCTATAACTGGGAGAAAATTCAGCAGGACGACTTTCAGTGGTGGGTGCGTCGCTTCAAGGGCTTGTTGGATTATGTGGATATTCTGCGGATTGACCATTTTCGGGGCTTTGAAGCCTTTTGGCAAATTCCCTACGGCGAGGAAACCGCGATTAATGGTCATTGGGTCGGCGCACCGGGTCATCAGCTATTTGAGAAAATTGGGGCTGAATTGGGTAAATTACCGATTGTGGCCGAGGACTTGGGCATCATCACCCCAGAAGTGGAGCATTTGCGCGATCGCTTCCAGTTCCCCGGCATGAAAATCCTTCATTTTGCCTTTGGTGGCGACGATGGCAATCCCTATTTGCCCCACAATCACGTTGAAAACTGCATTGTTTACACGGGTACCCACGACAACGACACCAGCGTCGGTTGGTTCGAGCAACTGCCCCACTGGGAACGGGATAAACTGATGGGCTACATCGGTGGCATCGATCAAGACAGCGTTCATTGGAAGATGGTTCATTTAGCTTTTAGCTCCGTCGCTAACCAGGTAATTGTGCCCCTCCAAGACTTGTTTGGCATGGGCAGCGATTGTCGCATGAACACTCCTGGTAAGCCCAGCGGCAACTGGACCTGGCGCTTTGATGAGGGTCAGTTGACGGCTGAGTTGGGCGATCGCCTCGGCAACCTAACCAGCCAACACAACCGGGAATGTTCCGCCGTCACCC
>JBFRWC010000463.1:0-3879 GCA_051439365.1 Leptolyngbyaceae cyanobacterium
CACATCTCATTTTGAAGTCCAAAACTCGGCTTTACCCCCCTTAGTCCCCCCTTGCAAAGGGGGGAAACTCCGGTCCTCCCCCTTTGCAAGGGGGAGTTAGAGGGGGTGGTTCGACTTGTGTGTACACAGTAGGTTTTGGGAGAGGGGCCGGGGGTGAGGGCAGCTCGACTGCATCGAACTCACGTGTCCCTAGGGTTAATGCCGCAAACCTGTGGCTAAAGCATCAGGGGTACTTGGGGATACCTCAACCATGGCAGAGCGAGTCTCGGTCCCGGTTGAAGCATCCGTAATGGGGTTACGTTGGTTGATCAGGGCGATCGCTCGACTGACACTTTCGGGCAGAATCACCACCAAGCCGTTATCAGGGGCACGATCCAAGGCCATCTCAATCGCCTTGGTTTCATTGAGTTCAATGTTCATCGGCACCTCGGTAGCCGCCTGCTGGACTCCCTTGAGAATCAAATCTGCTGCGTCCCCACGGGGCCGCCCCCGGGTGTCATCATCCTCTTTAATAATGATTTCGTCGAAAATCTGGGCAGACAAGGCTCCCAATTCAACAAAATCCTGATCCCGGCGATCGCCCGGTCCACCGACTACCCCAATGGACTTTCCGGGCCAGTTCTTGACAAAGCCCCCTACGGCTTCATAGCTGGCAGGGTTATGAGCGTAATCCACCAATGCATGATAGCGACCGAGGTTGAACAGGTTCATCCGTCCCGGTGTTTGTTGGGCTGATGCTCGGAAGGAATGCAACGCGGCCCGAATAGGCTCAATCTGTACGCCTTGGGCAAATACAGCAAGGCTAGCGGCCAGAGCATTGGCAATCATAAACGGTGCCCGTCCGCCCATTGTCAGCGGCACGTTCTCCGCTTTTTCAATCCGCAATAGCCAGTCCCGCTTCAGAATTGAGAGATAACCATTTTCGTAGATGGCCGCTAAGCCTCCCTGTTGGGTGTGCGATCGCACCACCGGATTGTCGGGGTTCATGGAAAAATAAGCCACCTGAGCCGTCGCTCGTCGTGCCATTGCCACCACCCGCTCATCATCCGCATTCAATACCACGTATCCACTGGGCGACACTGCTTCAGCTACCACACTCTTCAGATGGGCCAAATCATCCACCGTGTTGATATCGCCAATGCCTAGGTGATCCGCCGCCACATTCAAGACTAAGCCAATATCACACTGTTTGAACGCCAAACCCGATCGCAACAGCCCCCCTCGCGCCGTTTCCAAGACCGCCACATCCACCGTCGGATCTTGCAAAATCACCTGAGCGCTCTGCGGCCCCGTCGTATCGCCTTTCTCTACCAAGTAATCGCCGATGTAAATCCCATCGGTGGTGGTGAAGCCCACCGTCGCCTGAGTTTGGCGGAAAATATGGGCAATCAGCCGAGTCGTGGTGGTTTTCCCATTCGTCCCCGTGATAGCAATGATGGGAATACGGGTGGGGGTACCGGGGGGAAACAACATCTTGAGAATGGGTTCGGCCACATTCCGGGCAATGCCTTCACTGGGCGCAAAGTGCATCCGCAAACCTGGAGCCGCATTCACCTCTACAATCACCCCGTTGACCTGGCGCAACGGCTGGGAAATATCCGATGTCACCACGTCAATGCCCGCAATATCCAACCCAATTATCCGCGATACCCGTTCTGCTAGCCAGATGTTTTCGGGGTGAATCTCATCGGTGCGATCAATGGAAATCCCTCCGGTGCTGAGGTTAGCTGTGGCCCGCAGGTAGAACACTTCACCCTCTGCCAGCACGGTATCCAGGGTATAGCCTTTGCGATCCAATAATGCCCAAGTCGTCCGGTCTACTTTGAGTCGGGTCAACACATTATCGTGACCTTCACCCCGACGCGGATCGCGGTTGGTCACTTCAATCAGCTCATCAATCGTATCCCGGCCATTGCCCACCACATGGGCAGGAACCCGCTCCGCTACGGCCACCAGCTTGTGATTCACCACTAAAATCCGGTGATCCCGCCCTTGGTAGAAATGTTCCACAATCACCCCAGATGACACGGCACTAGCCGCATCATAGGCCGATTGGGCTTGCTCCCAGGTTTCAATATTAATGGTAATGCCCCGACCATGATTGCCATCCAACGGCTTCACGACGATGGGATAGCCCCCCAATCGCTCGATCGCATCTTCTAGATCATCCAAGTGATAGATCACCTCACCCAAGGGGACTGGAACTCCCGCATTCCCCAGCACCCGCTTCGTACTTTCCTTATCACAGGCCAGTTCCACTCCCAAGAGGGTACTGTGGGCCGTCAGCGAGGCTTGAATCCGCTTTTGGTATTTGCCGTAGCCCAGTTGCAGCATGGCTCTGGCATCCAGTTCCATCCAGGGAATATGACGGGCTTCGGCTTCCTGGACAAGGGTTTGGGTACTGGGACCAAGGGCGGATTCTTCTCGCAATTCTTGCAAATCCCGCAAATCCTGTTCCAATTCATCCACGGGATATTGCCCCGTTTCCACAAGACTTTGGCACAAGCGAAAGGCCGCCCGGGCAGCATAACGGCCAGCCCGTTCATTTTCATACTGAAAAATAACCTGGTAGACCCCTGACGTAGCGGTTTCTCGGGTGCGACCAAAGCCCACGGGCATTCCCGCTAGGGTTTGCAGTTCTAGGGCCACATGTTCCATAATGTGCCCCATCATGGTGCCTTCCTTGACACGGCTGAGAAATCCGCCCCGGCATCCGGGGGAACAAAAGTGGTCAATTAGGCTCGGCAGGGTGTCCACAAGTCCTTCATAAAATCCAGCAATTTCGTCGGACGGGCGATTGGCTAAATCCTCTAAATCTAACCGAACGAGAATCAGTTTGTGGTGGCGGATGCTCCAATAGTTAGGGCCACGCAAGGTCTGGGTTTTGAGGATTTTCATAGGTGATGCCAAGTCAGTATGTTGTTCTACAAGTCAGTGTTTACAAGTCGGTATCTATCGATAAGACCTAAAAGAAGATCTAAAGGTTCAGTGGGTCAAGTTGAGGTTGTGAGACGAGTTAGGAAGAGATTAGGGTGCGATCGCGCACATTAAAGCGATCGCCAGGGCTGAGGACATGGATGCGCAGGTTGTGAATACTCAGGGGGGCATTCGGCTCGACATTGGGATAATTAGTATGAGCCAACATCCGGGGATCGACAACGGTAATCGCTCCTTTGCCAATCACTTGGAACGTGCCATCCGCCTCAAACAAGGCACAGGTGTCTTCATCAATGCCAATGCCCAAGCGATCGGGATAAGCCGCCACCGCACTCATCAACCGAGCCATACGATTACGGTTGTGAAAATGCTGGTCTACCAAAATTTCGGGAATAATGCCCAAGCCATCCGATAAATCCACCAAGGCGCGACAGGGGGATTCACCGCTGCCCCCACCTGCAATCATTTTTTCTCCCATGACGGCAGCTCCCGCACTGGTTCCTGCTAACGCAATCTTCCCCAGTTGGGCATGGACCCGAATGGTGTGCATTAAATTGGTGTCCGCCAACAGACTGCACAGGCGGAGTTGATCCCCACCGGTCAAAAAAATCCCAGTACAGTTGGCCAAGCTTTCCAACCACCTGGCACTGTCTCCCTCAGCGCGATCGCGAATATCGAGTACCTCAATTCGCTTGGCTCCCATATCCGTGAAGATGGCACGATAGCGATCGCCAATAATCGTCGGTTCACGGGACGCACAGGGGATAATTCCAATGGTGGCCTCTGCTCCACCCGATCGCTGAAAAAAGGTGGAGAGAATTTGGCGACCATAAACTTTATCTTCTGCGCCACCGATGACCAGCACCGATGATTGTTTAACAATAGGCATAGGCTGTTGCATAAACCGAGGTTGAACTTCCTGCATGGGAACTAACACGAGAA
>JBFRWC010000464.1:0-12822 GCA_051439365.1 Leptolyngbyaceae cyanobacterium
AAGTTTATGAAATATTATTGGATTGAGGTTGATGCATATAAAAGTTGGAATTCTCTAGTAGAGTACGTTGAACGTGTCCTCAAAGGAATTGGTGAGGAATATAAAATTAATTTTGTCTAGGTGCTTATCCACCTTCTGGCAATTTGCCACTCTCGACAACCTCAACGCCTTGAGCCGTAACATACAGGGTTGCTAACGCCAAAATAAACCACAGGCGCGAGAGCGCCCGACTGTCTCGAATTTCCGATTGTTGGACGTTCCAGCCACTCGATGGGTCATCTAAGACGCTTTCTTCGATGTCAAAGCGCAAGCCAAACTCCTCGAAGGTCTGTAGCGTCGTGGTCTCATCACTCACCACCGCCCACCATTCGCCATTGAGGTTGTTGCGTCCAATGATGACATGAACCAGCCCGTAGTAGGCCCCCTTATGCAAGCGGACGTGATGCAGGCACCGCGCCTCTCCTCGGTTGAGGTGATAGTCCTTGAGTTGGCCCCAGCCCCTTTTCCCGTGCCAAATCCAGCTATCCGCCTTGAGTCGAATCCGGTAATGCCAGCCACACCGCTGGGTGAGAGTTTCCATCAAGTGGGTGTGAACAAAGCCTCGATCCGCGAGTCGGACGACCTTCACTCCATCGGGGATACAACTCACCGCCCGCTCAACAATCCAGGCATACGCCTCGTAGGCCACACTCGCACTGGCATGATGCAACACGCACCCACTGAGCGGTAAGGTCCGGCCCCGATGCACCACCGATAGCCGCACCAAGCAATCGTCTTCCCAGAACAAGGAAGTGTCCAGCGCCACGTACATCACCGGGTACTCCAGTCCGCGAGGGCGGCGGTGATCAAGGGTTTGTAGAGTTGATGGACATTAATCCGGGCCTTGTGTAACCACCGAGACAGTAGCCGTTGCTGGCTTTGCGCCCGTTGTTTGGTCCCTCGATTGGGCAAGACCAAGGCCCATTCGGTGAGACTGAGATGCCCTTATCGATCAGGGCTATCACCATCCACAGCGCGACGGTCAGATGGCTTTGATGCGCCCAGTCGGTTTGACCGATCCAAGCTTTCAGGGCATGGTGGAGGGGGGAGAACATCATGAACGGCAATCCTCTGGAGATGAGTGAGATCTATCCGATTAGATTGCCATCTCCCCTTCCTTTGGTGCAACCCCCAAAATCTCTAGCAGCCCATCGTTTGAGCCGTTTATGCTGATCTTTTGTCAGTCAATCAGGCGTCAAATGTCTTGATGAAGTTGCTCAAGTCCAGCCATGATTAGTTTCCTCAGTGAAGACTTTTCTTTAATTATGCAGGATTGATGGCGATCGCCCCTTCTACCCATAAAGCGATCGCCCTCCAACCCCAAACAAACGCCCCCTCGTTCTAGTCGGCACTAGAGTCGTTCTCATCCTCGTCGTCGTCATCCAGCAACCCAACGATGGCGGTGGTACCTGCGATCGCGATCGCGTTACTGGTGGTGCTGAGATTCCGCTGGATATCAGTCGGTTTTTCTAAGCGCGATCGCCCTGCAGTTCTTGCCCTAATCGATCAAAAGATTTTCAAATGGATGGTGTTGCTTCCAACGATAGGTATTGAAATCTCGCTGATCCACAGACAAGATCCGTCCATGTCCTAGATGTTCCGCCAGGATGACGAGAGAGGCATCAGCCAGATCCATTGGCAGGTCTGCATACTTTTGCATCAGTTCCGCTATTTGAGGAGCGTGATGACTTTCTAGATTGAAAATAGCAAACAGCCCTTGATCGATACTGCGGATAAATGCAGTTTGAACGTCAACTCCTTTTCGATTCAGCAAAAAATAACAGGTTTCGGTCACAACACACCAGGTTGTGATGAGGTCTTCATCGTATTGTCTCAGTGCCTGTTTCGCGTTGACATGGTGTCGGTCTCGTTGATCTAAAAGCGCCAGCCAAAACCCAGTATCAGTGATGATCATATTTTGCTGCCAGAACATCAGGTAATTGATCTTTGTAGGTTGTGGACAAGTCTTCGTCAACATCACAACAACCAATCAGTCCCGCTGCCTCAAATCGATCGTATACGCTTTGATGAGAGGTTATCGTTTCTGACATTTCTGTTTTGGATGGCAAGTGTAAGCGTTTAAGCAATTGTACAAAGTCGAATAGCAAGGCTTTTGCTTCTGCTGGCAGTGCGTCGATGTCTTGATGAAGTTGCTCAAGTCCAGCCATAATTAGTTTCCTCAACTCAGGCTTTTCTTTATTATGCAGGATTGATCGCGATCGCCCCTGCCACCCTTGAGCGATCGCCGGGGGCATGGCGTAGCCAAACGCCCCCAACCTCCAACAAACATCCCCTCGATCTAGTCCGCACTAGATTCATCTTCATCCCCATCATCTTCATCCAGCAACCCAAAGAGGGCGGTAGTGCCGGCGATCGCGATCGCGTTACTGGTGGTGCTGAGATTTCGCTGGATATCAGTCGGCTTTTCCAATGTGGCCAGGTAGATGCTAGTGGCGATCGCAGTGGTCGTGATGGCAGTGGTGAAAATAAACAGTGACTTTTTCATGGTGTTTGCCTCTTCGTGTAAACGATATGTGAACCATGTACTTAGTCTCTCAAACCCTTACGGTGTCGATTGTTCAGTTGAACGTTCACTGAACGTCCAATTATGTTCAAGATGTTCAATATTGTTCACTCGGATAGAATAGGGCATGAGCTAAACCTTTTGGGTGGTAAGGGAGATGGGGCGATCGCGCAAGTTAACACTCACTGATTGGACAGCAGCGAACAATGCGTTGATGCAGTACTTTGAGGGCAATAAATCGAAGCTGGCTGAGCGGGTGAAAATGTCCCGTACAACCATCACCAACTTTTTCAAGCAAGAACCAATTGGCGAAGGTAGCTTTCGTAAAATCTGTTTTGATCTCAGGTTGAACTGGCAACGAATCTCTGACAGCGATGTTCTTTCAAAACCAGTAGTTCAGGCTTCTTTCACTTGTCTAGAAAAAAGAGACTATCTTCAGAAAATCGAGATTTTGACCTTCCGTACTATTTGGTTTGTAATTAAGCTCTACATTGATCATCAGGTTGAAATATCAATTAAGCCGGTCAAAAGAAGTTCTCGCCAAAAAATCATAGGGCAACATAGCCAGATGCGATTACTGAGTGGGGATGAGATTAGGGTTGACCAGCTTTATGTCGATGTTTGGTTACTAGAAAGACCTGAACACAAGCGTCTAGATTCAGCAGAGAGCCTATTAAACAATTATGATATTGAATCTGATCGTTTGGCATTAGGCAAACGTGGCCAGCGCAACCAAGGGCTTGAAATTGCAAATGGGATTTCTAAATTGGTGATTCTTGGTAAACCAGGCTCGGGCAAAACAACATTCCTGAAACATCTAGCAGTTGACTGGTGTGAGAATAAATTCCAGACCAATTATATTGTTGTCCTGATAGAACTACGACAAATTCGAGAACAAACGTGGGATCTTATTGAAGCAATCGGTCAAGAACTTGAACTCGAAAGGGAAGAAACTCTAATTCTGCTAAAACTAGGCAGACTCCTTATGTTAATTGATGTCTTTGATGAGGTGCCTACTCATAAACTTCGGCGCAATGTCCAGAATCAAGTCAAGGAGGTCTCCAGACGATATTCTCAATATTCCGAAAATCGAATTATCCTGACTTGCCGTACCCAAACTATAGGAAGTATTCCAAGTGGTTTCACCTCGGTTGAAGTAGCTGACTTCAGACTGCAACAAGCCAGAAAATTTGTTTTGAATTGGTTCATGGCCAGCGGCAAAAACGAAACAGAAGCCATCGATGAATGGATAAAAGTTGAGTGTATTATTATCGATCAACCATCCTTTAAAGAGTTAATTGCAACGCCAGTACTATTGGGCTTGATATGCTTAGTCTTGCAAGATCAAGGAGAAATACCGAGGAATAGAAGATGGCTATACAAAAAAGGGGTCGAATTACTTTTAAGTCGCTGGAATGATGAAAAAGATATTGGTGATTGGGAAGTTGGGACTGAAGGCTATCGCCAGCTAAGTCTTGAAGATAAAGAAGCATTACTAATTGAAATTGCGGCACGAAAATTTGACAATCCCCAAAATTTTGTCTTATTTGAGCAGGATGAGCTGGTAAGTCAAGTTTCTGCCAAGCTAGAGTTAGCTAATAAGCAAGAGAAAATTGCTGTACTGAAAGCGATTGAAGCTCAGCATGGTTTACTGATTGAACGTGCCGATGAACTGTGGTCTTTTTCTTACCTTACTTTTCAGGAATACTTCACTGTTCGGCAGTTGACTCAGCTACCACCTCAACAACTTGCTGCCAAAATTATCAGTACCCGTTGGCAAGAAGTTGTGAAACAGTTGGTGAAGTCACAACAACCTGCTGATCAGCTACTATCCCTCATTAAACAAGCGATTGACCAGTCAACCATTTTAGCACCAGAAATACAGACCTTCTTAAAGTGGTTAGTTCAGAAATCTGAATCTGTCAAAACACCCTATAAACATTCGACAATTCGGGCATTTTACTACTCCCTCTCACTCGATATCGACCTTAATCTCGCTCTCAACCTCGACCTTAGCCGCGATTACAACCACGCCCGAACTCTCGAACGTGACCGTGCTCTCGATTGTGCCATCAGCCTTGCTCGAAATGATGACCGTGCCATCGACTGTGCCCTTGAACTTGCTCATACTCTCGATCACGTAGATGCCCGTATCCTTGCCCGTGCCCTTGAGTTTGATCTTGAAATTGCTTCTGTTTATGAACTCACCCGCGACCTTGCCCGCGAACTCACCCGAGATTGTTCTCTCGACCTCGACCTCGACCGTGATCTTGCCTGTGCCCTCCAATTGGCACGTGACCTTGAGCATGATAATACTCTGAATTACGTGCTCGCCCGGATCCTTAGCCGAGATGATGTTATTCAAAGCAGTAGTATTGGTTATTCCGAATTAAAGTTTAAAGTCCAAATCCTACATACCCAATTACCCCGTCTTGATGAAAGAGAGCAAGTGTTGAATTGGTGGAGAGAACATGGTAAGCGTTGGATTACAGAACTGCAGGAGGTAATGGTTGAGCATCGTAATATTGGTCATGATTGGCAATTTACTGATGAGCAAAAGCAGAAGCTTCAGCGCTACTATGATGCCAACGAATTCCTTGTTGATCTGCTGAAGATTAGAGGGGCAGTGAGTGAAAAGTGTCGGACTGAAATTGAGGATGGGTTGCTGCTACCTTGGGCCGAATTGCAACGTCGCTATCCTCAAACCTATGGTGATTTGGAGTAATCAGACTTGTAGAGGAGGAAACCAGAAACCGAGATTGGTTAGGGCTGTTTGAGGGCGATCGCTCCCCCATCAACTCTATCCATGAGAAGAGCGATCGTATTTGCTGAAAGTACAATACTGGATTTGCCGCCTATCCTTCCCCAGCTTGTTCCTTGAGCAGACTAATCACTTGTGGAGATAACCATAATCCAGCTTGGACAATCCGTTCCAGGCGATCGCTAACCGTTGTAATCAACCCTCGTTGTTTTGCCAGGACCAGTAACCGCCCAGTCCCCAATGTCGAAATTCCAAAGCTTTTGGCACAACGACGGGCTGCTCTATCGTCAATCACAATGCAATAGTCTGGGTTGGCAATTGAATGACTAATCACACTGCTTTCCCCCATACCCAAATCCCACGCAGCCACTGTTGGGTTAATTGCCACAACTTGGGTTTTGAACCAATCAGCTTGAGGCACTTGCTGAGCGGCGCGATCGCTTTTTGCTAAAACTACCTCATCTATCACTGCTTGAGGCACGACAATGTCTGGGAATAACTGGGGTAGCAAGTCTTCTTGTTCGCTATTAAACAATACGATGAGCGGTGAAGCATTCACAATTACCCGATCAACAAACATTATCCATTTCCTCTGCCAACTCCTCAGCAGAATATTGGAATACTGACACTTGATACCGAGCCAATGCCCGAATAAATTCACTCCGGCTTAACCCTGCTACCTCTGCCGCTTTTCCTTGAGACAGCTCCCCTAGCTCATACCACTTAGCCGCTGCCGCCACTCGCATCTCCTGGATAAACTCCGGGGGAGCCTTACGCAGAGCAGAAAAGACACTTTCTGGTAAATCGATGGTGATATTCATGGCAAACCGTAGTTCCACATTTAAGCTGCTTCTTCCAGCATTCTGACATGTAAATCAATAGTTTAGCGGCGAGTTAGCATTGTGGCCTTCAAGTATAGGCTGATGGGCGATCGGAACTGGGTTGCTGGAGTGATAGAGGGAAGCGATCGCCTGCTCAGCCAACCGCGATCGCCCCCCATCACCTCTATCCATGAGAAGAGGGATCGCATTGGCTGAAAGCACGACACTGAATTCACAGTCTATGAAATCAGTATCCACTAAGATTTTCGGGTGGTTGGTCATATTTCTTTCTGGTAACGTTGCCGAATGCGCTCAGAAATAATGGCTCGGCGGTTTTTTCGGTCGGAGAGTCGCCCATCGGATAGTAAATATTTTGGTACGCCGCCCATGCGTTCTAAGACAGTCTGTTGAGCTTGGGAAGTTTGATGTTCTAAGACAGTCTGTTGAGCTTGGGAAGTTTGATTCGGATTAGAATGCCGCTGTTTCAGGAACAGCAAAAAATCTAGAACCTGGGCTGCGATTAGCCAAAGGCTATGCGTTGCAAACGCTTCCGATGCGCCTTCAAGTTCTCGCATGAGTTGTACTTTTGACACCGTGATACCCTCCTAAACCTAAAAGTTGTGTGTTGGTTTACCTATGCAAAGCACGCATCACCGTAAAAATGCAGACTACCACTACACACTTACCTATTGTCCCAAGCGATATCCTTTACCATACACCGTATGAATCAGAGCAGGTTCTCCCTGAGCATCTATCTTTTTCCGCAACAGTCGGATTTGAGCCGCCAGGACATTACTGTGGGTGGCGCGATCGCCCTGCCAGCCGTAATCATATAGTTCTTGGTGCGTCACGATTTGATTGGGATGGGTCATCAGATAGTGGAGTAGGCGGGTTTCCTTTTCCGAGAGATCGATGGTGCGATCGCCCCGGTAAGCCAGTTGATTCACCTCATCCAATTCCAGATTCTCAAACTGTAGCCGGGAGACCGATGTCGTATTGTTAGGAGACGGAGGCGATGTCTCACCCGTGCCCAGCAACGGACGACGTAACAACGCCCGCACCCGTGCCAACAATTCTTTCAGCTCAAACGGTTTCACTAAATAATCATCGGCCCCGGCATCCAGTCCGGTCACCCGATCGTCGATCGTGTCCTTCGCGGTGAGCAGTAACACAGGCACAGTCAGCCCTGTTTGCCGCAGTTGTTGACACATGGCGATCCCGGACTGACCTGGCAACATCCAATCAACAATTAGTAGATCATAAGAGTTTTTCTGGGCTAAGTCGTAACCGTTGTCCCCATCGTAGGCCACATCAACGGTATAGCCCTCTCGTTTTAGTTGGATACTGAGAGGGCCTGCTAGTTCATATTCATCATCGACCAGCAGAATACGCATAGGGAGCAACTAGAACCGTGAAGATCCCCGGCTTCTTTGAGAAGCCGGGGATCTAAAACCAGAAATCTTTACAGATTAACGGGCTAAGCCGAGGACCGTGGATAGCGATCGCCACATATTTTCGGGTTGCATCGCATCTACCGCCGCTGTCGGCTCATATCCACAGTGAACCATACAATCGGCACACTTGGGATTCCCACTCGCCCGACCGTACTGGTCCCAATCGGTGCTGTCCATCAACTCTTGGAAGGTTTCGTAGTGGCCCTCATTCAACAAATAGCAGGGCTTTTGCCACCCCAACACACTGTAACTGGGACTGCCCCAAGGCGTACACTCGTAGTCTTTTTCGCCAACCAGGAAATCTAAGAACAACGGATTATGATTAAAGTTCCAGTTGCGTTCTCCCGTCTTAAACGGAGCCAGAATCTTTTGGAACAGGGCGCGGGTCTGTTCCCGCTTCAAAAAGCTGTCCTGATCTGGTGCCCACTCATAGCTGTAACCAGGAGACACCATCATGCCATCGGTGCCCAACTCATCGGTGATGAAATCAAAGAAATCCTGCATTTCCTTCGGGTCAGCCCCATCAAACACCGTGGTATTCGTTGTCACCCGAAATCCCTTGGCCTTTGCCGCTTTGATGGCCTTGACTGCCACATCAAAGACCCCTTCCCGGTCCACGCATTTATCATGGTGTTCTCGCAACCCATCCAAGTGAACGCTAAAGGTCAGATAGGGAGACGGTTCAAACTTGTCTAGGTTCTTCTCCAGCAAAATGGCGTTGGTGCAGAGGTAAATAAACTTTTTGCGCTCCACCAAACCCTCGACGATTTCCTTCATCTGGGGATGGAGCAAAGGTTCACCACCAGGGATGGAGACGACAGGGGCACCACATTCGTCCACCGCTGCAAAGCAATCTTCTGGACTCAGGTTCTGCTTGAGAATTTCCTTGGGATGCTGAATCTTACCGCAACCAGTACAAGCGAGGTTGCACCGGAATAAGGGTTCCAACATTAATACCAGGGGAAATCGCTTCTTTCCCTGCAACCGCTGGCTAATTAGATATGAACCTACGGCGATCGCCTGTCGTAACTGCACTGCCATCTTGTCTACTCTCCTCACTCTGCCGTAACATCACTCTGCCGTAACAGCCTGCATCAACTGCATCACACCCGCCTTGTGGCGCGGTATTCGCAGCTTAACATTTTTCAACAGTTTACGGTTTTCAAGTGGCTTATAACGACAATAGACAAACAACACTGTCTACAGCAGTTCTCGATATTCAGGGCTTTCCTTCAACGTCTTCAACACCTGCTTGATTTCCTGGGTGCGAGACTTATCAGCGATCAGCGTCGCCTTGCCATCTCTAACAATCACCACATCCTCAAGACCGATCGTAACCACGAGTTCCGCATCATCCGTGTTGTAAACGACGGCTCCGGTGGTGTCTCGGCCCACATGCTTGCCGAGTTCTACGTTATCCATCTCACCGTTTTGCTGCTTATGGAGCCGCTCCATCGCGTTCCAATCCCCCAAGTCGTCCCAGGTGAACGTAACGGGCACAACACAAGCTCGCTGGGTTTTTTCCATCATGGCATAGTCGATACTGAGCTTGGTCAGGTCAGGATAAGCGGCTGCGCCCTTCGCTTCGATGGGATTCACGATATCGGGGGCGTGGGTACGTAACTCTTCCAAGGCAACCCCGGCTTGGAAAATAAACATTCCGGCATTCCAGCTAAATTTGCCGCTGGCAATGAATGATTCGGCGGTGTCCTTATCGGGCTTTTCAGTGAAGCGGGTGACATTGTAAGCGGTGAGGTCGTCCACTGAGCCGATCGCCTCTCCCTGTTCAATGTAGCCGTAACCTGTAGAGGCGTAGGTGGGCGCAATCCCGAGGGTGGCGATCGCCCCTTTCTCTACTGCCAGTGATTCTGCTGCCTTGAGCGTCTGAATAAACTTGTCTTGTTCCCCAATCCAGTGGTCGGCGGGGAAGAATCCTACAACCGCATCGTCACCGTGGCGCTTGGCAATTTCCAGCGTGGCCCAAGCCACAGCGGGAGCCGTATCTTTACCTTCCACTTCCACCAACAAATTCTCATCGGGTAATTCGGGTAACTGTTGCCGCACACCATCCGCCAAATGAGCCGCCGTAATCACCCAGATGCCGCTCCAATCCCCGGCCATTGGTAGTAGGCGATCGACCGTCGCTTGCAGGAGACTGCGATCGCTCCCATCCAGACATAAGAATTGCTTGGGTCGCTCAATCCGGCTCACAGGCCAAAATCGTTCTCCCTTACCACCCGCCAAAATCACAGGAATCATCGCTTCCCCTCCTTCCCAGAATCTCCCACAGAATCCGCTCCATCATAATCAGTTTCCCGACTAGATGGGACAGCCAGGACTCGCTTTTACGGGATTTTTATCTTTCTTCACATTCTGATTGAAGACAGATCAGCGAGAACCCCGGCTTCTTCAAGAAGCCGGGGTTCTACCACGCACTATGCACACTGTTCTCCGGTGAGCATCTAGGTAAACCTAGTCCAAAAAGCCCATTAACGCCGCTCCAGCATCGGGTGCATTGGAAGCAACGGGACGGTTGTTCGGCAAGGTAGCGCTCCCTTCCATCAAATAAGCTGGGCTTGCAGCGATGGGGCGGTGTCCCGGCAACGTATCGGCATCCACAACCGCCAATGCACTCGCGAAAATAGGGCGGTGTCCTGGCAACGTATCAGCATCCACAACGGCTAATTCACTAGCTTCAATGGGACGACCTCCCATCAGCGTGTCATACACGGCCAATGTACTGACTTCAATGGGGCGCACACCAGAGAAGGTCATAGTGCCGCTGATGGCAAATTCGTTGTCACCCACCGGGCGGTTGCCCAGGACCGCACTCCCTTGGCTCAGTTGGATTGCGCTAGATTCTGCTTTTTGCTCCGTTGCCATTGTGGTCTCCTTGCTACTAGTAACATTACTTGATGGATCTGTATAAGTTGGCGAGTCTTGATTCTGTTGGTTTTGGGACTCAGTTGGGTGAGTCTCCGCCTCTCGAGTCTCCGCCTCTTGGGGGCCTGCCTGATTGTCAGGAGCAGTCATCTCTGGCTGTTCTGCCGATTCACTGGCATTGATGGTAGATTCCTCAGTGCTCATCGCTTCATGCCTCCGCTTGCAAACAATCCCTACCGATGCTCACTCCATCTTCTCGCGATTCGGCTCTACTCAGGTAGATGAACAATCCCCATCAGCATTCGAGAAATTTACCTTTTGCATAAGATTGACTTATATAAAAAGGGATTTCCCATATTACACGATGTATATTCACTCCATTGTAAGGGGAAGGGAGGCACTAATTGCCAAGAATTCCTTGCTCAAGGATAACAATTTTTTAATGTTTTGATTAGGTTCACCAAATAATTGAGGCCGGATGGTTTGAAGAAGGCCGATTGCTCTTCCCCACTCCCAAGGCGATCCACAAATTTGTCAAAATCACCTATAACAGAAGATAGATTAACCGTTGCATTCCCCTGCTTTGCGCCATGTCCCAGTCCGACTCTCCCATCACCTATCGTCAAGAGGAAGTTCACGCCATTTTGCAGTTGGCGATCGCTCACCAAGCCCAGACTGATGAACTATCCCGCGATCAACTCTTTGAGATTGCTGAAGAGATGGGCTTGACCCCAGAAGAAATTATTGAGGCTGAGCAGGAATGGCAGCGGCGCAAACCGATCGCCCAGGAAAAGAAAGCCTTCCTAGAATGGCGACGAGTCCAGTTTCGGCAGCATCGTACCCGTTACTTGATTGTAAATGGCTTTCTGGTGGTGTTTGATTTCCTCACCTTCGGGGATGCTGAATCTGGATTGCTGGTTTTTGGCAGTCACGCCCTGTCTTTTTCGATTTACATTGCCCTCGTTTGGGGCTTATTTTTGACGTTAGACGGATGGCAATCGCGCCAAACCGAAGGGAAAGCGTTTGATCAGAAATTTCGGAGTTGGCAGCGGCGCAAGTGGCTCTCCCAATCAGTTCGCGGTTTCTTCGGTGGTTTGTTTAAGGCGGCATCTTCTTGATAGTTTGATATGCTGTCGAGTGGGGAATTTCGGCAGTCAATATGGGTTATTTCGCCTTCCGTAATTATGGCGATCGCCGCCTGTTGGGATCAGTGTCAATCAGTAGAGTCGGCCCGTGGGTTTGAAAAATCCCGCCAAATGCATGGCAGTTGTAGTTTTGCCCACCCCTCCCTTAAAATTGGCGATCGCAATCATGATCGAAGGCGATTCGTTTCTCCTGGTCCAAATTCTGGTCCAAATTCTGGTCCAAATTCCAGCCCTCTGAGCTTCCCTATCTTAAGATGAAGACGGAGGCTAAACCATAGCAACCTGCTACTGAATCATAGCTTGCCTCTAAACCCATGTTCTGACTTGTTCTTACAATATTTTCCCTGCCGATTTATCATGGTGACTCAAACCAACTCAACGTCTGAATCGACCTGGCAAGCCATTATGCGACTGCTACGCTGGAATAAACCTGCAGGTCGCCTGATTCTAATGATTCCAGCCCTTTGGGCGATTTTTCTGGCAGCCCATAGTCAAGTGGCGGGGCAGTGGCCCGATTGGCTGCTGATTGGCGTGGTTATCCTGGGGAGTATCACCACCAGTGCTGCTGGCTGCGTCATCAACGACCTGTGGGACCGCAATATTGACCCCAATGTGGAGCGGACTCGCGATCGCCCCCTCGCCGCCCGTGCCCTCACCGTCAAAACCGGGATCGGGGTGGCCTTCATCGCCATGCTTTGTGCCGCAGGCCTTGCCTTCTATCTCACCCCCCTCAGTTTTTGGCTCTGTGTTGCTGCCGTGCCTGTAATTGTGCTGTATCCCTTAGCCAAGCGCGTGTTTCCCATCCCCCAACTGGTTCTATCCATTGCTTGGGGCTTTGCCGTGCTGATTAGCTGGACCGCAGTCACCGCCGACATCACCGCGATAACCTGGTGGCTGTGGGGGGCAGTCGTCATGTGGACAATGGGCTTTGACACTGTGTATGCGATGGCCGATCGGGAAGATGATATCAAGGTGGGGGTGAATTCCAGTGCCCGCTTTTTTGGCAAACGGGTCGCGGAAGCCGTGTTGGCCTTTTTTGTGGCCACAGCTATTCTGTTGGCGAAAGTGGGGATAGTGCTGGGTTTGAGCGGGTGGTATTGGCTAGGATGGGGAGGCGCGATCGCTCTCTGGGGCTGGCAATACCGACGCTTGCGGACCCAACATCTCCCTCGACCCATTTTCGGCCCTGTCTCTT
>JBFRWC010000465.1:0-3587 GCA_051439365.1 Leptolyngbyaceae cyanobacterium
TCTTTCAGCAGCATGGACGACTCACCCCGATTTTGGCATGGCCTCACCTGTCGTTTATCACCACTGCACGGGGGGGAACGTCCAACTTTTACCTAGAGCGCTTCCCCGAATATTTTGGTGACACTCCCATCTTTGGTGGCACCTACAGTTCAGCGGAAGCAACCTTTGGTGTGCATCGGGATTTCAATACAGACAGCGTTTATCCAGCGATTGAAACCAGTTTTCTAGAGTTTATCCCAGAATCTCAATGGGACGAAGCCCAGCCGACAACGGTGTTGCCCTCAGAGGTGACCGTGGGCGATCGCTACCGCATTGTGGTCACGAATTACAGCGGTTTTTACCGCTACGACCTGGGAGATGTGGTAGAAATTGCAGGCTTTCACGGAACCCTGCCTCACTTTATTTTCCGCCATCGGCGCGGCGGCATGATTTCCTCCATCACCGAAAAAACCACTGAATTTCATGCCAGCCAGGTGATGCAAATCCTCCAGCAAAAGCTTGCCGTCAAACTAACCAACTTTTGTATTACCCTCTCCGACGATAAAATCCCGGCTCATTACCTGGTCAATATCGAAGTTGCCCCCGGCTCTACCTTAGATAATCCCAAAGAATTTCTCCAGCAGTTTGACCAAACCCTGAAGGACATCCACACCTCCTACGCCTTCAAGCGGGCGGATGCGGTTCCCCCGCCCCGCCTCCGGATTTTAGCTCCGGGTAGTTTTGAAACTCTACGGCAACGGTTAATTCAGCGAGGTGCGACCGCTGCCCAAATTAAGTTTCCTTTGGTGAGTGAAAATCGTGAGCTATTGGCGGATCTGGTGATCTCGCAAGAAGTTGAGATGGGCACAAAAAGTTGAGATGGGCACAAGAGCTTAAGTAAGCGATCGCCTCAGGAGAAACGACACATTTTGGGGCGATCGCTTGTTTGTTCGGTGGCTGATATTTCTTAAAAAAAGAAAGAGGGGCGATCGCTTTTTTGTTCGGTGGCTGATATTTCTTAAAAAGCAGTGGGTACACTGATACTGATAAAGGTAAAGCATTGCTTCTCTATCGCCGTCAGTGATATAGGTTCATCGATATAGGTTCATCGATATAGGTTCATCTGCAATTGCAATCGCACAGTCTTGTTTAATGACCCACAAAGTTTCCGATCTCTTATCATTGGCGCAGCAAGGACAAGAACCTGCGATCGCCACCCTGCTAAACCAAAGTCTTCAGAAACATAACCTGAGCGCCACCGTGGTCCGGCAGGGGTTAATTCTCCGGATTCTAGTGACTGGGCCAACGGTTCCGGCCCAATCGATTGCACTTTATCTCCAACAAACATTGCTGCAAATTGATCCGGCCTTCACCAACACTGCCGTCATTGGTGGCCAGCAGACTGGCGATCGCCGTCCCCAATGGACTGAAACTGTCAGCCTGACTGACCCAGGAATCCTCTCGATACCAGCCGAACCCACTGCGGTGAACCCTGAAGCCGAAACACCAGCTTTTGCCAGTCAGCAGGTGACGTTGGAACCGCTAACTGCACAACCGGCAACCTTACCGTCCGTTCAGGAGAACCCCCCAGCACAATCCAACCTTACCCCCCACATTCTCAAATTATTGGCGTGGGAACTGGGGACGTTGTTTTGTGCATTTGCTCCCATCATGGTCTATTTGTTCTCCATCCAAGAAATCAGTCGTATTGCCGAGCTGAGTCCTGATCTTATGGCTGACATGGCATCGGCCTATGACCAGGGGATGGTGTTGTTAGGTGTGGTGCCGTTGGCGTTGCTCGTGTTTATTTTGGGTGTTCGCCCGTTAGCGCTTCAAGAAGGAACCGTTTTAGCAACAGGAGTGCGTTGGCGATTGCCCTACATCAGCGCTTTTGGGATTCATTTAGCCGTATTGATTGTGATGCTGATGGCCGATGCGACGGTGGGTCAAAGTTTGTTCTCTCGTATCCCCATTGCCCGTGTGCTCCTGTTGGGAATGATGGAACTAGGATTGTATAGAGCCATGCTCCGGTTCCCTCCCAATTCCCCCCGGGGATGGTGGCCAATGGTTGCTGCAGTGCTGTTTATGGAAGGGATGACTCGATTGCCGCTGTGGCTGATGTCCCCGCTCTTGAATGAACTCACTGATCCAATCAGAACATTTCAGCTTTTTTGGTAAAGCTGGACCGTGCGCAGTTCTCCAAAGAGGCAATGGTAAGTTCTCTGTCATCATAGAGTGGTTTCCATTATTTGGAACTGTTCCATCTACGCCACAGTTTACACCGTTGAAAATGCTGCAATCACCAATCATTCCCATTGTCCGCGATCTCGTTTTGGTGGGAGGGGGGCACAGCCACGCGATCGCCCTCAAACTCTTGGGGATGAATCCAATTCCGGGGGTGCGGCTAACGTTGATTTCGGACGTGTACCATACCCCCTATTCGGGAATGCTTCCTGGTTACGTGGCTGGCCTGTACGATTACGACGAGTGTCACATTGACCTGCGGCCCCTGTGTCAGTTTGCCCAGACGCGGATGATTGTGGATCGAGCGATCGCCTTTGACCCAGAGCGCAACCTGATTCACTGTGCCGATCATCCCCCTATTTCCTTCGATGTTTTGTCAGTGGATATCGGTAGTACCCCCGCCAGTGTTACCGTTCCTGGGGCCAAAGAATACGCGATTCCAGTCAAACCCATTTCTCAGTTTTTGACTTACTGGGAGCAGTTGGTTGCACAGGTGGAGCAAGCGCCCCAAACTGGTCTATGTCTAGGCATCGTTGGTGGCGGTGCGGGTGGGGTTGAACTCGCCCTCGCGATCCAAGCACGACTGAAACGCATTCGATCCGCCAATTCCCCTAACAGCAGTCCTGATCAAATTCACCTATTCCATCGTGGTGCCGAATTGTTGCCGGAACGCCATCCCCGAATGCGGCGGTTATTTCAAACCTTGATGGGCGATCGCGGCATTCATCTCCATCTCAATGATGAAGTGGTCGCCATTACCCCCACTCATGACAGTGCAAGTCATCCCAAACCGTCAACCTATCAGGTCATAGGGCGATCGGGTGATCAAGTAGAGTGCGATCGCGTCTTTTGGGTCACCAGTGCTGCCGCTGCTCCCTGGATTGCCCCATCTGGCCTTGCCACCGACGACCGAGGCTTTATTCAACTCAACGACACCCTCCAATCCATTTCCCATCCCCACATTTTCGCGGCTGGGGATATCGCCACCATGATTAACTATCCCCGCCCCAAAGCCGGAGTTTTTGCCGTCCGCCAAGGCCAACCGTTGCACGACAACCTCCGCCGTGCCCTGCAAGATCAGCCCCTCAAACCCTTCCAACCGCAAAAAGAGTTCCTGATTCTCGTCGGGACCGGAGAAGAAAGTGCGATCGCCTCCCGTGGTCGTTTTACCCTCGGCCCCATGGAACAACTATGGCAATGGAAAGATCGCATCGATCGCCAATTCATGCAACGCTTCACCAACCTCACCCCGATGGGGATGAAGGCAGAAGGTAGAAGGCAGAAGGTAGAAGGCAGAAGGCAGAAGGCAGAAGGCAGAAGGCAGAAGGCAGAAGGCAGAAGGCAGAAGGCAGAAGGCAGAAGGC